>JACOZW010000046.1 GCA_016181145.1 Candidatus Yanofskyibacteriota bacterium
TATAAAAATGCCCCTAAAAGCGCTATTTTGGCCCCAGAAGTAACCTTTTTGACTATTTGGTAGACGAGTACCAGATTTAAAAAACCGAACAAAAAGGGACCAAATCTAAGATTATCATACCCAAGTAAGCCACCGAGCATCCAGAGAAAGTACTTATTAAGCGGAGGGTGAGGCGCAATAAAATTATTAAAAATTGGATTTGCAATTGTAGCCCAGCGATACTCATCCTGATGATATATTTGGTCAACTCCCAAGAATCTGGATATCAAAAAAAACGCAATAATTAGTAATAAGATTGGATTAATTTTTTTCATTGTATTTGGGATCCTTACTACTTCTTTTTAACCACCAACAAAACCGAAACACCAAACGGAAAATTGATATACTTCAGCAATTTTGATTCTAAGTTAAAAATTCTAAAAAATATATTATTTAATAATCCGTTATTGATTTCGAAATCAGACTCCCTGCCCCTCAAACCAAACCACTTGCTAACAAATCTAACCATCACTATCGCCGGAAACAATAAGGTATTAAAATAACTTTTTTTGACTATCGTTAAATCAGGAAATTTATCAAGAAGACGCATGATAGACCTCATCGTGTACCGCCTGAAATGATGAGCTACATCATCCTGAACTCCCCATAACCACATATACGCCGGTACTGTCATTATAAGCATACCGCCCGAACCGATAGATCTTTCCATGGCTTTGATGATTTCAAAATCATCTTTTATATGCTCAACCACATCCAGAGCCATAATCAAATTAAAGCCTCCCTCCGGATGTTTGATGTCGTTATTGTTTATTACTTCTAAATTACGCACGCCATTGGCCCTCCCCTGCCCAATAGCTTCATCGGAAAAATCAGCACCCGCCACATTATAACCAAGTCCCTGCAAATAACCGGCAGTATAACCGGAACCGCATCCGAAATCAAAAATTTTAGAGGTTTTAGATATTCTGTATTTTTCTAACAAAGACAGAATTATATTCCTACGCACCCTAAACCACCAGTGATATTTTTCAAACTCAAAATAATTTTTATAAAAATTATGATCCATTTTACCGCATTGATTTCCTTGCCATATCGATACCATAGGCAAACATCTCATAGCGGCGAGGGCTGGTATAATGTTTCATGACCATATTATTGTTAAGAAGGCCCTTGATTGCATATCTGTCTGTCGATAAAAACTTATAGTCTACCTGTGCGAAAAGACAGGTCCAGCCCTCCATCTCAATAAAATAATCATTAAGCGGCCTTTCTGTATGAGTTAAATATTCTGCCAGCTGATCGATACTAAATTTGTCCTTATCAATAATTAGATAACCGCCGTTTAGTAATGCAACCTTATTATCCCTGAGATCGTATTTGTTCGTATAATAATCGTCCATTCTTAAAATAAAATCTATATCGTCGCCGATATGGCGTTGGGCCATCGCATCACAATCAGACCTACCTAGCACAAAGTCGACCACTTCAGTCGGTTCTCCGTAATAAAGTATATCTGAATCACTGACAATCAATTTTTTGGCCTTGCTAAAAAGGAGGGCATTGGTCAGCTTATCGAAAAAAAAGTGGCATTCTAGTCTGGATCTCTTGATAATTTCCGGTATATCCGGCATCTCTAGAATTCGTTTAGTCGTCTCATCGCGAAACATTACCTTAGTATTCGGAAACTTACTTTGAATTAATTTTTCCGTATCTTTGTCTATCGTCCCATCATCGTGAATAATCACGACTGGCCTCAATTTCGAATGAAAGAGAAAAGAAGTAAGCATCCAGGCGAACATCCACAGACCCTGGCCGTGCCTAGAACAGATAGTATGCATCTCCAAATCGGGATCGGCCACATAATCGTAACGAGGAAGATAAGTAAATAAGTAATTGCCAAAAAATCTATTCTTAAAATACGCCCGCCAATAAGACGGCCCGTATCCTTCTTCGATCAGCCTCTTTAAATAAAACAATTCGGTTTTTATTCTTTTAATAATCTTGCTCATTAAATTAATCTTTATTGATATATTCCCACTTAGCTTTCAGAAAATTATATTGCTCGTCAATCATATTATCAGGCAAAGATTTAAATATTTTTATTTCGGATGCGTCATTATTAGGTTTCATCGAAGCAGCTTCTGCTGAACACAAGAAGGCCAAACCAACACTAGTACCAAATCCGACTTCCTTCCCTTCGCTGGGATATTCAATATATCCCAACAATTCCTGCGAGCTGATTTTAATCCCCAGTTCTTCACCTGCCACTCTTTTTACCGCATCTGCGACTTTCTCTTTATAAAATACAGTTCCACCAGGAATATGCCACTTACCATACCAAGAAGGCAGTTTTCTCAACGACAAAACAACACCCTCCGGCGTTTTTACAATCACCTCAACACAAAGGCGAGGCACCTTAGAGTAAATGTCCTTAAATTCATCGAGCGAGAATGGCTTGCTGCTGCTCATGGTTATTATATTAGAATATGTGACTAAATTTAGCAAACAAAAAACGCCCAACGGCGTTTTCAAAAAAATTAAATCTTTTGCAAATAACTCTTTATAGTATCCATAACATAATCCAAATGCTCCTGACGCAATCCGTGATGACAGCCGATAAGAATTCCCTGGGCTAAAATCATATCAGAATTGGTCAGATTACCATGAACAAAATGACTAATATCCTTATACGGAGGATGCCGCAAAATATTTCCGGCAAACAAAACCCTCGTCTGAATATTCCGTTCTTCCATATAAAGCATCAGGTCGGTCCTTTTTATCGGCGAACTTTCGCGGATAATGAGGGGGTATGCCAGCCAACGGACATCACTTTCGGCAACAGCCTGACGAGGCAGCATGAAATGCTCCGGAAAACCGGCAAAAAAGTCATACAAAATCTTGAAATTTCTCTTGCGAATCTGATCAAACTCGCTCAAACGCGATAACTGAACAAGCCCGAATGCAGCTTGGGGATCCAGTGCCTTAAAGTTAAAACCAAGCTCGCGAAAAACAAATTTACCGTCATACTGGACATCATCTAGAAAGAAATTAAAACGGATATCGGGATGCTCATCATAATATTCGGCCGAAGCCCTGCCCCAATCCCTAATGGTCTGGGTAAACTCAGCATTGACCTGATTCTTAAACATAACCATACCGCCGCCGCCCATTGCCGTAATTATATGAGATGCGTAAAAGCTAGTCGTACTGGCATCTGCATATTTACCAGTCGGCTCACCTCTAATTGTGCCGCCGATTGAATCACAACTATCCTCTATTAACATCAGGCCATACTCATCAGCCATACGGCGCAATCTTGCCATATCGTTCAGATTCCCTATCAGATGAGGTATCATAAGGCCGACTGTATGAGGATTGATAGCCTCTTCAACGAGATCTAGGTCAACATTATATGTATCGGGTTCGACATCAACGAAAACCGGAACAAGTCCCGACTCAATAAGAGGATTGACGGTCGTAGCAAAAGTACAGGCCGGAGTGATTACCTCTCCGTATCTAGCCCCATTCAGAAGCGCCCTTACGGCAAGAAAGTTTGCTGAAGAGCCAGAATTCACGAATAACGCAAATTTCTGGCCAAAAATCTCAGCCACCTGTTTCTCAAACACTCGGGTGTACTTACCAACACCGAGCCAGTCATTGTTCAGGCACTCTAAGACAGAGGCTATCTCCCTATCTCCAAAAATTGCCCGACTGTAGTAAACCTTGTCTTTACCCGGAACGAATGGATGGTTTTCCAAGATTTTCCTCATTTGTATATGTACTAATTGGTAGTATTACAACATTTAAACCGTTTTAACAAGAATTGACTCGTGACTCTTTTTATAGTATAAATGTGAGCAAATTGCTCCTTTACAATACCAAGGACAATAGAGATGAAGCTAACAGATTATCTGGCTCAATACCTAGCTGATTCAGGGATTAAGAAAGTTTTTCTTGTTACTGGCGGGGCTTGCGCTCATATCGTGGATTCTCTCGGTAAAAACCCGGACATCAACTATGTCTGCATGCAACATGAGCAGGCTGCGGCAATGGCCGCAGATGCTTACTCAAGGGTGACCAAAAATATCGGAGTCGCTGTTGCAACTTCCGGTCCGGGTGCAACTAATCTGATAACTGGCGTCTGCTGTTCTTATTTTGATTCGATCCCGACATTGATGATCACCGGACAAGTAAACTTGTGGGAGACTAAGGGCGAAAGGAAGATACGCCAATTAGGGTTTCAGGAGACCGATATTATCGACATCGTCCGCCCAATAACTAAGTTTGCCGAGATAGTTAGGGATCCAAATGAAATAAAATATTATCTAGATAAGGCCATACATATCGCTAAGTCCGGACGGCCAGGACCTGTTTGGCTGGATATTCCAATGAATGTCCAGCACGCAGAGATAAATCCCGAAGAGCTTATCGGCTTTACTCCAGAAGAGGATCCGTCGGACCTAAATCGACATACACCCCTGCTTTCTACTCACACTGTCGCCGTAGAAGCAATGGATCAAATCATGAAAGCAAAACGTCCGGTAATCATTGCTGGCGCAGGAATAAAGTTAGGCAAGGCCGAGAATGAATTTCTAAAAATATTAGAGACGCTGAAAATACCGGTTGTTTCTACCTGGAGCGGAATTGATATTTTACCTCATAATCATCCTCTATACATAGGTCAATTTGGTGTTTATGGTAATAGGGCAGCAAATTTTACAATCCAGAACGCCGACTTGGTGCTAAGCCTAGGTTCGCGGCTTGATACCCGCCAAACGGGCGGCCAGCCCAAAACATTCGCCAGAGAAGCATATAAAATAGTTGTTGATATTGATAATCACGAATTAAATAAAGAGTGGGTTGTTGCCGATCTGCCGATAAATGCCGACGTAAAGGATTTTCTCGCAAGCCTGCTGTTATTAATTTCCAAACGCGATGAAAATATTTCTGATTTTTCTGACTGGCAGTCAATTTGCCTGAGATGGAAAGAAAGATATCCGACTGTCCTTCCCGAGTATCATCAGCAGGAAGGCTCGGTTAACTCCTATGTCTTTACCAGAACACTTTCTGAAGTTCTGCCACCAAACTCCATAATCATCCCCGATCAGGGCGGTAATCTTACCTGGACTATCCAGGGATTTGGAATCAAGAAGGGGCATAGACTTTTCTCTGCTTTCGGCAACTCCCCTATGGGTTATGCAATGCCGGCTGCGATTGGGGCTGCTTTTGCCGATCCAACGGCAAATATAATTTGCATTGATGGCGATGGCGGATTCCAAATGAACATACAGGATCTCCAGACAATCAGGCACTATAATCTGCCGATAAAAATGTTCATCCTGAATAATAATTCTTATGGAATTATTAAACAGTTTCAGGAAGTTTACTTTGGGGGACGCTATGAAGCTACTGTCGAACAGACCGGTTACTCTGCGCCAAACTTTGTTAGGGTGGCGCAGGCTTACGGAATCAGAGCGGAAACGATTCATGATCATTCCGGAATTAAAGAAAAGATAATCGACATCATAAACTCTGATGAGCCGATTCTTTGCGATGTAAAACTGGATGAATCTCAAAAATTAATACCAAAACTGGTGGCCGTTAAAACGGGAGATGGCCGATATATCAGTAAACCGATTGAAGACATGATCCCCTTACTGCCCCGAGATGAATTCATGGAAAATATGATCATAGAACCCCTTGAAGAAAAAACTGGTTCTAAAAAATCATCAGAGATAAACTAATGATCAGCGAACTGCATTCTAACACCTGGGGTCCGGCTGAAATTGACGATGCCAAAACATTAATCGGCCCGGTCGTGATACTTGGAGCTTCCGGTTTTATTGGTGCTAATCTTTTTTTCAACTTAAGCCGATGTCGAGACGATGTCTTCGGATGTTCAAAAAATATCGATACTAATTGGAGATTTAAGCATCATAACTGGCAGAACCTAGAAAAAGTTGATATCACAAGCCAAATAGAAGTTGATCAGCTATTCCAGGGAATTCAGCCGAAAACTATTTTTAATTTGTCGTCTTACGGCGGACACGCTCATCAGACAGATACCGGACAGATACAACAAGTTAACTATATTGGGACATCTAATATACTAGAGTCTCTGCGTAGTTTAGATTTTCATGCTTTTGTGCAGGCTGGCAGTTCATCCGAATATGGATTGAATTCTGCCGGACCGAAAGAGGATGATGAATTAGCTCCAAATAGTGTTTATGCTGTATCCAAAATCGGGGCATATTACTTAATGAAATACTACAGCGAGGTTTTCAATTTTCCGGCGATGCACCTGAGATTATATTCCGTCTACGGACCGTGGCAAGAAAGAAAAACATTAATGCCGGTTATGATATCGCACTGCCTGGAGAATAAATGGCCCCCGCTTGTAGATAGCGAGGCTTCGCACGATTTTATCTACGTAGATGACTGCACATATGCCTTCGTAAAAGCTGCACTAGCTCTATACGAAAAAAAAGGCCTAGGAAAAGCTGTAAATATAGCTACTGGCACGAAAACGACCACGAAAGATTTGGTAGATGAATATAAGCAAATATTTAATGTCTCCCCAAAACCCGTATTCAATTCCATGCAAAATAAAGGAAGAGATCTTACGGCTTGGTACGGAAATCCCCAACTGGCAAAAGAATTATTGGATTGGCACTACCATACTTCGCTTGAAGAGGGACTGAGGTTAGTGTCTGAATGGGAACAACAATTTAAAAAGACCGCATAGCGGTCTTTTATTTTAGTGTTTTGAGATACTCTAGAATTTCTTCTCTTTCTTCTAGCTCTTTTGGTGTCTTTCTAGGTAAAAAATGAACGTTCTCTTCTCCCGGAAATTCGTCTTTATTTTTCTTTACGGCATTCACGTACCATAAATAAGCATTTAGCGTTAGGCCGGCAACTGTTAATCCTTTTTCGTCAGCCTGATATGCGATGAAGTGCTTCGGCTTTTTGTTGCCTGGCCATTCATAGAGACCGAGAAGATCGTAACTAATCAAAAGTTGACCATCAAGTTCTCTGCCGGCTGCTATACCAAGGACTGGAATGTCTACAATATCCCTAATTTTCTGCGAAACCTCTTCCGTAACAGACTCTAATAATATCATACAGGCTCCGGCTCGTTCGCCGTCAAGCGCTACTTGGCAGAGTTCTTTAACTCCTTCCAAAGTCTTGCCATAGGTTTTGTATCCGCCAAGCATTTCGGCCTTATTCGGATTAAGCCCGATGTGTATAACGACTGGACAAAAATTAGATACTGCCTCAACTCGCTCAAGATATGCCCTATTGGTTTCAATTTTTACAGCATTACCGTCTGATTCGCGCATAAATCTGGCTGCATTTTCAATTGCAACCTGATTAGAAGGCTCATAAGAACCAAGCGGCATATCATCAACAACAAAAAGGCGTCTTGTGCCGTTACGCACGGCCTTGGCGTGATATATCATTTGATCCATTGTCATGGATTTAGTACTCGGCTCACCATTTATTACCATATTGGCTGAGTCGCCAACTATAATAACTTCCCCGCCGGCCCGGTCAAAAAGACGCGCATGGCTGGCATCATAAATACTGAGCGCTGAGATAACTTTTTTATCCCGCTTCATCTTATTAAGAAGAGGAAGAGTGATTCTATCCTGCGTGAGAGGGATACCACTGGACATACTGACTCCTTTATAAAAGGACGTGTGCAGATAATAACTTATCTAAACAGGCAGGTCAATATTCAATATTTAATGATGCTGAGAACGCGCAGTATTGAAAGTTTTGATTTACATAAAATATATGGTAAAAATAAGATATAATAATATGACTGAATTTGAACAACTCATCCACGAATATGCATTTACCAATAAAAATCCAGGCAAAGATTTATTTTCTGAAAAAACCTCCAAAATAGAACAACGCTATAGAGAATACCTCGATTTAGAAAATCTAAATTCGACTAATGACACCGCCCGTCTCATCAATAATATTGCGACTAAAATCCTAAAAAAGACCGGTTATTTGGACGTAGCAGAGATCGGCTCCGGTATTGGCGGCTTAGCAGTCGCCTTAGCTATTCTGGGGAAACACCAGGTCACCGGCATCGAGCCTGAAATATCAGCAATTAAAGCTTCCCGCTTGCGCGCCGAAAAATATCCGGATATCAAAACAAGTTTTATACAGGGGTATGGAGAGAAAATTCCATTACCCGACAACTCATTTGATTTGGTCTATAGCCAATCGGTCCTGGAACATGTAGCTGATGTTACGAGGGTACTGAGCGAAGCATATCGCATATTACGACCCGGAGGAGTAATTTATATTGAAACGCCAAACTATCTATGGCCGATAGAACAGCATTATCGAATCTTATTCCCCCCCCTTCTTCCTAAGTCGCTGGCGCATCTCTACTTAAAATTGCGAGGCAAAAATCCAGCCGGTATTGATACAATAAACTATGTAATTCCCCAGAATATCAGTCGCTATTTAAAGAAAACCGGTTTTATTGATATTACAGACGAGGCATTCAAGGAATATGCCCTGAAGCTAAATGACCTATCACGCATTAAGCATAAAAAATATCTTCAGACGCTTCTTAAACTTCCTCTCTCGGCATCAATATTCCGCACCACAATCCGCTCGCTGCTAACGCTCGGTCTATATCCGGGACTGAAGATAAGTGCCCGGAAAATACCAGCTAGATAAACTCCCTTATCTTCTCGGCCCTGCGCTCCCAGGTATAATTCTTCACGTCTTCAAAGGCTTTTTTGGCAAGTCCATTTTTTAGGCTGGGATCGCTAAATATAGACCTGATCTCCCGGACTAATTCTTCCGGATTATCCGGCTCAACTAATACTGAGTTATTTTCACTTAAAACCTCTCTTATCGACGGAAGGTTACTGGCGACAATCGTCCGGCCCGAAGCCATATATTCAAAAAGTTTAAGGGGCGATGTGTAAACGGATATTTTCTCTTTAGCCGAATTGGGTAAGACTAATATATCCGCGGCTTTCAAAAAAAATGGCACGTCTTTATACGGCTTATGGCCTAAAATTAAAATATTTTTTACTTGACCAAATTTATTTCTGAAATTTTCTATGTCTACGCTTGTCCCGCCCACAAAAACGAATGTTGACTCCGGCACTAATTTTGCCGCTTGGCCAAGAATATCCGCCCCCTTCCAGGGAAATAAATGTCCGGTATACATAACGATCCTGGCATCTTGGGGCAAACCAACCATATTCCTCGCGCCTTCTTTTGAGATTCCGACATCAAAACTATCTAAATCTACGCCGTCATGAGCAACCAAAACGTCAGTATCCTTAAAACCGGCATCCAAAAATCTGTTTTTGATATTCTTGGAAATAGTAACTATTTTTATCTTTTTTCTAAGAAATCTCTTATAAAATACGCTCCGGAGCCCCGAAAATCTATGGGCTTCAAAAAATAAGTTATTTTTTAAAAAACTCAAAAAATAAAGCGGCCATTCGTCGCGAGAATAGATAACATCCGTTTTATGCGTGATGGCATAGAAACAAAGAATCAGGGCAGAAATAATCCCCTTTATATTGACGGCGATTTTATCAAACCGGCCAGAAAAATAAAAGTCCGGAGCCCATATTCTTTTCACCTCAAAATTCCGCCTGACAGAGTAGTACGAGAAGACATTATCCCCTATATCATTGCTCCTAAAAGGATGTGCCAAAACAACATCATAACCCTGCAGAGCAAAAGCTTCGCACATTTTTACGATCTGGATTCCATATGCCTTTTCTGTTGGTAGGCGAAGATTGGCAATGTATAATAATTTCACGCGATGATCCATATTTTTAACACTAATTCATTGTTCTATTCACTGCCACATATGCTCGGATGGGCCACAATACACATACTATATTATACATTAAAATCTAGCATAAACAATATTGATCTTTTGATTATCTGTGTAAAATTATATTCAAGTTCTTTGACACCCTAAATATATAGAGAAGGGGGACGGATATGAAAATTTGCCTGATAATTCCGCCCTCCATTTTCCTTTTGGATGAGCGGGTATTTATGACTCTTGGCATATTGAAAGTTGCAGCCGTACTTGAGAGATCTGGCGCATCTGTCGATGTGATAGATCTGTCTGGTATTCAAAACTATGAGAGCGCAATCGAAGACTACTGCCTCAATTCAGAAACTATCATTTTTGGAATAACGGCCACAACCCCACAACTGCCGGCAACAATAAAAATTCTAAAAACGATTAAAGCCGTTAAATCGGATGCGAAAGTAATCTTAGGTGGTCCCCACATTACACTAGTGAATGCCGCTTATAAAAGAGAGCGGAAATTAGACATTAACGGCAGGGCAACTCTTGCCTTCAAACAGCTTGAATCATCTTTCGATATCTTGGTGGCAGGAGACGGCGAGGAAGCAATTTTCGAAGCCCTTAAAGATGATCCGCCAAAGCTGATTGATGCGGATATACCAAAATCAAGCCTATTTTTAACCAATAAGAAATTGACCGAAAATCCTTTTCCAGCAAGACACCTGGTGGATGTCGCCAGCTACCATTACAAGATTGATGAAGTGAGCGCACTAAGCATGATCGCCCAGCTTGGCTGTCCTTTTGAATGCGGATTCTGCGGAGGCAGAGCATCCCCCTTCCTAAGAAAAGTTAGAACCAGAACCAGCGAAAATATAGTTGCGGAAATACTTCATATCTACCACACTTATGGCATCCGCGGTTTCATGATGTATGATGATGAATTAAATGTTAATAAAAAGATGATTGAACTCATGAATATGATTGCCGAAGCTCAGACAAGGCTAAATACTGAATTCCGTCTGAGAGGATTCATCAAGGCAGAACTTTTCACAGATGAACAGGCAGAGGCAATGTATCGTGCCGGCTTCAGATGGATACTGACAGGATTTGAATCTGGTTCACCAAAAATACTCGAGAACATAAACAAGAAAGCATCCCAAGAAGATAACACCCGCTGTATCGAAATAGCCCGCAAACATGGCCTTAAAATCAAGGCCCTGATGTCTATCGGCCATCCCGGCGAATCCAACGAAACAGTAATGGAGACTAGAGATTGGCTTTTGAATGTCCGTCCGGATGATTTTGATGTAACTATAATCACGACTTATCCCGGAACACCATATTATGATTATGCTGTCCCCCACCGCGATAAACCTGGTATCTGGATATATACTTACGAAAAAAGCGGAGATAGGCTTTATAGTATTGAGATAGACTATGCTAAAATAGCCGACTATTATAAAGGAGACCCCGACGGGGGTTATCAATCTTTCGTCTATACCGACTATCTTACCCCAAAAGAACTCGTCGACCTGAGACATACTAAAATCCACACAATAAATCCCAACTTCAAAGTATGGGATTTTTATTTGATTAAATAAGAATCTATCTGTCTATAACCGATTTGTATACCTCGATTTGCTCAGCTATCAGCTTTTCGGAATTATATTTTTCCGCAACCAAGCTTCGGCCGTTCTCCCCTAATTTTGGCAGCATATCTGGGTGGTCGATTAAATATAAAATTTTGTCTGCCAACGCCAAATAATCCCCTTCGTTTACCAGAAAACCGTTATACCCATCCTTAACCTGCTCAGGCAATCCGCTATGCCTGGTCGTTATGACCGGTAACCCGCTCGCTAAAGCTTGTGATATTATAACGTTCATCCCGTTAGAGCCAGGAAGCGCCTTAATCTATTTTTTAGATAGCGCTTACCCATGCCTGTTTTAAGATATATTTCCCTATTCCTTGCATCTTGTTTATTTTTACACATTTCGCAATATATTAGTTCGAATGGGCCCCTGCCTTTTGTCCAAGATTCGTGCTGTCCTTCATTGTGT
>JACOZW010000047.1 GCA_016181145.1 Candidatus Yanofskyibacteriota bacterium
ACCAGAGAGTACTTCTTTTCGACTAGTTTCTTTCAGCAGCGCGACTCAAGAGTGCCGCTTTCGGGAGATTGGGTCGCCTCGAGTTTAAGTATCCCTTCAACGGAAAGACCGCGCCACGTCGAACCTTGTTTGAAAATTCCTGATGGCCTAATAACCACGAAGAGACAGTACCTCATGGTGTTTCACGATGGCGACAAGGAGATTCCGAATCCCGACCCGAAGTTTCAAGATTCGTGGCTTGAGTAGCGCCTTGCATTGCAGACAAAAGGTCTTGTACCTCGTCTGGGGTGCAAGGCTTTTTGTTTATCTGATTACTAGAACTGGCAGATAAAAATTGCTATGATTACTCACAGTCCACGTTCTAACGCCTATCACGGCTCGCAGCACTTGACTTTTGCCATGAAATATGGTACTATTAAATTACACAGTTGAGCTAGTACCCCACAACCAATCAAAGGAGAAGACGATGAACATCAAGGGTCTCGACAAAGCGGCCATTCTGGCGGCTCTGTACAACCGCGCCCAGTGTCAGGGCATGGGCTTCCTGCACTTCGATCCCAAGCCGATGACGGTGTATGAGGCGCGAACAATCCTCAGCCAGGAACAGGGCGACGACATCACGCAGATGTTCGGCGACTTCGTCCACAACGGCAACCGCCTCTACTTCGACTACCTCAAGGGTCGGGTGATGAAGGTGGACTTGTCCAAGGACGAGCTGGACACGCGGCTCTACAACCGCGACAACGGCCCGAACGCCGCCGAAGACGCGATCTTCGCGGAACTCGGTCATCTGTCCTAATCGTCAACGCCTCGCGTCGGCAACAAAGGTCTCGTACCTCGTCCGGTGCGAGGCCTTTTCTTTTTTATAAATATAGAGATTCTGATATAATATTCTTAATAATAGTTCCGACTTCGTCCACTTCGACAGGCTCAGTGCAAGCCAGGCTGTCAGCTAAACTTGACAATACTCTGAATACGGTGTATTATTTTGGTATACATTGAAAATCACGGAGGCTCTGAATGAGCAGGAACTTTACCGGAGAAGAACTAGCCAAAGCCCACCTACTCCACCTTACCACCGAAGAACTGGGTAAGTATTTCGATAGTGGTCAGGCAAAAAAGACCCGGGTGATTAGTGATGGATATTTTTCCAGATTATGGCGCAGAATTAAGCCCGAGAAAATCTTCCTCATCAGATTTGATGACGGCCATGGTGTAATTATCATGGCAGACAGCGAAAACGATGCTTGCATAGAAGCAGTTCCATTTCTGGCTCATGGAAGAAGGCATAGCTGTCGCAACCCATTATTTAATGGATCTTGCAAAGATTGTAGAGAGTTTTTCGACAATCTAGCTACAAGATTAAATCAAGCAAAGGTCACTTGGTTAGGCTGGGGTCAGCCAGATTATAATTGGGTGATACATGTCTGATGTTCGTAAGCCTGCCATTCGGTAGGCTATTTATTTAGCTAGAACTGGCAAGTAAAAATTGCTATGGCTACTCATACTTCAAGCCCTGATTCAATAGATTCACCATAGATAACGTCTATCACGGCTCGTAGCTAACTTGACAATACTATTAAATAGTATATTATTTTGGTATACATTGAAAATCAAGGATATCTAAATGAGAATCATTGGGAAAAGGGTAGATACGAGATCTATAAGGAGACTTGGTGCTCAACTCTGGAGAGATGGCCACGAAACTCTGGAGTTTTTTATCCCACAGGACCTGTCTAGGGAATCACTGGTAAAGATTGGGGCCAGACTACCATTTCTGAAGCACCGCAATAGACCTATTATTGTCGATTTCGTAGCTGACCAAGATGGGCTTCTAGGGACGCTGATCGTTGCCCATTACAAAAGATCCTAGTTTCTTATTTATAACCAGCAAAAGAATTGATAAAATAGCGCCAGTATGAAGCTCGGCTCAAGCCGACAGCCCCGCCCAAGACGCAAGTCTAGGCGGGGCTCTTTGTTTTATGTATGATTATATTATCCTTAGACTATACTAGGCGATAAAATAGACTATAATAATATTTATATAGTTAAGACATGAATCATTCTGAAAAAATTTATGATGAACCCATAGCAGGTGTCCCCTGGCGGACGATCAGGATGTCCGCCGGCAATGGATTTAAACATTTTGCAGAAGCGGAGGGTTACCATAGCTTGGACATCGAGGACTGCTACCACAAAAGGCAGATAGCCAAAGTTGTTGAACGCGACCACTATGTTTTTATTGTGGTTAAAATTGCCCGCTTTGAAGCTAAGACCCTCCAGCTCACTTTTGATGATTTCGATATGTTCATTAGGCCCGACTCGCTGGTAACAGTGGAAGAACATCCGGGAACATTAGTCGATCGCGTTCGCGAACGATTCCCCCGAACAGATGATCATAAAATCGATACTCATCACCTAGTCTATGCGCTTCTCGATGAAATAGTAGATTATTATCTTGTAACTCTGGATGGTATTGGAGAAAGCATTCACTCCCTCGAAGGAGATATCTGGAAAAATCCGTCCCCGCAGATGCTCGAAAAGATATTTAAAATTAAACGCTCCCTCATAGACTTTCGTCGCAATGCCGGAGGCATGAGAGAAGTTGTCAGTCTACTCGTAAGACATCCCCGTATTAAAACCGACGGTGATCTTGAAAATTACTACCGCGATCTTTATGAACACGCTATCCGTGTTATCGAATTTATCGAAACTTATCGTGATACTTTAAATAGTTCTTTGGATGTTTATCTTTCGGCAATAGCCCAGAAAACTAACGAGATATCCAAGGTACTGGCCGTATACGGAACCATCGCACTGCCATTCCTTGTCTTAACCGGTCTTTATGGCATGAACATCCCGTTGCCCTTCCAGGAATCACCCCATGCTTTCTTTATCGTATTTGGTTCAATGGCATCTCTGGCCATGGTGGCATTGTATTTTTTCAAAAGGAAAAACTGGTTCTAGGCTTGCGGGTAAATTTATATATCTAGTTTTATAAAAACCACTAACACTGGTTTTTTAGTTATCCACTTGACATATACCCCCCAGGGGGTATATGTTTAGTCGTATATGAAGCATTCTTATAACAAACCGCGGATTGTCCGCCGCCTAAAAATCATTGAGGGTCAAATGCGCGGCCTTCAGGAGATGGTCGAAAATAACACTTATTGCATAGATGTGATTACCCAGACATCAGCTGTAAAACAAGGCCTCTCAAACATAGAAGATTTGCTATTAGAAAATCATCTGGGTGGCTGTATCTTGGATCAAATTAAATCTGGACAGACAGATAAGGCCAGAACAGAAATTCTAAAAGTCTATAAACTCAAGAGAAAATAGTATATAAATTATGGATAAATTAATTGTTATAATTTCTGGCATTATCGGCATCCTCTTTACTTATTGGTTTTTTCTCATGAAACGGGAAAGAACAATAAGCGCAAACAGCGAAATAGAAATTATCGTTGAGGGCGGATACTCTCCTGAATCTATTTCGATACCCAAAGGCAGGACAACGAAGGTAACTTTTTTACGAAAAGACCCGAGCTCCTGCTTGGAGGAAGTGGTGTTGGGAGATTTTAAGATACGCAGACAGCTTCCTCTTAACCAGAAGGTAACTATAGAATTAACTCCCCAGCAGGCAGGAGAATTCAAATATTCCTGCGGGATGGGCATGTATCACGGAAAAATAAGAGTAACTGATTAATCAATATGGCACACATCAAAAAAACTTTTTCAGTTAAAGGGATGCACTGCGCATCCTGCGTTCTGACAATAGAAAAATCTCTCAAAAAAATCGAGGGCGTAAATTCAGCAATCGTAAATTTAGCAACGGAAAAAGCCACTGTAGACTATGATTCCGATAAGGTTACCGACCAGGCATTGGAGTCGGCAGTGTCTAATGTAGGCTACGAGGCGCTTATTCGGGAAGAAATACATAGCGAAGACGAAGAGAAATTAAGAAAGCTGAAGGAGCTCTCGGCTTTAAAAATAAAAGTAATAGTAAGTTTATTCCTCGGCGGATTTGTTTTATGGGGCAGTTTTCCCGGACTAGTAAACACGGCTCCCGCGATATTTAAGAATTTTTGGATACAGCTTTTACTAGCAACTCCGGTTCAGTTCTGGGCGGGATGGGAGTTTTATAGAGGAACCATAAAATCGCTAAAACACAGAACAGCTAACATGGATACGCTAGTTGCCATTGGAACTACCGTTGCTTATGGATATTCAGCTTTTGTTACTATGCTCCCCGGCATTATCGAAAAGCTGAATATGGAGGCAATGCCCTATTTCGATGTCGCCACCATAGTTATCGGCCTAATTCTGCTCGGCCGTTATTTTGAGGCGAAAGCAAAGGCCGGAACTTCAGAAGCTATCAAAAAACTTATTGGTCTTCAGGCCAAGACCGCCAGAGTTATTCGCGACGGAAAAGAGGCTGATGTTCCGGTTACTGATGTAGTTCTCGGTGACCTCATTCGGGTTAGGCCAGGAGATAAAATTCCGGTTGACGGCATTATTGTCAGTGGTGAATCTTCAATTGACGAATCAATGGTAACCGGAGAAAGCATACCAGTTGATAAAACCATAGGTGATAATGTCATAGGAGCAGCCATAAATAAATCCGGTACATTTACTTTTAAGGCAACTAAAATAGGCTCCGAGACAATGCTCGCCCAGATAATCAAGCTGGTTCAGGAGGCTCAGGGTTCGAAAGCGCCAATCCAAAGACTAGCCGACATTGTATCTTCTTATTTTGTACCCGCAGTGATCATGCTGGCAATAGGTACATTTGTATTCTGGTATGTTCTTGGACCCGAACCAGCACTATTATATGCTCTGCTAAATACAGTCGCTGTTTTAATAATTGCTTGTCCATGCGCAATGGGACTTGCTACACCGACAGCCATAATGGTAGGAACCGGAAAAGGAGCAGAGCATGGCATACTTATCAGAGATGCTGAGAGCCTTGAGATAGCCCATAAAATCAAAGCTATAGTTTTTGACAAAACGGGAACTCTCACTGAAGGAAAACCTAAAGTAACTGATGTTATCGCTTATGATAGTTTTACCGAACAAGATATTTTGCGCTATGAGGCCAGTTTAGAAGTCGGCTCCGCTCATCCCCTAGCAAGAGCGATAATTGAAGAAACCGAGATCAGAAAAGCACTTCCGCTTGAACCGATAGAGAAATTTGAATCGGTTGCCGGTTATGGCATCAAAGCCCTTATTCAGGGTAAACAAATTTACGCCGGCAAAGAAAAATTATTGAATGATAATAATATAGACACTCAGATCGCAAAAAACGACATCGAAAGATTGACTCGGGCAGGAAAGACACTGAGTCTTCTGGCCGTAGACGGAAAACTTGCCGGCATTATTGCCGCAGCTGACACAGTTAAACCCTCAGCAAAAGAAGCTGTCGAAGCTTTAAAAAAATCAGGAATTGAGGTAGTTATGCTCACCGGAGATAATGAACGGACCGGAAAAGCTATAGCTGAACAAGTGGGTATAACCAGAATCTTAGCGGAAGTTCTGCCGGGCGAGAAAGAGACTGAAGTAAAAAAAATACAGGCTGAAGGCAAAACAGTAGCTATGGTCGGAGACGGCATAAACGATGCCCCTGCATTAGCCGCGGCTGATATCGGAATTGCCATGGGTACGGGCACTGATGTTGCAATAGAAGCAGCAGACATTACTCTTATTAATAAAGACCTGCGCTCAGTGGTATCTGCAATAGCTCTTTCAAAGGAAACTATGCGGACTATTAAACAAAATCTTTTCTGGGCTTTTGCCTACAATATCATTTTAATTCCAGTAGCAATGGGGGTTTTATATCCTTTATGGGGCATACTGCTTAACCCAATATTTGCTTCGGTAGCAATGGCTACGAGCTCAATCTCCGTAGTATCCAATTCATTAAGGCTTAAAACCAAAAAAATATATTTATGAAAACATATACTTTCCACGTAAATGGCATGCATTGCAGGGCTTGTACCGTATTGATAGAAAATGAGCTGAGCGAGGTTGCCGAAATATCAAAAGCTAAACCCTCTCTTGAAAATTTAAGCGTCGAAGTGACTGGAGAATTTGGTGACAAAACCCCTGAACACATAGCCCGAGATTTAAGCGAAATACTAAAACCCCACGGCTACACGCTCTCCTTAGAAAAACAGAAACATACGGCAAAATGGTCCGACTTTAAATTAGCATTCCCGATAACATTAGGATTTATCGCCCTCTTTATCGGACTCCAGAAAATGGGCATAGTAAATCTGATCAATGCATCCAGCATCAATTATGGGACAGGATTTCTAATTGGCCTTATTGCTTCTGTTTCCACCTGTATGGCCGTAGTGGGGGGATTAGTTTTATCCATATCAGCTAATTTTGCTAAAGAGGGTGATAAAGTACGGCCACAAGCTCTTTTTCATATCGGCCGCCTAGTTTCATTTTTGATTCTTGGCGGAGTTATTGGCGCCATTGGTTCAGCTTTTCAGCTTAATACCAGCGGTATTTTTATTCTAAGCCTAGCCATCGGATTCGTAATGTTAATTCTCGGCGTAAACTTATTAGATATATTTCCTGGGGCCAGGAAACTACAACCAACATTACCTAGCTTTATTGGCAAAAGAGTACATAATCTTAAAAATTTAAATAGCACTCTCACGCCGTTTCTTGTCGGTATTGCCACATTCTTCTTACCCTGCGGTTTTACTCAGTCTATGCAACTATACACTCTTACTACCGGCAGTTTCGTGCAGGGCTCTCTCATGATGTTTGTCTTTGCCCTAGGTACATTGCCAGTTTTAGCTCTTATCAGCTTCAGCTCGCTAGGAATTCATAAAAAAACCCAATCCGGAGTTTTCTTTAAAACAGCCGGCTTAGTAGTGATATTTTTTGCTATATTTAATATAATAAATAGCTTGGTAGCCATTGGCTTAATTACCCCGGTATTTAATTTTTAAATAATGAAATTCACTATAATTTCTTCAATAATAGGCCTGTCGCTGATTATCGGCGCCGTCATCATAAGTAACAATAATACCGATGGTTCTCTTGATAATGTTTCGATTATTGACGGGAAACAGATTATCACCATGACAGCTCGTGGCGGTTATAGTCCCAGAAGAAGTATTGCCAAAGCCAAAATTCCAACCCTCCTCAGGATACAAACTAAAGGAACATTCGACTGCTCCTCTATCATACGTATCCCTGATCTAAATATTTATCAAAACCTTCCGTCGTCAGGAAATACTGAGATTGATTTAGGCATTCCCCAAATAGGCCTATTACGTGGATCATGTGGTATGGGTATGTATTTTTTCGAAATCAACTTCCAGAGCTAGCGCATTACCAATTAGTATGGCATACTAGTATATAACCCCAATGAACTATTTAAAAATCTTCAAAGTATCATTTTTTATTTTTCTGGATATAAGCGGAATTCTGCTGGGCGTGTTTCTCATGAGCCTAGGATTTGCTTTGGGTGTTAGCATAACTATCCCCCAGTGGTTGGGCTGGTTAGTTATGTTAATTGGCATTGGCGCATTCTTTTTACACTTGGGGCACTATTTTAATCTGAGATATATGCGCTGGCTTTTCGGTAAAAATTATTTTATCGAGAAATAGCAAAATAAAAAGCTTCCTGGATTAAATCCAAGAAGCTATTCAGTAACGGCAAATAGTGTCGAGCGTGATCGCAAAGATCCGCTCATCGAGTACGCACCCGCGTATTCTTTTTTTAAAATATTATTGATAATACTGTATCTGACCGGAAAATTCTTAAGATATTCAGGAAACATTACATATAAAGCCAGTGTATCGGCAAAATCTTCTTCAGTTCCCAGCGCACGTCCATAAAAAGTCGGACTGCCCTCAGAAGAAAACAATTCTTCACGATCATGCTTCCACCACAGGATATCCGAATACTGGCCAGAATAAATAAATCTACTAAACAGGTCTTCTGGCGGAAACAGGCTATATATATGGGCAATTTCATGAATAGCCACAAAAATCATTTCTTCCCTCGTAAATCCATTTAAGGGCAGGGTCTCATAGTTCATCCACTTCGGTCTTTTGATACTTGGAGATAAATTTATAAATACAATATTTCCCCGAGGATGTGCTGTTTCCCAAGTATACTGATTAATATAGAAACAAAAACTTAATTCTCCTATTTCATCCACGAATTGGGCCGGTAAAATAGATACCGCCTCTTTTATAGCAGATTCCCAAAGCTGGATTTGTTCTGTCCGCCACTTATGATCCGGCATTTTCAGCCGAACTTTTTTATTTTCAACAAAATCACCGTGAGGCCACACATCTTCCTCAAAGCCACCAAAGCTAAGGTATTTCAGGTTATCTGAACTGTATTCGGCCGCAATTTGAGCATAAGAATCAGCGGGAAGAACAAAAATTACCATAACCGCAAAGAGAAGATACAGCCCCAACAGCGTCTTTCTCATCTTTATCTCCTTGATATTAAAGTGCAAAATCTTGCCTTAGGATAAACTAAAAAGATAAATTGTCAATAGCCGTGGTATAAAACATTGAGATAACTGATATATTGTGTTATAGTATTATGCTATGTCGCAAGGTGAATCTATAATCAGGTTTGAGAAAGTTTCATTTGAATATAGACACAATAAACCTCTTCTGGAAGAGGTCGATTTTTCTTTGCGCCGAGGATCTAAAACAACCATCATGGGACAAAATGGCGCCGGTAAAAGTACCATATTTAAGCTTATCACCCTGGCCGCCGAAGACACGCACGGACAGGCCAAGACCCTGAAACCCACATCGGGAAATGTACACATTGCACCTAAACTCACGATTGCTGTCTCGCGGCAGGTAATACCGCACAATCAGCTTGATATGACAGTACGAGATTTTTTCGCCTCCTACGCCAAGGCTTCAGAAGGCCAAGCAAAAGTATGGGATATCGACCCCAAAATTGATGATGTCCTTGAAGTGGTAAACCTGCATGCAACCCACGATCGCATTGTCCGTTCATTCTCTGGCGGTCAACAGGCGCGGCTACTTTTAGCCTCGGCACTTATACAAAATTCCGACGTTCTTCTATTAGATGAACCGACTAATAATCTTGATAAAGACGGCATCGCCCACTTAAGGCAATTTCTTATTGATTATAAAAAAACCTGTATCGTTATCTCGCATGATGCTGAATTTCTAAACGCATTTACCCAGGGGGTTCTTTACCTGGATGCGCGAACCCGTAAAATTGAACAATACATGGGCAACTATTTTAACGTTGTCGAGCAGATAACGGCAAGAATAGAAAAAGAAAATAGTATGAACGCCCGGCTGGCAAAAATAGCTATCGAGAAAAAAGAAAAAGCGAATTTCTTCGCTATGAAAGGCGGAAGATTGCGACTGCTCGCCAAAAGAATGCGTGAAGATGCCGAAGAAATGGAGGAAGCTCAGGTTGATGTACGGAAAGAAGATAAAACCATCCGAAAATTCTCAATCCCCGCTCAGCCCGAATTAATAGGAGAGATCGCCAGCATCTCATCTTTTTTAATCAGAAAGAACGGACAATCTTTGACTAAGAAAGCTAAAATCTCACTGAAAAAAAACCGCCATTTATTACTGACTGGCCCCAATGGCATAGGTAAAAGTACGCTACTGGAAGCCCTTGCGTCCGGAACTGCAAAAGGAGCTAAAGTTAATTCGGGAATTAAAATCGGCTACTATCGTCAGGATTTTTCAACGCTTAACCCTGATGATACTGTATATAATTCTCTGTTATCCGTAACTAACGGATTAGAGGAGGAAGAGATACGCTCCACTGCAGCAGGGTTTCTTATCACCGGCGATATCATACACTCAAAAATAGAAAATCTATCGGAAGGTCAAAAGGGCTTAGTTTCGTTTGCACGGCTTGTCCTTCAAAAGCCGGGTCTTCTGATTCTAGACGAACCGACTAATCATATAAATTTCCGTCATTTGCCCGTAATTGCCGCCGCCCTCGATAGTTATCAAGGCGCCATGATATTGGTCAGCCATGTCCCTGAATTCGTAGAACAAATCAGAATTGACGAGATTCTCGATCTGGAACTCTAGGGCATGAGCATGCTCTAAAGTTTACATAAAAAACCGAGCTTCAATTTAGCTCGGTTTCTGTTTCGGTGCCGACTTTTCTTCGTCGCTAAGCGGACGCAACATCCACTTGCCGTTCACGGAGATGGACTCGTATGGAATATGGGCCGGCGTAATATTATTAATACAATCCATTACATGCTGGACCACAAACCCCAGCTCCTCCGGCTTATACAACCGCGACTGGGGAAACTCAAAGTACTTAAGAAAAATTATATTGGTTGCCTTTTGGATCATGGCAACAAATTCTTCTACGGTAGCCACTTTCAAAACAGTAGGCCTTAGATCTGCAAAAATCCTCGTTATTTCATCGAAATCGACAGAAAGAAATCCCTCGGTCAAATTCTGCTTCTTTGCCACGATCGTCCTCCCGAATTTAAAAAGCTAACTTAGTTATTATAACATAAAAAATTTATGTTGCAATAGGGAGCCTAGGCAGTTAATTCCAATATCGCTAACTCCAGCGGTAGCCGGGAAATTGGGGAGGATTTCATCCCCTCTTTAGCTAAGACGATGGCATTCAACATACGGATTAGCTGTTGTTGGGTGAGGGAGCCTGAATATGCAGAAATGAGCTTTATATCATTATCCGGCAATTCTTCGCCCACGGAAACAAGAACAGCGGGGTTAATCGTATGTATTAAAATCTTCCTAAGATACTCGACAAAGCCGGTAGTAAACTGCTCAGTATCAATGCCGCCAGAATATATTCTGCTGACAAAATCAATGGCTCGGTTTTTATCATTCAGCGCCAGATAGCCTAAAAATTCAGAATAATAATTAGCCGGAATCAATCCAAGGGTGGCATAAACATCATCAGAAGATATTTCCTTTTTATTGTCGTTGGAAGCAAACACTTTTGAAAGCGCTACCTCGGCATCGCGTAAAGCGCCGTCGGAAGAAACGGCAATCGCATTAAGGCCTTCGGAAGCTATCATAACATGCTCCGCCTTCGACATCTGTTTCAGCTTGCCCAAAATTTGACTGGGGGTAAGTCGTTTAAAATCAAATCTCTGAACCCGAGAAAGAACAGTCGCCAATATCTTATGGGGTTCCGTAGTGGCTAGAATAAAGACAACACCGGATGGCGGCTCCTCTAAAACCTTCAGCAATGCGTTGAAAGCGTCCTTAGTGAGCATATGCACCTCGTCAACGATAAAAACCTTATATTTGCCTCCGGGAGCGGAAACCAGGGCT
>JACOZW010000034.1 GCA_016181145.1 Candidatus Yanofskyibacteriota bacterium
CTAAAAAATCGCCGTAAAAGGCGGTTTTTTAGTATGCTTGCTATCAACTCTGATGTTGATAGGAGCTTACGCTCCGCAAGCACACATTAAATATAGCATATCTTGGTATAAAGAATCAAGGGGTTGTTGATAAGCTAATGGCAAGTAATAATGGTAAGCAAAAAAACCGATGAATTTTATGTTGGTTATACTAATGATTTGCGGAGACGATTAGAAGAACATAATAACGGCGAGAATAGGTCAACCAAACACGGCTGTCCGTGAAAACTCACATACTATGAAGCTTGTTTAAATCAACAGGACGCCATTCGTCGTGAAAAATATCTCAAAACAAATCAAGGAAGTCGGCTATTGAAATCTAGGATTAGAGAATATCTCTATTCTCGCCGTTCTTGAAAATTCACTACCTGGTACGCCAGGTAGTTGCTCAAGTCCATCGTCGCGAGGCCTCGCCTTTATTCAGGGCGCAAACAAAAGGCAAGGCCTCGCTCCTTTATCCACAATTACCGTTGCAAAAAAAACGCCAAGCTTAGAATAACATCATGGTTAACTTTAATCTTGGCAATCGCAAAATATTAAAGATATCTGTTTTTGTATTGGGCGCTTTTTTTGTTGCCGGAATCGTGTACGGCACAAGCACCATAGGCACCAATATCACCACAACCGGCACTATGCACGTGGGGGGTTCGGGAGCCGTTACCGTCTTTGAAGCTCAAGGCACCGCCTCGGCTTCCTACCTTCTGACTGGCAATACTTTGCAGGTGGGAGGATTTGCGAGCGCAGCCTATTCAAGATTTGGAACCTCAACCACCGGCCATTCAAATTATATTAGTTCAGCCAATGATGTTTTAGTGTCCGGAGATCTTGAGGTAAGAGGCACGGTTTCGTTCGGGGGCGTGGCCAGCGTATCAGGCAGGGTATTTTTGACCGGATTAACCAGTTTAACCGACGACAGGTCGGTTTGCGCCAGTTCAAGCACGGGAGAGCTGGAGTTGGTTGACGGCGCCTGCGGAACATCTTCAATCAGATTTAAGGAGAATATCCGGCCACTCAACTATGGGCTTGATGACTTAATAAAGCTTAATCCTGTAATTTTCAATTACAAAGATAGTGCCGACTCAAGTCGCCTGCCTGATCGCATCGGCCTTATCGCCGAGGAAGTCAATGAAGTCATTCCTGAAGTCATTAAATTCGGAAGCGACGGTCTGCCCGAAGGCATTGATTATCCAAACCTTGTTGCGGTAAATATCAAGACCATAAAGGAATTGAATCTCAAAGTTGACCGGCTCTGGTCCGCCATGATTGATTCTGTCTTGTCTCTTTTGTCAGATGGCACTCTGGCGATTATCCGAGCTACAGACGGCATCTTCACCAATATCAAAACGGAGCGCATCGAGATTCGCGACGGCATTACCATTTACGATAGCGTCAACAGCCAACCGGTTTGCATCCGATCAGTTAATAACGTTCTGGCCTTAACCGCCGGGGCATGTAACTAGCCGCATCTGGTTCCTAAAAGACGGTTAGTTGAAAGGGTTGAGCCGTTCAAAATCACCAATAACTCAATGGCGTTTTCCATTGAGTTATTGGTGAGAATGAAAGATATATCCACACCCCCCTTGATTTTTCCGCATAAAACCTAGAGAATGTTGTAAGTAAGCAAATGACCCTCCTATAGGTCGAATAGAGAGGTCAATTAAGGATAGTTAAATAAACAAGACGATAATTGAGTAATTAGTGGTAATTAGGTAATTATAGCCAAAGATTAGAGGTAATAAATTACCCAATTACCAATTACTTAATTACATATTAAATAATGCAAACTGTAAAAAAGGGACAATTAGCCAAAATGTTGGCTGAAAAAATGGGCGTCACCAATAAACAGGGCGTGGAATGGTTAGACGCTTTTGTTGACATGGTTACCGACGCTTTGAGAAAAGGCGACAAGGTCAACATCACTGGTTTCGGCATTTTCAAGGTCGCCGATAGAAAAGCCAGAGAGGGCAGAAATCCTCGCACGGGCGAGACCATTCAGATCAAGGCCTCCAAGAAGCCGAGATTCACCGCCGGTAAGTTGCTCAAAGAAGCAATTAAGTAGTATTTCGGATCCGGAATATTATTATAGAAAACCCAATCCCGTTAGAGATAATCTGAGGACCATGCCTTTCAGGCAGGTCGGACCTCTAACGGGATTGCGGTTTTTTGTTATTTGTTGTATAGCAAGAGTATACGGGTCTTTGACAATTGGAGAGAATATGCAATTTCAAGAAGGCGCTCTGTTCGCCGCCGTT
>JACOZW010000039.1 GCA_016181145.1 Candidatus Yanofskyibacteriota bacterium
GCTTGCGGAGCCTTAGATCCCTGTTCGAGTCAGGGTAGGCGCACAAATAAGGATAGTAGTCGATCTGAAGGTTAGAGGTTCGACTCCTCTCGGGGACGCCAAATATTATTTATCTTCGAGATTGTCGCCAAACTAAAATGGCTAAAAAGACAGCGATAAGAACGAGAGCTGAAGATACTTGCGCTCCTTTTATTAATTCCCAAAAGTCACTGGCGTTCATGTTATTTGTAAACGAAAAGTAACTGCTAAATACGCGTACAATATACCAAGAATTAAAGATTTAGTCAAAGTAATTGGCCAGTCAGACATGTTAAATAAATCTTGTGAAATAAGTACGACACCAAACCAACCAGCTGATATATTCTGTGAAATGCCGGATAAAGTCAAAAGCCAAACCTTTCTTTTTTTCATTCCCACAGGTTAACAGATAGACCAAATTCCGTCTATGGACTATAGTCTACAAATATTGAGTTTAGACTGTCATATTGAGGCGAAGAACTTTATAGTATAATAATAGAATCAGGGGGTGTCGTTCAATGGCAGGACCTTCGTCTCCAAAACGAAAGATGGGAGTTCGATTCTCTCCACCCCTGCATAGTTAGAGCCTTACAATAATCCGCCAGCTTCATGATATAATTTACACCATGTCAGAGATAGATAGACAAATTCATAGCACTTACAGTCGTTATGAGCAGTCAAAAGCCACTCCACCGCCTCCGAGTAGAATTATTTCTTTTTTAAGAAGGCGAGCTTTATTGGAAGAGGAAAGAAAAAGAGAGCAAGAAACAGGAAACCTTCGTTTTGAATTAGAAAATTTAATCAGAGTCAGACCAGGGAGTTACGCTTTAGCAGGACTTGCCTACGTTCCCCACATGATGGGTTCGGGATTCAACTATGGATTTGAATACCAAATTGGGGAGGAGACTTTTCAGATAGGCTTTTGGAGTTATAACAGGTGGGGAATTGGAGTCCAAAAATTACCGAGTGAGGCTTCTGCACAAATTGAGATTCTCACTGATGATGATTCGAGAAGAGATCCAATAGGATCGCCTCATCTTCTCAGGCTTCCTGAAGGGTTTAGAATACCCGTTGGGCCAATTTCATTTGAAAACGACACTGTACCAATGACTGAAGAGGATTTTGAGAAAGAGAAAAAAGCCAAGAGACAGGCAGTAGAACTTGCAAAAGCAGCGAGAATTAAAGTAACCAAAAAAACTCTGGAATACTTTGAAATGATTAATCAAACTACAAGCACTGGAAGGAAACCCGTTGCTAGATATTTCTATTGGCAACCAGTTTTACCTGATGAGCCGAGATTGATAGCCATAAATTTTGGCGAAATTGAACCTTATCATATGGGGTTAAGTGAGAAAAACGCCCCAGTTTTTACTAATACTTTGACATTCGTAGACTTACGTTATGAGAATAGACATGCAAAAGTCATCAACAAAAAAACTGGCGAAGAGTACTTCCTTAATTCCAAAATAAATTGGGCTACAGATGCCGGTCAAGAGTTCAAGGATGATAGGAAACTGTGGGATGCTTTAAGAGGTTATTCAGAGCAAGGAAATCTGCAACCATATGAAACGGATGACTTCCGCGTGGAATTTAGCGACGGGAATCCTTTTCTAGAAAAAGAATAGTTTTCCGATAAGCTACCTCAAGATAGGGGACGATTTCCAACCAGTTGACAACTTCTCATATTTTTATATACTAGAGCCAATGAAAGAGGGTCCTAAATGGGTGGGTAATAAGCGGAGAAGCCACGAGTTTGAAACTTTATGGGCTTCTTCTCTTCCTCTTGCGTCAGACCCAGAATTATCACGTGAAAGCTACCGTATAGCAAGTAAAATAATGTCGAAGCATAAATTACTGCCCCATTTAATTGTAGAAGATTTCCCCAAAACACAAAACAGAGAAGGAACTCCCGTAAGAGACTTTGTTACGGGAGTTGCAATTGCCTTAGCTGCTTATGTCGGATATAAAACACTGAAGAGATAAAATCAGTAAGTCTGAAGGAATTGAACCGACCTTTTATATACTAACGCGGGGTAGGGCACAAGTTGAACCCAGTTTACAGTTCGGAAGTCCTCAACCAGTGCCTGCTAGTAGCCTATAGTTGAAAAATCTAAATTCACTGCTAAAATTAGGGTGTGGAAAGACTCAGGGCTCCAATATACGAAAATACTACAACAGGGTCAATAGAATTTTTAGAGCGTAGACCAGAGCAATTGAAATCTCCTATTCCTATT
>JACOZW010000028.1 GCA_016181145.1 Candidatus Yanofskyibacteriota bacterium
TCTACCATCGCTAATCTCATATCTGAAATAAGGGCCTTAAAAGAACCTTTTTTTAGGTCTTCGGCTGAAATAGTAGCTGTTTTTTGGGCAAGTATTTTATTGGGAAGTTTCGTAATATCCATTTTGATATTCACGGGATATGTTATAAACCCATCGGCACTATAATAACAGAAAAAACAATATTATAAAATAGACCGTGGATCAACGTCAACTGACCAGTGTGACGGAACAAATTTTAAAATTTCATCAGGGTTTTGTTCGGGTATTATCTTTAAAATAATATTATAGACATAACGGCCTTTATCTTTTTCTATAAATCCTGCTGACGGACCTAAGATTCTGATTTTGTCCTGTAATTTTCTTTGAACTAGGGCCATCTTCAACTTTTCAGCCAATATCCGCGCCTCGTAAGAAGCTGTATCTTTTTTGATATGAGCAAAGGACATCTTGATTAGCCGTACAAAAGGAGGGTACCAAAGCATTTTTCTTGCCTCCAGCTCTCCGTCATAAAAATTATAATAATTACCCGAGACTGCCGTGCTTAGAATATGATTTCCTGGATTGTAGCTTTGCATAATTATTTTTTCCGCCTGAAAGTCGAGAAGTTTCTCAAGCTGGTATAAAA
This sequence comes from Candidatus Yanofskyibacteriota bacterium, assembly GCA_016181145.1. Taxonomy (GTDB): domain Bacteria; phylum Patescibacteriota; class Minisyncoccia; order 2-02-FULL-40-12; family GWA2-44-9; genus 2-01-FULL-39-28. The sequence continues at coordinate 626 of JACOZW010000028.1, forward strand.
GATTTTCTTCTGACTTGAAATCCGGCAGATTCATCAGTGAGTCAGTCTGGGGAATCAAGATTAAATCAAAAAGATGATCGTAGCGGTGGCTGAATATCATCTGAGTAGCAATCAATATTACCGGCCCCGAATTATTCAGCCCTGCCTGCGCAGGCAGGTTAGATATTATTTCCTTTTCCGCTTTAATATTTTTTACCATCGAAGTATCAAGGATCAGTATCCTAGGTTTTTCTACTTGATTGCTGAACAAACGAATAAGTTCTTCTTCTAATTTTTGACTGCCAGGTATTCCTGTCGCTCTGATTTCAGAACTATTGCAATTAGGGCAGAAAGGCGGGGCTTTTTTAGATTCAGAACAGCGATGACAGACGAGTATGGGCTCAGGCGTTTTATAAAATTTCATCGGCAGGGAACATTTTGGACAAGTGCCGACTGAACCGCAATTTCTGCAAACGAGCAGGGAAGAATATCCCAGACGGGAGGAGAAGATAAGAATTTTCTTTCTTTTGTCTGTGTATTCTTTTATTGCATCCTTCGATTCATGACTTAATGCGGAAAAGTTGCCTTTTTTTATTTCTTGAACCATATCAACGATTTTTATATCAGGTCTTTTCTTGGGTTTTTTTTCTTTTAGTGCATATAACCCACTTTTTATATAGAAATAGTTTTTTATGTCGGTAATTCGAGCGGAATATAAAACAGGACAATCGTAAATTGAGGCAATATTATGCACCAAATCAGGAGTATTATATTTGGGTGTCATGTCGGATTTATAAGCTTCATTTGACGGATCTTCGACGATAATTAATCCTAAATTCCTAAAAGGGGAGAATACCGCCTGGCGGGTGCCGATTATAATTTCAGTTTTTCCCGAAGCTATATCTTTCCAGTTCTGGTAGAGTTTTTTGACGGGGATTTTACCGTGAATTATTGTGGTTTCATAATAACCGGCCAGCCAGTTGTAGAAATAATCAATCAGAGAAATCTCGGGTAAAATTAAGAGGACTTGTTTTTGTTGAGCCAGGATTTTTTTAATTTCCGGCTCGAGCATCTCTTTGGTATTTTGAGCCGGAGATAAAGAGATAGTTATTTCGGCAGGTTGCTGCGGTTTGGGAAGCTGTGTATCTACGGCGGGAGTTTGGTAGTTTTTCTTACCGAAGAAAGACGGTAAAACTGTTTTCAGGCATAAACTTAACGGAGCGTAATAATTTTTGGATAACCAGAGAGCTATCCTAAACTGAGCCTCGCTTACCCGAGGAGTTTCATCGAGTACGGCTGATAATTTTTTAAGCTGGAAGCCGGATTTTTTGAGCGAGATTTTTTGCTCCTCTATCCCGACAGACGAGATGACAATAGCGGTTAAACGGCGATTATTGACGGAAATCTCAACAATAGCGCCTTTCGAAAGCGGTTTGCTGAAAAAGTAACTTAGAATTTGCGGTACTTGGGGCGGCAGAGCTGCTAGCGGGATAACCTCGATAATATACATAGTATCCTCATCCTATCGGATAAGAGCTTGAAGTGAAAATTGACTTTATTGTAATTTTGGTGTATAATCTAGATATTGGAGAGGGAGGTTCCGAATGAAGAGAGCTTTGATGGTTTTGGTTCTAGCAACTGGTGGTATTGTCGCTGTCAGTGCGACAAATGATCCGCCAGCGGTGGAATTGCGTACCGGCGGGCGGTACGCTGGGTCAACTCCTAGAGCTTACACCACCAGGATCCATGTGATCTTGGCCCATCACCCGGATAACGACTGGGTGAGTGTCGAGTGTGAGGGTCCAGTTGTGGTAGCCAGTTCCCGTGAGCTGGTGTCATTTGAAAGGGATATTAAGAAGGAAGATTATCCTGTTAGAATACACACATCGGCTGTCTATGAGCCGGGGTCTCCGTTCTTTTTTGACCTTCCCGGCGGTATATATACATGTACCGGGGAAGTTACGAGAAGGGGAGACGATAAGACTTATGTGTCGATTCCTCTTACATTCAATGTTGTAAAGTGAAAGGAGGAGCGATGCTCGAAGAGTATTAATCCCCCAGATGCAAAAAACAAAAGCGTCTGGGGGATTTCGCATTTGTATAGGGTAAAATTTTAATGTAAAATTTTAATATGACCAGAGTCCGTATAGCCCCATCACCGACAGGAGCGTTTCACGTTGGCAATGCTCAATCGGCTTTATTTAACTGGCTTTTTGCCCGCAAAAATGGCGGTAAATTTTATGTTCGAATCGAAGATACCGACAAAGAACGCTCCAATAAAGAATCGGAAGAAAATATAATTAAGGCTCTGGAGTGGCTCGACCTTAAACCCGACGCTGAGTTTATCAGGCAAAGCGATAACTTACCTAAACATAGAAAATTATTGCAGGATCTTCTGGATAGCGGCAAAGCCTTTTATTGTTATCATACTCCGCAAGAACTTGAGGCTGAGCAGAAAGATCAGGAATTAAAAAAAGAAGCCCCTAGGCATATCTGCGTTCATAAAAAAAATCAAAAAAAAGAAGTAGGGGGAATTATCAGATTAGCAGTTGATTCTGAATCAGATCGCGTCATTTTGTTTGATGATCAAATCCGCGGAAAAATTGAATTTAAAGCTTCACTTTTGGGTGATTTTTCTATTGCCAGAGCGGTTGACGATCCTTTATATAATTTTGCCGTCGTGGCAGATGACTCTGATATGGAGATTACCCATGTGATCAGAGGAGAAGACCATATCTCCAATACTCCTAAACAAATTCTTATTTATGAAGCTCTGGGCTTACCGATTCCGCTGTTTGCCCATCTTCCATTATTGCTGGGATCTGATCGTTCAAAACTTTCAAAACGTCACGGAGGTACGGCAACTTTAGAATACCAGCAAGATTATCTTCCCGAAGCTCTAATTAATTTTTTGGGGTCGCTCAGTTATGGCTTTAGCAAAGAGATTATTTCAAAAGAAGATATGATCGAAGAATTTGATTTGGCCAAAGTTCATAAATCTGGGGCTGCATTTGATGTTAAAAAATTAAACTGGATCAACTCACAATATATAAAGCAACTGCCTGCGGCAGAGTTTAAAAATTTAACAGGTTTAAGTGTATCAGATGAAGCTGTTCTGCTTATAACTGAACGCTTAGAAAAATTAAGTGATGTGCAAAATTTTGATTATTTCTGGAAAGAACCGATATATGAAAAGGGACTGCTGAAATGGCCCCCCTTCGCTAAAGCTTCGGAGGGTGAAAAGAAAGTAGCAACATTAGAAAAATCTATCGAAACACTGACGGAAGTCGGAAAAATAATTGAGAAATTCGATTTTAAAGATAATAAGGATATGCTAAGAAAGTTACTTGATGATTTTTCGTCTAAGATAGGGAACAGAGGGCTTGTTTACTGGCCATTGAGAGTTGCTTTATCCGGAAAAGAAAAATCACCGGATCCAGTGGATATTGCGTTTGTCCTAGGAAAAGAAAAAGTTAAGGTAAGAATTGATAATGCTATTAAAAAACTGGAGAATTAAAATCTTAGTTTTCTTCTTACTCACTGTGTGTTATTCAATGCAGGGTGGTGGTTTTGTTTATGCCCAAACCGCTACAGAGCTGAAGGCAGAGATCGAGCGTTATGAGCAGGAAATAACAAGATTAAAAAAAGAACAGGAAGAACTGGGACAGAATATTTCTAGTACCCAGAGCAAGGCAAAAACTTTACAGAATCAGATCAATAACCTAAATGGAAAGGTTAAATATCTTGAAAATCAGATATATTTAACCAGCGTAAATATAAATAAAACCGGTACCGAGATAGAGTCGCTTGAAGGAAATATTTTTGATATTCAGAAAAAAGTAAATTACAGCAGAGACGCTATCGGGCGTTTAATGCTGTCCCTATATAAACAAGATAAGGAAAATCTTCTTACAATACTATTAAAAAATGCTAATATCTCAGATTTTTTTATCAAGGCTCAGGCGGCTACCAGCATTAATCTTGCTATTTTCAGTGAGATAGAAAAACTCAGAGATAATCAGGAGAGCCTTGAAGGCCAAAAGCACGAGCTTGAGAACAAAAAAGCTAGTCTTGAAAATTTAAAAAAACAACAGGGCAGTGAAAAAGTAGCATTGAGCCAGACCAAAGCTGAAACGAGCAATCTCCTCAAGGCTACAAAAGGAAAAGAAGTTGAATATCAAAAACTACTAACAAAGGCAGAGGAATTGGAACGCGAAGCTAATTTAGAGGTGTTTAGGTTGGAAGAAAAACTTCGCCAGGCTATCGATCCGAACAGCCTTCCCCTAGCCCGGCCGGGCATTCTTAACTGGCCGGTAACGGGAAGAATAAGCCAGGCATACGGCTGTATAATAAGCGCCTTTGCCAGAAGATATTATCCGGATTGTAATAACGCCAAAGGCGGTTTTCATAACGGTTTAGATGTAGCCGCTTCCCATGGCACACCAGTCGCGGCGGCTGATGATGGAACGGTAATCGCTATGGGAAGCGCCCCCTCCGCTTATGGGGTATGGCTGGCCGTAGAACATACTAACGGACTTGTAACAGCCTATACTCACTTGTCGGTTCGAAACGTTTCTATGGGACAAAAAGTTAAAAGAGGCGATACAGTAGGTAAAATGGGCAGTACGGGATTATCAACCGGTTCCCATATCCATTTTATGGTCTATGCTCCCAAAACATTTACAGTAAAAGAGAGCAAGATATCAGGAACTCTTCCGATCGGAGCTACCCTAAATCCGTCAGATTATCTGGATTGACTAGACTAATACTTTAGTGTATAGATAACATGTTCCTTGAAAGAGGGGAGTAGTGGCACATGATCCGAGGGGATGTTACTGTTGCTGCCGATGTGGGTGCGAGGTTGTATCAGGAAGATCGGTCCTTAGTTTACCGATACATTTCAGTTAATGAATCTGGCTGGCTACTGGCAGTTATGGATGGACATAGCGGATCTGCTGAGGTGGCAGAATTTTGTAAGATTAATCTCCCGATTTATTTTGAGAAGCTTTCAGCTTTTATTACTGATTGTCCCGATGCAGTCATTGAGGATATTCTAAGAGATGCTATCAGAATACTTCATGAAAAAACTAATAATATGAGCTCGGGTGCTACAATATCGGTGGTTTATATTTCTGAAACGCGAGAGAAAGCCTTCGTGGCGATCCTGGGTGATTCGCCGGTTATAGTAAGGGGTGCCGGTTCTATCTGGGTCAGTCCGGAACATAACATAAGAACCAATACTAAGGACAGGATAGCGGTCCTCCAGAAAGGCGCGATCTACTCAAATGGATACATGTGCGATCCAGAAACTTACTATGGATTGCAAATAACAAGATGTTTAGGGGATGCAAGTTTTAATAATTTTTTAATAAGAGAACCCGAAATATTCTCAATCAATCTGGATAAAAATAGCCTGATAATTGTTGCCTCTGATGGTCTTATTGATCCGGCCCACGAGAATAATAAAGATGAGCTGGCTATCAGGCTCATTGGCATAATCCAAGACGAAGAAGGGACTGCCTTAGATTTAGTTAATGATGCCCTAATACGGCAAACCGGCGATAATGTCTCAGCTATTGTCTGGAAACAGTCGAAGCATCAACTCCAAGACGGCAAAATGCCGTCTTTTGTGTTATAATCGAAGTATGGTTAAGATTCTTATCTTGGGAGGGGGATTCGGAGGTATACGCTGTGCTCTTGATTTGGAGAAAAAACTCTTAAATTCACGGATTGATTTTGAGATTACACTAGTTGATAGGAATGGATACCATTTATTCGCCCCTTCTATCTACGAAGTTGCTTCCGCCTTCGGAATTAAGAGAGACCCTTTTGCGATTCAGTTGAAGAAAACTGTCTGTATTCCTTACGCCGATATATTTTCCGCCAAAGGCGGGGGGGGTGTAAATTTTATTGAAGCCGAGATCTCAAGCATTGATTTGGTTAATCGTGAGGTAACCACGCAGGGCGGACATAACTTAGCTTATGATTATCTGGTTTTCGGCATCGGCGGAGAGACAACAGATTTTAATATTCCTGGCGTAAGAGACTACGCCCAACAATTCAAAAATCTGGAAGACGCTCTATTCATCAATCAGAAACTGGATAAACTCACTGAGGGGCTTATCGAAGGCAGTAGAACCGATCCATTTTCGTTTTTAATTTGTGGCGGGGGATTTACCGGAGTTGAATTAGCGGCTGAGCTCGGTTGCTGTACGCAGGTAATCAAAGAGAGGTGCCACCTCCTGCGCGGACGATGTTCTAATATAACCTTATTTGAGGCCGGACCCAAAATTTTACCAATGATCACCGATAGAGAAAGGGTTATAATTAAAAAAAGATTAACCAAGCTCGGGATAGTTATAATGGAGAATTCACCAATAGAAGAAGTCGGTTTTAATTCTATAAAACTGAAAAACGGCCGTAAACTAGAAGGGGATTTAATCATCTGGACGGCCGGGATAAAGCCTAATAGATTTCTATCACAAGTTACCGGATTAACCCTTGCTCCATCAGGCAGGGTGGCAGTTGATGAAGAGCTGAGAATTAAGGGACTTGAGAATGTTTTTGCCATAGGTGACAATATTGAATTTATAGATCCCAAAATTCAAAAACCTGTGCCGGCTATGGCTTATGTTGCCGTAGATCAGGGTAAAATAGCCGCTAAAAATATCTCGGAATTAATAAAAACAAAACAATCACAGCCTAAACTTAAAAAATACAATCCCTTTTACGGTGTCTGGGTTGTTCCGGTAGGGGGCAAGTATGCAGTTGCTCATCTAACAAACAGCATTGTAATAAAAGGCTTCATGGGATGGCTTGTGAGAGCTGCTGTAGATATAAGGTATTTCATGAGTATCCTGCCGATCCGGAAAGCCTTAAAGTTATACTGGGAAGAGATTACTGTGTTTATAAAAAACGACTAAGAGGCCAATTTATTATGCGACATATGAACTTCAAGCTGGGTAGACGAAACCGCTTTCAGGCGGTATAATTAAGTTATTACGACTACAATAATTACAACGCTTATTGTTTCGCTACTATTCGGAATCTTAAGTCCGATTAACTCTCTTGGTCTAAATTTAGCTTCAGATGCCGGTAAAAATTTATTTTCTCAGATAACTTCGGGGTTACCGCAAACAAAAAATTTATCCGAACTTAACCCGCTAGAGTCCTTGAGCGATGCTACAGCACCCTTAAATATACTATTTAGAGCCCTAAGAGACCGTATTGGGGGCCTAGATAATATAAAGAGCTTTCTTGGTGATGATGGCTCAAACCTTTTACCGCGTGCAAAATCGAGCCTAGTCGATGGTTTTAGCCCCACAAATACATCAACAGGCCAAACATTAGAATTCATCAAATCCGCTCTTATCCTTATTGCAAATATACTATTGGGGGTAATGCAGGTGGTTACTACTATAATAAAATTTATTCTGGGCCTGATTAGTTAAACTTAGACCCAGAAATTAAATTAAACTCTCCTGCAATTCGCTCAGTATTTAGTCGCATAACCTACATTGTACGACGTTGTAGGTAAATAAAAAGGAGCTATCCTCTATCTAGGGCTCCTTCGGCTAAGCAATATAGGCCTCGTTGGTATATATTCTTTAGATACTACTCTTTTTACACGTACTTCCCACAGTTCCTGTAGCATATGCTCACGCCCAAACCGCTCTTTAAATTTTCTGGCAATTTGGCGAACTCTCTTTCTGGCGTTCTTGCTATCTTTTGCCTCAAAAATATTTATAGCTACATACGTCTTTCTAAGTCGATTGGCATAGACAACAGTATAGACATATTTGTAAGTATTCATCGATACCCCCGTCAACCTATTTATAAGGGTCTGCTCACACTCTATATTTTCCTTAATTTAAAATCAAGTATGCGTACCGATTAGCCTTGCCGCTTCAATAAGATCTTTTGCTACGGCCGTGGGTTTCGCTTTAACTTCGTATTGGCCATTTGTTATTAGTATTGTCTTAGCTCCGAATGATTGGCCCAGCTCGATATCACAATCTTTGTCACCGATAAATATAGCCAGTGACGGATCAAGTCCAAAATCTTTAATTGCCTGATTAATCATACCCGGCTTGGGCTTACGGCATTCACACTCCCCCGTAATGTCGGGGTGGTGGGGACAAAAATAGATCTTAGCTATCGATATGCCGGCATTTCTTAATCGACAGATCATTTCATTGTTAAAAATATGGAAATCTTTTTCAGTATAAAGCTTTTTGGCTATACCGGCCTGGTTGGTCACGATAATGAATTTAGCACTTAGACTCGACTGCATCTCCCTTAAACCATCTACGGCTCCGGGTAAAAATTCTAGATCTTCCAGTCTATGTAAATAAACAGTATCTCTGACAATCGTTCCATCCCGGTCAATAAAAATAAACTTGTCCATATCCCCTCTCGTGGGTTAACTTTTTTGATATTGTAATTTGTTTATCTCATAGGGTCAAGTTGTCGTTCGAGAATTAAAATCCTAGAATGAATAATATAATTTTAGAGTTTGATTTTTTAATTTTAAATCTTTGTCATGCCGCGGCTTATTTTCGACATCGAGACAATTGGAAGTGATTTTGATTCTTTAGATGAAAAATCCAAGGAACTTTTATTAGCTTACGCCAAAACGCCCGAAGAAGAACAGGAAAAGAAAGAGACTCTAAGTCTCTCCCCTCTTACCGGTAGTATAGTGACGATAGGGATACTTAATCCTGATACAAATAAAGGCGCAGTCTATTTTCATGATCCATCGGAAAAACTCGAAAGAAAATCAGTCAACGATATTCAGTACACACCGTTGGCGTCAGAAAAAGAAGTGCTGAAAGAGTTCTGGGATACAGCACAACTATACGATCAGTTTATTACTTTTAACGGTCATGCTTTTGATTGCCCTTACCTGATGATACGCTCAGCTATCTTAAAAGTTAAACCTTCGAGAAATTTGATGCTGTATCGCTTTTCTCCTCCCGGCGGACCTCATCTGGATCTGATTGATAGAATGACTAATTTTGGGGCTTTTCGTCCTAGGGGAAGTCTGCATTTGTGGTGCCAGGCATTTGGGATTAAGAGTCCTAAGGAGGACGGCGTGGCCGGAGATGATGTCGCTCAGCTATTCAAGGAAAAAAAATATTTGGACATCGCACAATATTGTGCAGGAGATTTATGGGCTACCAAAGAGTTATTGGATTATTGGGATAAGTATATAAATCTAAAATAAAAGAGCCATCCCTGGCCGAGGATGGCATAGCATGATGTTTATATATTCTTGAAAATGAGGCCGAAATAAATGAGATAAGCAAGAATACTGCCTAAAAATATCATCTTACCGCGGAATGACATACCTTGCCATTCCAGCTTAAAGAATTCGGACCATTCCATTTACACTCCCCTTTCATTCGTAAGCACAGATAAATTATAACATAAATATAGATATTATGTCAACTTGGTATCGTGATATTAAAACTTTCAAAGACGAAAACGGTTACGAAATAGACGGAATTTGGTATCCGCGCGTTACTGCTATTGTTGGCATTAAGGCTAAACCAGCTTTGTATCAGTTCTATGCTGGTCTACCTGATTTTGCGACCGGAGAAGCTATTAAAGCTAAATCAGCCGAAGAAGGTACTCTTGTGCATGATACAATCGAGGCTATTTTAAGAAAAGAACCGGTAGTTGTCCCCGAGAGTATTAAACCAGCCATATCTGCTTTTATGAAATTTTATACCAGCAATGATATTGTTCCTCACAAAATTGAGGAACGGGTAATTTCTAAGAATCGTCACTACGCCGGAACCATTGATGTTTTGGCGGAAATAAATGGTGTCCTTGGTGTTCTAGATGTTAAAACTTCTATTGCAGTATATCGCGACTATTCTATTCAGACCTCTGCCTATATAGAGGCCTTAAGAGAAGACCCAAATATCCCTCCCTTATCTCGTTGGATTCTTAGAGTTAATCAATTAAAAAAATGTTTAAAATGTCCAGCAACTTTTCGTGATAAAGGCGGGCGTGAAAAAATCAGAGGCGAAAAATTTCAATGTGATCATGAGTGGGGTCCAATGCAGGGCGAATATGAATTTAAAGAGCTAACTACCTTTAACGAAGACATCAAGGCCTTTCTGGCCTGCAAAGATCTGTGGGAATGGGAAAATGCATATTGGTTAAAAAAGGTTTATTAAAAAGCGGCTACATAGCCGCTTTTATTGGGGATTTCAGGTCAGAAATATTTACCTCGTAAATCCCTTCCTCTTTTTCCGATTTTTGGAAACCCGTCCTTCTCGCAGTAACATCGTATCTCATAAACATCTGCTGATGCCTATACTC
>JACOZW010000066.1 GCA_016181145.1 Candidatus Yanofskyibacteriota bacterium
AAAAAGAAAATAAACTTGTTATTTGTCGGTTCGGACCCTATACCCGATGCCCATTTTAGCGATTTCGATAGCGAACAAATGAGACTAGGGATTAACATAGGCTGGAAGGCCGGCCTAGAAACTGTCCCTCACATAAATGCTATGATCACATAAAAACAATCAAAGCTCCCTGAGAAAAGGAGCTTTTAAATTTATCTGTCAAAAAATTATCTACTCTTGTGTTAAATGGAGCTCTTTGCCCTTTTCAATACAATCACGCTTTATTAGTTCGAGAAAAGCATCGGCCTCTTTTGCATTACTGAAAAATACAGGATTTTTGGCACGCTGACCGCCAATTATTTCATAGATACTCAGCGATCCGTCTTTGTCGTATACAATATCAACCGGATTATTGCTTCCGATTCTGTCGACTAAGGCACTTAGGGTAGTAGAAACATCTTTGCGCCATTCATTTTTGCCAATTTTTTTATCGGTAATTGATGGAGGTATATCTTGTGATTTTAGCGACGGTAGTGATTCTAATCTGTTTTTCATAATTGTTTTATTAGAGAGCAGGCTAGTTTATCAAAATCTGGATGAGCCTGCTTCATCCACGATTACGATCTATTTTATATACCCAGTTTACCAGCGAAGGTAATTAAAATCAATTAAAAAGCGGGCGAGATTATCGCACCGCTTCGTAGTAGTAAGAGGCGTCAGTCCCATTCTTCGTCGTCTTCATCTTTCTCGACTGCAACAAAATTATGTTCGCATTTGGGACATTGAGTCTTAATCTGCGTTGTTTTTTGGTAAAAAAGAAAAAAAAGACCCAAAAATGCCCATAGGCTTTTCGTAAAATATAGGGCAAATACCACAAGACCAATTATGCCCAAATTGATTAAAGCCCGACTCCACCAGTAAGAACTTGTTGACTTACTCATCTTTCCTCCTTGTAGGAAATTAGAACTGATGAGAGTATAGCATATCTTAAAACTTAGTCAAGAATTGAAAGGTCGGGGTTCTAACCCACTTTCCCGTAAACGAAAAATAACCCAGTTAGTACTGGGTTATTTTTATTGAGCGGGTACGGGGAATCGAACCCCGGCCGACAGTTTGGAAAACTGCCGTACTACCATTATACGATACCCGCCTTTGTCCCGCCTTGGCGGGACTTCGGCGAGACTAGCCCGCAAAGTAACCGACAAGGCTGGATTTTATGTTAGTATATCAAAAATTATGTAAATTAAAACCCCACGCGTGTGGGGGGATTACTGATAGCGTTCCAGTAATAATTCCTTGTAGACTTCGACATTTTCTGAAAATGCAACTTTCGGACGATCAGCGTAAATTCTGTCAATTATCTTCCGGGCTAGGGGACCGACAATCCAGCCTCCGGTAGGCAGCATTTCAGGATCGCCGCTGACACGCTTCATATAAACAGGGAGATCTATATTCTTTGCGAATTCGTCATGACCCAGCCTGATCCCGATAAATAGCTCAGGCGTTCCGCACCAGATGGAAACATCTTTGGGGCCGTTGGAAGTTCCGGTTTTACAGGCTACCTGCTGTTCGATGTTCCGCATTGATATTTTGGCAGTTCCTATTTTCGTTACCGTTCTCATTAGACCGAGCATCTTTTCGGCTGTTTCTTTGGATAAAACTTGTTTTTCTTGGCCGGCTTTATTCTTCGAAAGAAGCTCGCCGTAAGTATCTCGTATTTCCTTGATCAGGGTCGGCTGTACATACTTGCCGTCCCTATAAAAAACTGTATAGGCATCGGCTAACTCGATAAGATTAACGCCTGAAGCGCCGATGGCCGATGGCAGGCCGGGATCCAGTCCTCCCCGTATTTCATATCTCGGCTTTCGGAACCATATTTCACCGTCTGGGTTTCTGACTATTCCGGGATTTCCCCAGACACCCAGATTATTAGATGTTTTTATTACTGATTCCATGCCGATCATGCGTGCCAAGTTAAGCGTTTCAAGATTGAGAGACCAGATAACTCCGCGGGCTAGGTCGATATAGCCCATAGGCTGAGGATTTTTATCCTGAAAGTTTCTGGGAGACCAGGGCTTTCCGTTAGCACCTCTCATGGTGAATGAACAGTTACAGACTTGATCAAAGTAATCTTTGCCTTGTTCTAGCGCTGCAGCGTATACCAGGGGCTTAAATCCGGAACCGGGAGA
>JACOZW010000029.1 GCA_016181145.1 Candidatus Yanofskyibacteriota bacterium
GGTTTTCTTAGGATATTAGCGACCAATCAACCGGATGTTGCGCATGGCTATATGGATGAGGCGGTCTGGCGAAAGATACAGGGAAGAGTTGAAAATATCTTTGGCTTTGATGTTGTAAAGATATGTCGGCACAGAAGTATCGATAATTGTCCTAATAAAAAGCCATTACCGGGGATGCTGTTGTCTGCTGCCGATGATAAAGGCATTGATTTGAATAATTCCTTCATGGTTGGTGATACTGAAACGGATATGAGGGCTGGGCGGGCAGCTGGATGCAGGGTTGTTCTGGTTGATCGTTTTTATAATTTAGAACTTCCTAGATCAGAGTACGACTATAGAGCTCAGAGCTTAACAGAAGCCGTAGCCTGGATCCTTCAGCAAGAAGAGCGAGTGTAGGCTTCCTAATTTAATATAAATCTCTAGCGCGACGCTGGGGATTTTGTTTTTTAGGGGGCTATGCCTTGCTTTTTTATCTTCATTTTTCTAATATTAGTAGATATTAAATTTAACTCGGAGGGAAATTATATTATGGCAAAAAAACAAACAGATTCATCTTCTGGTAAGGTGGATGAAAAAGCAAATAGAAATGTCGAGATGATGGTGAAAGAGATTCAGGAGAAATATGGTGAGGGATCAATTATGAAATTGGGAGAGGTGGGAAAAGTTGATGTTGATGCAATACCGACCGGTTCATTATCCCTGGATTTAGCATTGGGTGTCGGCGGTATTCCTAAGGGAAGAATAGTTGAGATTTATGGACCAGAGAGCTCGGGCAAAACTACCCTTTGTCTCCATATTGTTTCCGAGTCACAGAAAATGGGCGGAATAGCGGCTTTTGTGGATGCCGAGCATGCTTTGGATCCAGAGTATGCTAAGAAAATCGGAGTTAAGCTAGACAAGCTTTTGATCTCGCAACCTGATACCGGCGAACAGGCTTTGGATATTGTTGAGTCGTTGGTTAAGTCTGGCGGTGTTGATGTGATTATTGTTGATTCTGTTGCTGCTCTAACTCCGCGCGCCGAAATAGAGGGAGAAATGGATCAACAGCATATGGGTCTTCAGGCTCGGCTTATGTCGCATGCTTTGCGTAAATTAACTGCTATTGTTGCCAAATCTAAAACTACTGTTATTTTTATAAACCAGCTTAGAATGAAAATCGGTGTTATGTTCGGCAATCCTGAGACTACGACCGGAGGAATGGCTTTGAAGTTTTATTCTTCAGTTAGAGTCGAAGTCCGCAAAGCTGCCCAAATTCAGGCGGGAGAAAAGATTGTTGGTAATCGAGTTAAGGTCAAGATTGTAAAGAATAAAGTTGCTCCGCCATTCAGAACTTGTGAATTCGATATTCTGTATAACGAGGGTATTTCTAAATATGCCGATATTGTTAATGCTGGTGTCCGTTATAATGTAGTGACTAAGGCCGGAAGCTGGTTTAACTACGAAGGCAATAAGCTTGGGCAGGGGATAGAGGGTTCTAGGCAGTTCCTCAAAGAGAATCCTAAACTCGAAAAAGAGATTGTTACCAAGATTAAAGAGGCAGCTATTCTCGAAGCCTAGTTACTAGGTTATTCTACTCAAAAATTATCCTCAGATTACTAATTCGCGGAGGCTACCGCTTTTCGGGACGCGTTCACCTTACTCCAGCGGTAAGGTTCACTCGATCGTCGCCAGATTTTGTCAAGGAATGACCTTTGACAAACCAATCAATCTGGCGACTAGATGGTCCCTAAAAGCAGCAGCCTCCACTCATTGGTTTGTTTGTAAGTAAATTTTCTCTCTAAGGTCTAGTTTCTGGACTCACTAACTAATAAAACTGAGCTATCTACTTTCCGTAGCATTTTCGAGACCGTTGCGGGAGGGATAGGTATAAACAATGATTGATAAACCGACAGGAAAGCCGAAACTGACTGAGCGATAACGAAGGAATTTCGGATGGCCTTCCGGAGGTTTTCAATCATTGTTTGTCTATCCCGGAGCACAGGCCGAGAAAATGGTGAGGAAAGGGGTTGGATCGCCCCACTCGTAGCTCTGTACTTGACAAATTTTTTCATAAGAGTATACTTACAAAGCTTGAAATTAACAGCAAAAGAATAAATGTCAGCCATATTAAATAAAAAGAACAATAATGAGCGCGATAATGCCTTAAAAAGGCGGTTTTCTGCTTGATTATTTGGACCCATAGGATTTTGAATAAAAACCGCCTTTCTAAGTGAAGGCGGTTTTTATCTGCCCAATGAAATGAATATAAGAATTTATAAAAACTACAAGTATCAGCAACGCAAATACACTAACGAAAAAATAGTGGTTTTAGGGCTGTTTAGCCAAGATGATTTTATAAATCTTTATATTCAAACCTAGTCTTATTATAGACTGGGTAATAAGCGATCCTGATCATCTCGGCTAGATAGGCCGAGATGTATTTTTTCGCCCCTTAGGCGGAGGCCTATCTAGGTACATAGTTCTTTAAAAAAGGAGGCAGAAGACTATGACTTTACTGGAATTAGCTGATGTTGTGATTGATGCTAGGGGTGGTTATAAGTTTATTGTTGTAAGGGTTTCTGACGGTGTGAATAATAAGCTGGTGATTAGAGCCAATGAGAATTGTGGATATCACAGGGATATATTAGGATTACTTAGGAGAGAGGCTCCCGATTTCAGAATGTCCTGTGTTGGCGGAGGGAGAATAAATATAGACCCAGCCAATAAGAGAATTGATATTTGGAGCAGTAGCGGAGATTTTGGAGTAGAGCCGGACCGTAGAAATACAGCGGAAATGTTAAGGATTGCTTTTCCTGATTTTGAGATAACGATTGGCAGTAGCCGGTAATTGATTTTCGGGTTAAAAGCCCCATATCGGGGCTTTTAAATATGCTGATCCGGTCTATTGACAAGATAGTACTTTCTGTGCTATAATTAAACTAACATGTGAGGGCCTTGAGGAATTGCTTCTAGTCTGCTAGAATCAGTTCCGCGAGGCTGGGGTGTAATAAGTGGTAGGCTAGTTGGGAGAGGAAGCCCTTCGTGGGAGGCCCCTGATGAGTCGCCTAGGCCCAAGAAGCCTGGCCTCGCGCCGTTCTTTCCGTCGCCATACCGGCGACAAGGATAAGTCCGCTCTCCTTAAGAAGTGGAAATTACCGAGGAGCAATGATGTACATCGTAGATGGCATCGTATTCCCGAGTCGCGAGGCGGCTCTGGAATATAAGCGCGGTAAGTAGGGGTTGTCGGCGTGCCGACCGGCCGAGCTGTCAGCTCGGCCTCTCGACCAGAGACATTAAGTTTAACTTGATGATTCTGGCGGAGGGGCCGGTCCTAGCATAAAAGGCAATGCACTAGTGCTGGTAAGTATAAAAAAGCGTCGGCTGCACAATCGACGAAACAGCATGGAGAAGCCTGTGCAACTCAGGCGCCGACCCCCCCCCAACACTCGGTACGACTAAGGATGAAAGCTGTTAAGCAATATGCTAGCCGTAATCCCGTACCTATCTCGCGCCCCGCTTGAGCATCTGCTCGCGGGGCTTTTTTTATTTGTAAAAATTTTCAGTGTTAGGGAGAGCTCATCCCTATCCATTTTAAAACACCTTCGCAACGTCAATAAACTCTACGATATTTATTCATTTCATCTGACCGCTGGGGGATTCCCCCGACCCGGCCATGTGCCCCCGCCAGAGGCGGGCGGACGTTCCGGGTCACCCCCATCGGGTCCCAGCGAAATATCATAAATATCTTGAGTTTATCCTGAAGTTACTCAAACGGTTTTAAAATGGATAGGGATGGGCTCTAGTTATTTTGAATAAAAGCGAAGCCCCAACCCAATCTGAAGCAATCGAGACCCCGAGGGAGCTGGATGATATAATATCGGACGCAAGTCCATCATCCAGCGACTGGAGGGGCGAACTTAGCTGAGGTCGGATAACTCTCGGAGGAGTTATCCGACCGGAGGCGTGCTGAGGATGGGTTGGGGCGGAGCGAGCCTGGGTATAGACTTAGTATTGTATCCTATTGCGAAAAAAAGGCGTTTCTGTTAATATATTCAAAGTCAAATGACTGACTTATCTAAGCAAAATTACGAACTGGCCTTCCATATTACCGCTAATCTTGAGGATGCCGATGTTCAGAAAAACAGGCAGGAATTGGAGAGAATCATCACTTCCCACGGGGGAGTTGTTTCGTTTGCTAAGGATCCAGATAGAATCAGGCTTGCTTATCCGATTAAACACCAGACTTCCAGCTATTTCGGTTTTTTTAATTTTATCCTGGATGTCCCCGAGGCCGTTGATCAAATACGCGATGAGGTCAAAATGAATGGTAATGTTTTAAGATTTTTAATACTAAAACATGAAGCCAGGCCAAAGGCTGAGAAGGAAGACATGATACGTCGAATGGCTCAGGCAGAGAGGAGAAAGGTCAGGGCGGCCAAAGACCTCGAAAAAACCACAAGCCAGAAGACCGAGCCTAAAATGGGTGCAGAAGAGGAGAAGGCCCTTGATAGTAAATTAGAGGAAATATTAGAGAAAATATAATCTAAATAAAATGAATCTAAATAAAATCTTTTTAATCGGACGATTAACCCAGGATCCCGAAACACGATCAACTCAGACCGGACAGAATGTAACGACTTTGAGGATGGCCACCAACAGGGTTTGGAATGATAAATCCGGCCAAAAACAGGAGGCGGTTGAATATCACACAGTGGTTGCCTGGGCTCGTTTGGGAGATATTGCCGCTCAGTATTTGAAGAAGGGCGGACTTGTTCTTATTGAGGGAAGAGTGCAAACCCGTTCATGGCTGGATAAAGAAAATAATAAAAGATATACAACGGAGATAGTGGCTGAAAGTCTTCAGCTTGGTCCGCGTTCCGCCGGAACAAGTTATGAATCCAGAGAGCCGATGGCGCCAAGATCATCTATGAATGACGTAAGGAGGCCGGCATCGGTTGTTCGTGATGCAGAGATACCGATTATAGGTGAAGATGAGCCGCTTAGTGCAGGAGTAGAGGAAAGCGAAATGAAAATTGATAAAGACGATTTACCGTTTTAATACCATATAGTAATTAGAAACTAGAATTTAGTAGAAAAATATTACTCTGACTACTAAATTCTAAATTCTAAATTCTAACTAATGAAAATAGAGTGTGGTTTGTGTAACGACAATATAATCCGGATAGATTATAAGAATAAGGAATTCTTAAGGAAGTTTATCACTTCCCAGTTTAAGATTGCTACATCTCAACGCAACAGGTTATGCCCGAAGCATCAGCGACAAATTTCTAACGCCGTTAAAAATGCCCGCTATATGGCCTTGATTCCATATACTAGGATGCAGGTTGAAAAGAGAAAGTCCTCCTAGACGATTTGTAGGTATTCTCAAATAAAAAACGCCTTTGCAGGCGATTTTTTATTCATTTAATATTATATTTCCTTTACCATCTTCCAGGAGTATAAATCTGTCGAGAAGTCTTTCTATGGTTTCGCGTATCTTTTCTTCCGGATGACTGTTTCCGAGACTGGCTGCTGTTTTAGCGACCAGCTCGTCATAGGCGACAGATCCGTGATGGGGAATATTTCTCATTATGGCTTCATAAACTCGGTCATCCAATCCGTTCGGTGTTTTATTCACACGGCGATCCTATCAATGTAAAGTAGCTACTTATGTTTTAGCATAAATAGTAGTTTAGGCAATCCCACCCTATTTGCCAATTAATATCTCTACGACATCGCCTTCTTGGATAACGTAGTCTCGGCCGACGGTTTTTATTAAACCTTTGGCGCGCGCTCCTCCGTAAGATCCTGTTTCTAAAAGTTCCTTCCAGTTTATGACCTCGGCTCGTATAAATAATTTTTCAAAATCTGTATGAATGGCGCGGGATGCTTGCGGGATAGGGTCTCCTGTATGAGCAGTCCAGGCTCTAGTTTCGTCTTCTCCGGTGGTGAGGAAGGTCAGAAGGTCCAATGTTGAGTAGCTTGTTTTGATAAGATTGTCTAATCCGCTTTCGGGTAGGTTAAATTCAGCTAAGAATTCCTTTTTTTCATCTAGTGTGATGTCGGAGAGGGTAAGCTCAAGTTTATTGCACATTATAATGGAAGGGGACTTTCCCATAACTCCTTTCAGTTTTTCATCCGGCATCCATCTATTCATGAGCTGGTCTTCGGAAACATTTATTACGTAAATGAATTTTTTAGCAGTAAGAAGGTTTAGCTCTTTAGCCAAGTCCAGCCCTTCTTTATTTAGATCTAGCTTTGAAATTATTTCGCCGCTTTCCAGGTGGTTTTTAAATTGATTTAAAATTAGCAAGTCTGCCTGAGCTTTTTTATCAGTTTTAGCTTCTTTTGATGTCTTATCAAGCCTTTTACTAACGGTTTCTAAATCGGCAATCACAAGCTCGGTATTTATGATCTCAATATCTTCGGTCGGATTAATTCGGTTATGAACATGGGTGATGTTCGTATCTTCAAATGCCCGGACAACTTGGGCAATAGCATCTACCTCGCGGATATTGGCTAAGAATTTATTTCCCAAGCCTTCACCTTGAGCCGCGCCCCTGACCAGTCCGGCAATGTCGATGAAATCCACCGTAGCATATACTCTCTTCTTTGAATTCGACATTAATGCCAAGGCATCAACACGCTTATCTGGTACTTCAACAACACCCACGTTTGGGTCGATTGTAGTAAAGGGATAATTCTGAATATCAACTTGTTTGTTGGTTAGTGCCTTAAATAGGGTGCTTTTTCCCACGTTCGGCAGTCCGACGATTCCGATGGATAGTGACATGGGCTTATTTTATCAGAAAAAGTTAAAAAACCACAATTTTACTATTGACTTTTCAATAAATTTATGATACAATGTAGTGGTACGGTGGTAAGCTTGTTGTGAAGCATTCTGCGATTGTGATGGCCTTGCGTGCATATCGCACGTAGGAGGCTTAAGCAATGAGCGAGTATTCACTGTACGATTTCACGGAATCCATGGGTCAGGTTGATCTGAGCGGTTTGAAGTTGGTGTCGGTCATCAAAGCTTGGGGCTACAGCCCGGAAGGTTACGGTAGCTGGGAAGGTGGCTTCGTTCTTCACTTCGGTGATGGGCGGTATGCTTATCTTTCCGGTTGGTGTGACACGACTGGTTGGGGTTGTCAGGATGGTGTCGACATTCGTTTCGCCGATTCGATTGAAGAGCTTGCTCTTCCGACTGAATATGGAAATTCATGGACTGACTCGAAAGGGTTGATCGCATGGGATCTGTATCCAGCGGATCTGAATCTTTGGATTGAGAAGGGGTCTCCGGATCCTTACTCACTGTGAAATCAAACCCAGTCAACTTCGGTTGACTGGTAGCCTCACCTCGGTGAGGCTTCGTCGTTTTCAAGGGGGAACTTAGTTTGGAAGTTAGAGTCTAGTAATTAAGAAAAATTTAGAATAAAATTAATTTATGAAATTTGATTCAGAAAAAATTGGTACGGATAAGGTCGAAGACGAGATCTTACCGGAATCCTCGGGCGAAAGTAATATAGAAAAAGAAATTAGAATAGAAAACAATACCCTGGTTTTACTTGTTGGTTTGCCGGGAAGCGGTAAAAGTACTTTTGCCACGCAACATTTTCCGCTTGAGTCTATTATATCAACCGATCGTTTAAAGCAGGAAGTCTCGAATAATCCGGGCAACATGATTGTTCATCGGAGAGCTTTTGATATTGCTAAACGAATAGTCGATTCTAGGCTTGAGTCGGGTAAAGTCGTCGTTATTGACGCTCAAAATCTAACCGAAGTTGCGAGAATGCCTTTTGTCGCTAAAGCTCAGGCTAAGGGGGCTAAGATAGTTGCTATATTTTTTGACGTCGACATAGAAGAAAGTATCAAAAGAGATGTTTCTCGAGGTAAGAAAGTAGGAGAAGCCTATATAAAAAAACGTAAATCAGATTATTTACTTGCCAAACTTACGCTTGAAAGAAAGGAATACATTGATTCGTATTATGTAATTGAGCCCGATGATGAAGTCAGTATAGTTTTACCGGAAGAATATAGCGAAACGCTAAGGGCTGATCGTGAAATAATCGAAGCGGCCCAAGAATCAGAGCGTATTATATCGGGAGTGGAAACTAGTTTTAAGAAGAGAGAGATAAAGGATTCCATATCGAGGATACCCGTAAAGGCGGGGGCCGTTTTGTTTTTTGAGGGTTCTGCATCTGCGGAAAAGAAAAAATTTCTTGAAGATAATTTTTTATCATATCAGTTGATTGATGCCGAATCGATTGCCAAGCGTCTAGCTGTTGACTTGGACGATGAGGCGACCCGGGACATTATGCAGCAAATTTTATATGAGCGTATGCATAATAATCTGACTACCTGTGTTACTTATCCTCCCGGTTTTGTTTTTGCCGACTATCTAAAGGAAACAGTGCGTAGGTATGAGGAAAAGAGGGATATTAGCATCACTACTCCTGAGGTTGTTGTGACAGATAAGGATGGAATAACAGAGCATACTGAACTGGACGATGATTTTAAGACGGTGGTCTTGGGCAAGGATAAACTTGAAAATTATCAGATCGATGTTAAGCGCGATGCTCCCGACGACGCTCCCTTATTCATCGTCGGAGATGTACATGGGGCTTATACTGCAATGCGAGAAATTGCCTCAAGGATAAGGCGGGAAAATATAGATAAAAAAGAAGTAGATGAGCCGAAAAGAAAGATTGTTTTTGTTGGAGATATGGCTGATAGAGGACCTTATAGTGCCGAGACAGTAATTTACATAACCTCTTTAGTAAGGCGAGGGAGAGCTATTTTAGTAAAAGGAAATCACGATGAAAACTTAATGAGGGGATTAAAAGGTGAAGAAATAAAGTCAGCAGATACGA
Source organism: Candidatus Yanofskyibacteriota bacterium (assembly GCA_016181145.1). GTDB lineage: Bacteria > Patescibacteriota > Minisyncoccia > 2-02-FULL-40-12 > GWA2-44-9 > 2-01-FULL-39-28. Next base: position 8,853 of record JACOZW010000029.1, read on the forward strand.
GAAAAACCATTGAAGATCTTAGAAAACACGTTAAGCCAGAGTCTATTCAGAAGATTGTTCAAATGCTTGAAGATGCTCCATATTACGCCGAATGGAAGAACTTGGTGATAACTCATGCTTCATTGCCTAGGATTCCTAGGAAAGATGAGGTTCTTGAGCCTGGTTATCAAAAAAGCGAAAGGCATACTATGACCCATGGAGCCAGGAGTGGGGTTTATTTGGGAACTAGGGCTGAGGTTTGGAAATTACATAATACAGTAGCTAAAGATCCGGAAGTCTTGGTTGTCGGGGGGCATACACACGAAAAGGAACCGGTGACTAATCTAGTTACCGGAACTACTATTCTCGATGCTAGTATTGAATTAAAGGGAAAGCTATGGGGTATGTATTATCCAGAGCTTGAGCTTGCATCGGCCGAGGAGCCCATCCTAATTCGGCTTTATGAGATAATGACCGGAGGTATTATGCCAGAAGGCACGGATCTTCTGGCCTTTGTCGAATATTTGGAGTTACAGGGATTAGTTGAAATTAAAAAAGGCCAGGGAATATATAATAACTTAACCCTTGTAACATATTCTGGCCAAACTGAATTAACTAATGCTTGGGAGGAATATCCGATTCTTAGAAATTTTAGGGGTTTAATCGTCGATAGCAACGGTAATATAGTTGCTCGACCTTTTGAAAAAACTCATAAAGCCGATAGCGAGATTCCCTTGGAAAAGCTGAATATAATTCCGAATAAAGTTTTTGAAAAAGCCAATGGCTCTTTAGGCGTAGTTTACTTTTGGGATGGAGAATGGCGAGTGGCCACTAAGTTTAGTTTTGAGAATGAGGGATATACGAAGCCAAGTCGTGAGATGCTCTCAAAAATGGATATGACGGTTCTTGATCCTGATTTTACATATCTTTTTGAGATAATATTGCCTAATGATTCTCATATCGTTGAGTACAGTGGCAAAAAAGAACTAATACTTCTTAACGCTATAAATAAACAAAACGGATCAACTAAAAATTGGTCAGAAATAGTCGGTACTGCTTCTGCTCTTGGATGTAAGACAGCTGAAGATATGACCGAGAAGTTTAAGGGTATGACAGTTGCTCAGATATATCAATATGCCCAAGAAGAAGGTAATTTACCTAATCTCGAAGGACTGATGGCGCAGTATACGGATGAGACCGGCAGGGAGACGATGGTTAAAGTAAAAACAAGAGAATATAGCGATAAGAAATTTGTACGTGATCGTCTTGACTGGGACAAAATAGTCGAAGCTTTTAATTGGAATACCGTCGGTGTGTCTGATGAAAAGTTTGAGGAATTACTGTCCTACAATCTTGATAACGATTTTGCCAGGGCGGCACTAGAAGCTCGAATCCAGTGGATTAGAAATGAATATCTAAAGATCTTGGCAGAGGTTTATGAATTTTGTTTTGATGCTATGGCCGAAGCAGAGCTATCTTACGGTAGGGCTAAAAAAGAATCAGGGGAAGAAAAAGCTATTCAGATGGCAATGGGAACAGTAAGTCAAAGACTGGACGGGAAAATAAAAGAAAATTCTAGGCATACTTTCAATACTGCAGATAAAAGCTCATTAATGTCATTAATGGGATTTGTCCGCCACACTCTTTTTCAAAATGGGGAATTAAAAGCGGGTATGGGCCAGTATGCGCTTAAAAAAATAGCCGGGAAAATCGGGGAAGAAAAAAAGAAAAGAGGTAAAAACTCATTTTGGGTAGTGCCGACTTGATTATCGTCTACGCACGCTTTTAATAGTTCCTCAATCCGCCAGCTGGCGGAGACTTTGAGTAGCTCTATCTTAAATGAGAAAAGGGCTTGTTCTGAGGAATTCGAAGGGGATTAGATTGGGAAGAGTTGAATTAGTTGGTACATGGCTCCGAGTGTGCTGATAGGTAGAGACATGAAGTTAAGTTATCAAAAATACCTTCGAAAAACCATGTTTTAGTTGAGTTCTTCTGGCAATTCTTTTAACGCGTGGGGGTCTTTTCATCTATCTAAAAATGTTGTATATATAGGTCATTTCGGACCTTTACAATCGTTAGGAGGGTATATGAAAAGCGTACTAGTTAGCGCAGGTTCTACGGCATCTCCTATTGATCAAGTCAGGGAAATAAGCAATATTTTTCGCGGGCGGACGGGTGCAGCAATTGCTGAATATTTTATATCAAAAAGCGTTGATTGTACCTTAGTAACTTCTGCCCGGGCAACTGATTATTTTAAGCGTAGATTAAGGATCGTTATTTTTAGAACTTTTGATGAGCTTAAAGATATTATGGAGCGGGAAATTAGAAACGGATGTTACGATACGATAATTCATTCGGCCGCAGTTAGCGATTATGGTGTTTCGCGGGTACTCGACCAGGATTTTAATCCGGTTGATTCATCGGCTAAAGTTTCATCATCACACCCAAGGCTTTATCTGGAATTAGAGCCGACTGTAAAAATTGTTGATCAAATTAGAGAGACGTGGAAATTTAATGGCAAACTAGTTAAGTTCAAGTTACAGGTGGGGATTTCAGACATTGAGTTGGTAGATATCGCCATTAAGAGTATGGCTGCATCAAAAGCCGATTTTATTGTTGCTAACTGTCTTGAGTGGTGCCGTGAGCGAGCTTATATTATTGGCGCAGATGGCTCTCTGGCTAATGTCAGTCGGAATGATTTACCGCTTGAACTATTTAGGAGGCTCCAATGAATGTGTTACTAGGTGTTACTGGAAGCGTAGCTGCTAAACTCACACTCGTGCTTGTTGATGAGCTTCAACATTGCGGTTTTCAAGTTAAAGCTGTTGCAACAGAACCATCGCTTTTTTTCTGGAATCAATCTGGGGTCCAGTTTCCTGTTTACCGTAATCGTGATGAATGGCCAGCTGAATATATACCGAAGTCGCCCATACTCCATATTGATCTAAGAAATTGGGCCGATACTCTGGTTATTGCCCCACTTTCGGCAAATACTTTGGCAAAAATGGCGAATGGGATCGCCGATAATCTATTGACTAGTATTGTTCGTGCTTGGGATCGTAGTAAAAAAGTTATTATCGCGCCAGCCATGAACACTCATATGTGGGACCATCCGGCGACCAAAGAACACCTCGATACGCTTATGCGATGGTATCCGCATCTTACGATTGTCAATCCAATCAATAAGTTACTTGAATGCGGGGATGTCGGTATCGGAGCTATGGCGGAGGTCCATCAGATAGTGGAGGAGGTGAAAAAATGTGCACACTGATCGTTGCTCACAGGCTATTTGATAGCTTTCCAATAGTAGTTGCAGCCAACAGAGATGAGTTATTGAGCCGTCCATCAGAACTGCCTTGTGCTCGCGACTCAGGTATATTTGCTCCAAAAGATTTAAAGCGTGGCGGTTCCTGGATCGGCGTCAATGAGCATGGTGTTTTTGTTGCTTTGACCAACTTATCTGAAGTAGAGTCACTCTATGGCCGTATTAGCCGGGGAGAGCTTGTGATGGATGTTTTGCATGAAAAAACTGCAAACTTAGCGTTTAAGAAAACGGAATTATTGAAAGGCACTCAGTTTAATGGATTTCATCTGGTCATCGCCGATAAAAACGACATGTATCTTTTAAGGGGAAATGGTGTGATAATCGAAAGGTTTATAAGAAGTAATCGATTATTGGTTGCAACTAATTTAGGATTAGCCGATTCTGTCGATGGCCGAGCCTCTGGTCGTTGTAAAAATATATTGGATATGTGGAATAAAAATTCAATAGTGAATTATGAACCTACGCCACAAGTCCTTACTCAACTTCTTAATATACACGATTCCTGTGTTAGTAGTGGAACATGCATCCATCAGCCTGATATTAATTATGGAACTAAATCCTCTAGTATCATTCGACTGAAGGATGGCGACGAACAAGGGTGGGAATATTGGCATCGTGAGAGGACAAGTATGGAACAGCATATTTGCGAGGAAGTTTTTGGTGAAAAAATGATCTTTAGAATAAATCAATATCAAGCGGCCCGATAATATCGGCTGCTTTTTTTGTTTTTAAAAATGAGTTCTAGGAACCGTTCTCCAATCCGGTTTAGGTAGCTTTATCTTCAATCCGGTTTAGGTAGCTTTATCTTAAACGAGAAAAGGGCTTGTCCTGAGGAATTCGAAGGGGATTAGATTGGGAAGAGTTGAATTAGTTGGAGTATGATCCTGAGTGTATTGATAGATAGTTTTGTATTCGACATGATTATTTGCTAGGGGTAGAAAAACATGTATTGATAATATTTTTTTGGCTATTCACCTCTTCTCGACTGGGAATAGCCTTTTTAGTATACTGGGTGCATGTAAAATGGGTTTTATCGATTACCGATCAAATACTAAAAATTTTGATAATGTATTTCGATAATGCTATAATGTCGCCATGGAAAATGTTTTGGAGGAATCAGAAATAAAACAATCAGAATCTCGCGAGAGATTGGAAGAAGAAGGATTTACGCCAGATCAATTGCCAGAGAAAGCCGTGGACGATTTTTTGCTTGCTATTGGAGAAGAGATTGAAGAGGATTCGGGCAATATAGAAAAGATGGATAGGGCTGCGCTAAGCACTAATGTAAAGAACAAACTCACGTCATTTATGGAAAAGCGTCTCGATGACATAAGCAAAGAAAAGCAAGCAGAGATTCTCGGGGATGCAATGAAGTTATATGAAGTATCGCGGGATAAAGTTGCTCCAGTAGTTTTAGATTTTGCTCGTTGGTGTCTGGAAAGAGTCAAGCCGGGACAGAAAGTCTTATTTCTTGCTCGCGATGGACTCGCTCCCTGGATTGCTGCCCGACTTTTGGTGAGACAGGGTGAATTTCCCGGCATAACTGAAGATCAATTAAAATATGCCCACTTGTCTCGTAATATAGCCTGGCAAGAGGACGAAGCAACTATTAAACAGCACTTTTCGCAACTTGGCGTAGAAGATAATGAGGAGGATTTGCTAACTGTTGATGTGGGTATGTTTGGTGCGATTCATCGATTTTTACAGCAACTTTATCCCAAGAAAAATGTTTCTAGTTTATATCTAATATCTGCTTCTCGTGATAAAGGAGTAGAAGGATACTTGTCAGATATTAAAAAAGGAGCAGGCTCAGTTGATCCAATATGGGAAAACATACCCGGAAATCCAGCAGTTCATTTTATAGAGGATACCTTCGCTGGTTTTTATGGTTCAACTAAGGGTTTTGAGAAATCTGAAGATGGGACAATCAAACCAAAATTGGGTGTTCCGTATTCCAGAGAAGTTTATCTCAAGAGATTGGCTGCTATTGACGGTATTGTAGACCATATCTTACATCTAGAACCAGGAGATCCTAAAAAGAATTCAGCCGAACTCAATGCTTATTTGGCCTCACAATTTAAAGAAGATAAAAAACACATAATGGTTCCCCATGAGTAAAGTAGGACCCGAACAACTTCCATCAGGGGATGAATCTAAAACAAGGGAGTTTGAGAAAAAGCCTTCTTTATTGCGTCTTTTTGTTGTGAGACATGGACGCTCGAAATATCTAGAACGGGATTCTGTCAAAAGGAAGGGAGAATGGAATCCCGATATTAATGACCTTACTCCGCAAGGAGAAAAGGAGGTTCTTGAAAGCGCTGAAGATATTGCAAGAGAGATTGACCCTCAGAAGAATATTGTTGTTTTTCTTTCCAGCCCCCGAGCTCGCGCTTTGCGCACGAAGGAAATAATTGAAAACCATCTTAAGGGTAGAGGCGTTGAAATATATAATGGAGGTGACCCCGTCGTGGACATGTTGAGGAGTGGAGGAGATGATTCTCCGACAACCGGAGAGGGAAATATGGTAAAATTTTCTGACAAACGCGGATTCCTAAATTATGATATTGACAATGAAGGCGAGGAAATAACAACTGGTGCGAGGTTTAAAAAATTTCTCAGTTTTTTTAATGCGATTGATAGCGACAAATTGCTCGAATCTATTAATAGGCCAGGCAATAAGTTTCATGGTAAAATGCCGGTATTTATATCTATAACTCATCGCGAAGTTCTGCATTCTTATGATCGAGAAGATAACAAGACATCTTTTCTGGGAGAAGCTTTTCCGGAAGATCCTTCAATGAGGATATCTCGTGGGCAGTGGATGAAATTAGATTTTAACCTTGAGCACCCCGGAAATCTATCTGTTACTACTCCTTCCGGTGTCGATTCTTCGCACCGGAAGGAAACAAGAGAACTTCACTTCGATGAAGCGTCGGGAGAAATAACGACAGTGAAAGCGGGAGATACCACATCAAGAACCAAGAGTCATTAGTAGTCAGAAGCGCTAATAGACAAAGATGTGATTAGAGGATAATATGATAAAAAGACCGTAAAGATAATAGAGTGGAAAATTTAATTAATACAATAAATAAAGTTCCTAGAGATAAGAAGCTTATTATATTTGATCTC
>JACOZW010000030.1 GCA_016181145.1 Candidatus Yanofskyibacteriota bacterium
TCAAAAATTTAAATAACTTCTATCTCAAAATTTGAAACTTTCGTTAAGAAAGAGACTTATCGGATAGCTTCCTAGAAATTAAATCCCGTTAGAAGTCTAGCTCGTGCCAAGAGGCACGAGTCCTCCGCTGGCTGATGGAGGACCTTGGCTAGGCTACTTCTAACGGGATAAAAAGAAAATATATGGCCGGTAGAGCTTATCAACCACGCGGTTCTTATGTTGATAATTTGGCGCGAGAAAGACGGCGTCGTTTTTTTATTCGTGTACTGGCATCTGTATTGTGCGGAGTTATGCTTGTGGGAGTTTCTGCCTACGCCCTATTTTATTCGGGCTGGATGGATATTAACTCCATATCGGTTAATGGTCTAAAGAGTGTAACCGAAGACCAGATCTCACCAACCATAAAGACAATGATTGAGAGAGATATTGTGCCGATACTTCAGATTAGGTTCCAAAAAAATGTTTTATTCTTTGATCCTGAGCCAGTGAAGAATGCCATTTTGTCTCAATTCCCGGTAATCAAGTCGATCGATATTTCTAAAAAAATGCCGCATGAAATAATCGTTAATATAGTAGAGAGAACCGCTTTAGGCGCCTGGTGTTTTGACCGAGGTAGTTCGACTTCCTTCGACAGGGCTCAGGACAAGTCGCTTACTACAAGCTGTCAGTATTTTGATGAGGAGGGTGTTCTGTGGGGAAAAGCTCTCCGGTCCTCAGGCTCCTTATTGTTAAATGTTGATGACCTTAGACCATCTGAAGGGCGAACAAAGGCCGATGTGCAACTATTGGCAGAGACCAAAGAATTAGTCAATGGTCTTCAGGGTATTGGTTTGAAAGTAAATAAAATAGAAATTCCCCAGGACTCCATTGGCGAATTTAAAGCATACATTAACCGGGGCTATTATTTAATATTAGATACTGATTCGGATATTGAAAACCAGGTAAATATCCTAAGAATATTGTTAAAAGATAAGGGTGAGAGTTTTAAGCCCCAGTATATAGATTTGAGGGTTGAAGGAAGGGCGTACTACAAATAGTCGAGAAATCCCAACCCATCTTCAGCACGCTTCCGGTCGGATAACTCCTCCGAGAGTTATCCGACCTCAGCTAAATTCGCTCCTCTGGTCGCTGGATGATTGGCTTGCTAGCCAGATATTATATCATCTAGCTCCCTCGGAGTCTCAATTGCTTCAGATTGGGTTAGGGCTTCTCGACTAGTGCCAAAAGGATTCAAAATAAGAAGGGTTATGCGGATTTAGTGGATCTAATATTTTACTAAACAAAAAGCCCCAACAGAGTTCATGCATTTCTGCAATGAACATCTTATTGGGGCGTTGTCCGATTACTTAAACATAGACTTAGCTCCAGCGAGCTTCATCACTCGGACAGTGATGATCTCGTAATTAACAACACCAAGAACTCCACCAGCAAGAGCGCCAATCAAGGCATTGCCAGTAAAGTAGCCGACGGCGGCACCGAATGCCGCATCCACCGCACACAGGAGTCGAAGCTCTGAGTGAATGAGTCGGAAGAGCTCGACAACGAATGTCTTGATGAACTTCACGAAGAGTACGCCGTATTTCAGGTTGAACCTGACGGCCTTCGGCGTATTAGAGATGAGCCACCAAGAACCGATAACGACTCCTCGCGGGAGCATCCAGAGATAGAACCGAAAGATATTCGGGCACGTGAGAGGATTAACGAGCCCTCCGTTTCTATCCAAATCAGCCAACGCCATGCCTCGTGCACTGACGAGGCCCATAAATGTGCCGAAACCGAAACTGAACAACAATACAATGCCTTCGATCTGGAGGAAGACCCAGTTGTTCTCGGGACTGTGAATCCCGGTGCGCCAGTAGAAGATGGCGCCGACAAGTCCCATTCCCACAGCGGTGTTAACCCCCATGTTGAACATGTACATGAACGCTGCGCGCCAGCACACCCAGAACTGGTGATTAGGTCGCCAGTTGATTGTGCGCCGATACGCGATGGGAATCGCCGCGATGACCTCCTCGATGTTATAGCCGAGATAAGCCACGAACGCGCCGATGGCGGCACCGACCCACCAAAATGCGTGATACATCTGGAGAGCGATGAGACTTCCGACGAAGGCGCCGATGGCGCAAGCGATGAAAATACGAAGCGTTTTCTCCATGTGAGCTCCTTGCTACTTTTAGCTTTCCAGCTTGGCAGTAGCAGCCTAAATTATCAAAGAAGACCGTCTGTATAACATATGAATTATATATGCATTAATACATCTTGTCAAGTTCTGGATTATAAATTCTATTACCTCGATAAATTTTAGATTTTTGATATAGTTTAATAATTAAGCGACATCTATTATTGTGTAGTGAGCAAACGATGAGCTTACCGTAGTCATTTACAGAACGTTTCAGAAGCAGACCAGGCAGAGAGAGAGCAAAAACTCAGCAGAGTTTTATGCGATCTGTAAATGACTACGGTAAGCTCATGCACGTGAAAATCAGAAAAAACGTAAAACTGGCGAGATACACTACTTTCCATGTCGGCGGACCGGCGGAATTTTTTGCGGAAGTAAATAGTGTCGGGGAAGTTAAAGGGGTGGTAGATTTTGTAAAAAAGAATAAACTCAAACTTTTTATATTGGGCGGAGGCAGTAACGTGTTGCTCCCTGATAAGGGTATGAAGGGCTTAGTACTGAAGGTAAATATAAAAGGAATTAAATTCAGGAATAATCTAACTTCTGCCGGAGCGGGGGAGATCTGGGATAATATTGTGGCCAAAGCAGTTGCCAAAGGCCTCAGCGGGATTGAGAATTTATCTTTAATCCCAGGCACAGTCGGCGGAGCGGTATATCAGAATATCGGAGCCTATGGGATGGAGTTGAAAGATGTGCTCGATTCAGTCGAGGTTTTTGATATTAAGTCGCTAGCTGTTAAAAGATTTTCTAATAAAAAATGTTATTTCGGGTATCGCCAGAGCATATTCCAGCAATCTGAAAATCCAAGATACATTATTCTCGAAGCAGGTTTAAAATTATCAAAGAATTATGTGCCGAATGTTGAATATCCTGATTTGGTCAAATATTTTGGAAGTAAAAAGGCTAGCTTGTCTGAAATGAGAAAAGCCATCATTAAAATACGCAAAACTAAACTAGTTTATCCAAGCGATTCTATTGGGACAGCCGGATCATTCTTTAAGAATCCGATTGTATCTTCGGCGCTGTTCAATAAGATTATAAAACAACAACCTGATATAAAAGGCAGGGAGACAGACAGGGGTCGAATCAAATTATTTGCCGGCCAGTTAGTGGAAGAGGCCGGCTGGAAAGGAAAAAGACTGGGGAGCGTTGGGGCCTCAGAAAAACATTCTATGGTCTTGGTGAGTTATAAGGGCGGAAAAGCGGTGGATATAGTTAAACTTTCAAATCTTATCCGCAAGTCAGTAAAAGATAAATTTGGCGTGGATCTAGAACCCGAGGTCAAAATAATGGCTTAAAATAAGGGTTTTTGACCTATTGACTTTATTATCTGGATATGATAATATTAAGGCACAGTAAGTTCTTTACATAAACGAGTCCTTAACCAGCCTAGCTGGTAAGGGGGCTCGAAAAAGCTAGTAAACACTCAATTAAACATCCGAATCTAGGCATTCAAGTAAGATATATTTAGGCCTTGAAGATAGGATGTGCGTGGGAAGAGGATCTCTACTCTACATGTAAGTAAGTTTCTTGTTTGCTAGCTGTTTCGAGCCCTTCTTGTCCTGAGCTTGTCGAAGGATAAAAGGGATCAAGAGCTGGGATCTGCTGGGTGGGACCTTCTCCACGTTCGGCTCCCAACCGGATTGGAGGAGGGCCGGCAGATCCCCATTAGCCGCTGGCGGGCGATGCCTGCCGACGGAGGCCTGCCCGGTGCTGGCAGGCGAGAAGTCGCGACCTGGGCCCAGGTCGCGCGTGTCGGAAGGGGTGCTCGGCGGCTCTGTGCTTGTGCTCGCCGGGACCCCGCGTATAGAAGACCAAAGTCCGGACGGGTAGATTACCGGATGCCAGCTTGGTTGAGCGCTCGGATATTCGCCCTCAACCAGCGGGTTTCGACCCAGCCCCTGACTCGAAAGAGCGGGGGCTTTTAAATTTTAATCGACGATTAAATTCAGGGGTAGTATATGCCAAACAAATATGGAATTACCGATAACAGTTACTGGTGTATAATCATTTAGCCAGGCGTAGCTTTTCTCCGGACTTGTAATTGAGCCCATGAAGAATGAGGCTGAGACTGCAATGTATCCGCCATTGGGATTATCGGCCAAAAATTCATTAGCATTTCTATATTTACCGGCCCATAACGACTGATAGCTATTGGGTAAGTAGAAACTCGCATCAGCCCAGCCGAAATAATCAAGATTAATTCTATTAACGCTGTTTCTCTCCGTCCACATTGCCAATCTCTTTAAATCCTGACCCCAATCTAAATTAGAATCTACTACATAACGGTAACCGCCTGAAGGTCCTCCTGCGATCTGGTTAAAATAGGTTAAGTAATAAGGATAAACTGAAATATTTTCGTATAGATACCAGGTGAATAAAGCAGTAAGCAGAAGACAGTAGGCGGTAAGGTTCTTTTTATTAAATATCCTGCCATATATTTTACTAATTTGTCCTGCCAGCAGAATAAAGACAAACCCGTAAGTTGGCATTAAATGTCTGACCCCGATATTAAGATTGGCTGTTATGCTGGCGTACCAGTAGAAAGCCAGCCATAAAAGCATTGCTACCTCGGTAAAGTGATTTTTGAGAAAATCTATGCAGTGATGCCAGCATTGTGCAAAGGAATTTTTTTTATATTTTAATTTTATTGAACAAGATATCAAGACCAAAGCTGCTAATCCCCAAAAAGCCAGAGGTTCTTTTAGAAAATATACAATGGGAAAATATTTTTTCCAGGCATGATTGCTGACTTCGCCCAGAAAGTAAGTGTCGTTTCCTCCGATACTTCTCTGGGTAACCATTAAAAGGCCTGTTCCGTATTGGGCTAAACCGCGTATGTATGGTTTATCTGACATCCAGATTATTATGTCGGGCAAAAATCTGTTGCCATAACTGCCCAGATTATAAGTTGTATCTACTTTCTGTCTTTCGAGTGGATAGTTGAGCGTATGCAGGCCGTATACCGGCCAGACAATAAAAATATAGCCAATAGCGACAATCAGGATAGTATTAAGTATTAAGTATAAAGTATTAAGGAGTTTGGCCCGCCACCTGGCGGATGAGAAATTCAAGAAACCATAAATAACAGCTAATACCAAGAATAGCGGTACCAGTAGAAATACTGAAAATTTAGTCAATTCAGCTATGCCTAATGCCAAGCCCGCAATAATAAGATTTTTAGTAGAAGGATTTTTTAAATATCTGATGAAAAAATAGATCCCCAACAGTATCCCGAATAATGCCGGAACGTCAGTAGTTACAAAACGGGAATGAGCCATGACTGTCGGTGAAAAAGAAAATAGAAAGACAGCGATAAGGCCGGCGGGATAACCATACAGTTTTCTCGTCCACACAAAAATAATCATTGCCGCTAAAAGGAAGAATATCAGCTCGGGAATTTTAGCAAATCGTACCAGAATATCAGCATCGTTGCCGGAGCCGAATATTAATTTCTTGCCGAATTCCCACTGGCCGTTAATATCTTCCTTCCAAAATCGGCTATTAAAAGCCGGCTCATCCCGGATGTCTAAGATTTTAAGCGACATGCCGGCAATATCTTTGGCGAGTGGAGGATGTTCAGGATTAAGACGAAAATCATAGGCTGCAACGTAAGAATATCCTGCGCCGATATGCGGTATCTCATCAACGATAGGCGAATCATTCCATAGACTAGTTACCATCAGCACAAGAGAAGCAACTACAATTATAATTGCGAGAAGTCTGATTAAGTTTTTAACCCCACACCAAACAAGCCATTGCGACTTTGTCGCGAAGATTAGATTTGGCTTGTTATGGTGTGGGGGTTTATTTTTTGAAAATTGTAAATGTTCCATTTTTGGTGGGGGTTAATTTATGATTAAATACGCCGCCAACTATTGCGTTTTTGTTATCCATGTTTGTGGCCCAGTTTTGGAAATATCTGGAAAATTCTAAGAATCCTAGAGCGGCAAGAGAGATAATTATGGTAATACCGATCAGAAAGCCGGCCTCGTAGCGGTGGGTTTTAATATCAAATTGGGCGTGCGGGTCAGTGATACGATGGAGTCTGGCAAGATTATCCATGAGCCACCAGAATCCTTGCGCGGCAAAAATCATAACTATCGGTATAACTCCGATAGTCCTCAGGGCATGGGGAGCTTCAGTTGAAAGAAAGCCAGGAATAAGCATTATTAAAAACCAACTAAACATGAAAGTGTGGATTGGTGAAAAATGACCGTGTTTTCGCGAGAGCCAGTGAGCAAGCTCTCTAAGGAAGCCCACTGCGAATAACAGACCTATTGGCAGTACGAGTTGCGGTGAGCCGGGTATATTGTGTCTTTGATTATGGTCACCGACAAAATTAAACATAGCCAGAGTATTAACTACGCTGGTTGCGAGTTCTTTTAGTGGCTGTTCTTGCGCAAATACAGATATTGGCCGGCCCTCGTGCTTAAGAAAATCTTCTATATGGCCCAGGAAATAAAGTCCTATGGGCAGAGTAGTTATGATTACGGTGAGAGCCATGATAGTAAATCCGCGTAATAGCTGGTTTCTGGCATATTCATACTTTTTATGAGAAAAATCTTTCTTTAGATAATACCAGTAGTTAATAAAGAGCAGGATGGCTATAAGCGGCACAATGCGATATGAAAAATAGGTGTAAAAACCCAATCCCCCCAAAACGCCGGCCATGAAAAATTCTCCCAATCTGCCGTTACGCAGGCCTCGCCAGAGGAAATAGAAGGCAAAAACCATGATAAACGGCAGCATTATTGCCTGAAAACCGATTCTTGAGAAATTAACGTGCCAGAAAGATATAGCCAGAAAAAAAGCTGAGACAGAAGCTACTCTTCTGTTAAATAGCTGTTTAGCCAGCAGATAAAGCCCGAATACAGTTAAGGTTCCTATAATGGCAGATACTACCCTTAATGCAAAAGGCGTCGCGCCGAATAGCCATATGGAAATTGCCTGCATATTTATAAACAGGCCTTCCCTCCCATTATTAGCCGGATAGAAAATTCTCCAGCCAAAGGTTGGTCCGTCTTCGGCTGAAAAGTCAGTTGCGTCAAGTGCTTTTAAGGCATCAACACCATTAACAGCCTCATCCGGCCACAAACCGGGAGGCAGGGAGCCGAGTTGATAAAAACGGAAAAATACCGCAACGGTTAGAATTAAGAACAATATAAACCATTCTTCCCTCTTTTTTGCTAGGTGCATATCTGTTTATTATTACTTATCTTATTTTATGATATAATGGCCGGATATGGTAGAGACGCCATCAACAATTGAACAGGATATAGCGGAATTAGAAAAACAACTCGAATCCAAAAAGGCGGCTTTGGAACACGATAAGTCAGAGAGGGATATTCTTCATGGAATTATTGGCGAGAAGATCCAACAACATGTTCCGGCTTACCAGCCTCGGCCGGCTTCACCGAGTCCGGCTAAGGTTAACGAACCGCCCAGTTATCTAACTCAAGAATTGAAAGATAAGATTCAGGCTATTATTGATTTAGTTTTTTCGACTAATCTCGAAGATGGCATAAAAGAAGCGGCTAAATCTGGCAATGCCGCTCTTGTCGACGCTTTTCACGATATTTTAGTGGATGAACTTTACGGCCAGTTAATAGAGCGCAAGAAAATAGATAAAGTCGATTGATGGATCCCGTTAGAGATACCCTAGCGGGTTTGTATGGAAAGTCATAAGTTAAGGTAACGCAGTAATTTCTATCACCGCGTGGTGGTAGTAAGTGCTTGCGCTATCTCTAACGGGATGGATATTTTATTTATAGTTTACCTAATCGTCATAGCTATTATAATTGTGGCCGGCTTGGCTTTGTTTGATAATATGAGAACCAAGGGAAGTATTTCCCGGGCGCTTAATATGTCGCTCTTTTTAATTACGCTCCCCAGAGAATCGTCTGGCCAGGCGGGGCAGCAGCAACGGCCGGAGAAGGAGCTGATATCTCTAATGGAGCATCTTTATTCTTCCTTTTCAAGCATCCACTCTAAGGGATGGAATAAATTTATCTATGGTGAGCCATATATTTCCCTTGAGATGGCCGTTCATCATATCGGCGAGGAGATACATTTCTATATTGCAGTTCCAAAGAGCTATGATCAGATTTTTCAGAAACAGCTTCATGGTATTTTTCCGACCGCCGAAGTAGAAAAAACCAAAGATTACAATATTTTTAATCCTCATGGAGTTTCACTGGGGGGCTACGCTAAATTAAAAGATAATGAAATTCTGCCGGTTAAAACCTATCAACAGCTGGAAGCAGATCCTCTTGGCGGTATTATCAACTCATTATCTAAGCTAGAAAGAGAGGGCGAGGGGGCGGCTATACAAATCCTTATTCGGCCGACTCATCGCGATCAATTAAGGCTTACGGCCCAGAAAATAGCTAAGGAAATGCAGTCCGGTTTTGATTTTAAAAAAGCTCTTGAACGAGTTAAGAAACCTCCGACCAAAGAAAGCGAGGCAAAGGAAGCTGAAAAACCTCAGGTAGCACGGGTAGTTACTCCCTTCGAGGGAGAGGTGATTAAGGCGATACAGTCAAAAGCGACTAAACCTCTGTTCGATACCGATATAAGGCTTCTTGTCTCTGCCATGGATCAGCCCAGGGCAGAGCAAATTCTACAGGATCTAAGCGAATCTCTAGTGCAATTTTCGGCTCATGAGATGAACAGTTTTCTAGTTTCCAAAGTTAAAACACCGCGATTTTTGAACCGGCTTATATTTAATTTTTCTTTCCGTCTTTTCTCCGATTCTCAGGCCTCGGTTCTATCAAGCGAAGAGATTACCAGTCTTTATCATTTTCCTATTTCAACGACATCTGCGCCGAAGATTAAATTCCTAAAGTCAAAGCCGGCTGAACCGCCGCCAAATCTTCCGCAAGAGGGGATTATTCTTGGTAAGAATATATATCGCGGAGAAGAAAGATTAGTTCGGATGACGGATGATGATCGCCGCCGCCATCTCTACACAATCGGACAAACCGGCACCGGTAAAACTACTTTGATGAAATCAATGCTGAGGCAGGACATAGAGAATGGCAAAGGAATTTGTTTGATTGATCCTCACGGCGAATTTGCTGAATTTGTTCTTTCGGTTATTCCTCAAAATAGAGTTGACGATGTCATATACTTTGATCCGGGCGATATTGAGCGGCCGATGGGACTCAATATGCTTGAGATTGATCCTACTCATCCCGAGCAAAAAACACGCGTCATCGATGAGCTATTTGGGATTTTTGATAAATTATATGACCTTAAGACCACTGGGGGTCCGATGTTTGAAAAATACTTTAAAAATGCCGCCCTTCTTTTACTCGACGATTATGAACATGAGATTCCGACTCTTGCCGATATATCGCGGGTAATGGTCAATTCGCAATATCGAGCCGATAAACTCTCAAGAGAAACAAATCCTTTAGTGAAAGAGTTCTGGCAATTAGAGGCCGAGAAAGCCGGTGGCGAGGCTAGTTTAGCCAATATGGCTCCCTATATTTCATCTAAAGTAACCGCTTTTGTTTTTAATGAATTTTTAAGGCCGATTATCAACCAAAAGAAAAGTGCATTTAATTTCCGCGAGGCCATGGATAATCAAAAAATACTGGTTATCAATTTATCCAAGGGCCGGATTGGAGACCTTAATGCCAATCTTCTGGGAATGGTTATCGTAGGCAAGCTTCTTATGGCAGCCCTTTCCAGGGTTGATATTACCGATGAAAAATTGCGTAAAGATTTCTATCTGTATATTGATGAGTTTCAGAATTTTACTACCGATAGTATTGGGATCATTCTTTCAGAAGCCCGTAAATATCATCTCGACTTGATACTGGCTAACCAATTTATAAAACAGCTTAAAGAAGGCACCCGCGATGCGGTCTTTGGCAATGTCGGTTCGATTGTGGCTTTTAGGATCGGGCCGGATGACTCTGAATTTATGAAAAATAAATTTGAGCCGGTTTTTAGCCCTCAGGATCTTATGAACATAGACAATATAAACGCCTATGCTAGCCTATTAATAAATGGCCAGACTAGCCGTCCCTTCAATATAAAACTTGATACGGCCAGTGTCTTCGGCGCCGGATCTTTACAGGTTGGCGAAAGTGTTAAACAAATGTCTCGCTTGAAATACGGACGTCCCAGGGATGAGATCGAAAAGGAGATTCAGGAGCGCGTGGCATCGGTTATAAAATAATTTATATGGAATTTTTA
>JACOZW010000068.1 GCA_016181145.1 Candidatus Yanofskyibacteriota bacterium
ACTATTTGTAATTGTAACGGGCGTGGATCCACCACTTCCACAGTTATGCTCTCCTATGAATGTTACGGGATTTCCATTTTTTAATGGCCGACCGCTACTGTCAAATGACCATCCCGGATTACCGGGTCGGCCGGCATTGCAAGGCCACATATTGCTCGGCACAACAAAAGCATTGCTTGATGACGTATTATTATCACAAACTAATAATCCCGAGACCGGATAGGTTACTCCCCATACGACGGTAGGATCTATGCCATCGTCATCACAGTAGTATCCCGCAGTTTCACTAGGATCTCCCGATGATGCATTGGCCTCTGCAAGGGCAATATAGCCTGCAGGACAAGCTCCACGATAAGTTCCTGTGGCACTGCCGCCGCCAGGAGTAGGAGTTGGTCCTGCTCCCTGACAAGAAAACCACGTTACACCGGATAATGTACTGGATAAAGAATTAGCGACTTGATTTTCAACAGCGGGGTCGAGCCACTGATTGAAAATCGTGTTATTATCTAAATCATATCCGGCTTGTGTGTGGAAATTCCACCCTGTTGCTCCAGAACATTTCGCATCAGAAGCCGAAGTTAGAAATTGATTAACTGAGTATTCGCAAGAATTTAGTGTTCGGCATCTGTCTGGCTCTTGCATATGAACGGCTAGTCCAGGAGTCGAAGCTCTGGCCTGTGAGACTTCATTTCTCATCCCCGTCAAAGCGCTATGGGCCAAAGTAAAATCCATTCCACCATTGATTATGTATGATTGTCGGTTACCATATATGGGCGATATACTTACAATTCGCTGAGAATCAACCGCCTTGACCGCATCTCTAATAGATCTTGCCTCGGTAGGACACAATCGAGCATTACCGCCTCCGCCGCAGGTTGTTCCATCGTGGTCAGCTTCATTTGTTATGTCAAAATACAAATTTCTGTATGACATTAAGGCTTGAGTCACACTAACTATGCCAGCTTGAAGTTCGTTGGGTTCAAGCCCGCTCACTGTGTCGCGGGTAAACGAAACATCGACCATCAAATTATTTGCTGATGCCTTTTGAATTACATTAATCAAAGCCGCCATTCTGCCGGGTCTTATATTTCCGCTTGGATCCATTAGCTGATAGGGATTGTCTTTTGGATTCCAGTCAGTAAACATTCTAATTCCGTCAAAACCTTTTGCTCTTAAAGCAGCAAAATCTGAATCCAAAGTTGCGTCCGAAGCGGCCATGGCATCAAAATAACTTATAAAAAGAAGAAATTTAGTGGTACCATTAATAGTAAATTTATCTCCACTGAGGCCTAATGTTGGTCCGGATTGGGCCTGAGCTGTATTAGGTATCAGTAAGTATTGATTTTCTGAATCAAAAAGGTATGCTGGTGGCGAGGATGATTATGCCAGTTATGATACCAAGAAAATGATTTTCTAAGGCGATTGTGAAATTTATCCATAGTGGAAGAGACTTCTCCAATAACTTCTTAAGTATATAGTATATACATAGTCTCGTCATTATGAATTTATCCACTTTTTTGGTATATTGAGCTTAATGGATTTACGATTTAAGATTTACGATTTAAGATTCAACCGTCCTATTTTTGTAGGAGTGTTTTTCTTGTTTATTCTGTTCATTATATTCTATCTACTGCCAACTGCTTCTTCTTTAGCGGCTGTCAGTGATGAGATAGCGAACCGCCAGAAGCAGATAGAAGAAATTCAGAGGCAAATTGACGAGTATCAGAAGCAGATAGAACAAAGTCAATCGACTTCAAAAACTTTGGAGGGTGAGATAAAGAACCTTAACTCAAAAATTAGCCAGTTAAATCTAGAGATAAGAAGCCTGGGTCTTTCGATCAAGCAGACAACTTCGGCGATAATTGATGCTGAAAATAAAATAAGCGAAGCTAACGGCAAGATATTGAAACATCGCGGTGCTTTGGCGCAATATTTAAAAGCAATCTATGAAACCGACCAAGAATCACTTACCGAGGTATTGCTGAATAACGCTAACTTGTCTGATTTTTTTACGGATATCGACAACATCAGGGCTAATCAGGATAATCTCCAGCTGGTTATCAAGGACATAAAGGCGCTGAAACAGGATATTGAGGAGCGCCAGAACGATCTTGAGGAAAAGAAAACAGAACTTGAGCGTTCTAGACGCCTACAGGAGATAGAGAAACGTTCTGTTGACTCAGTAAAAGCAGCGCAAGCAAAACTACTAAAAGACACTAAGGGGAAAGAATCAAAATACCAGGAGCTGGTTAAAAAATCTCAGAAGGATATTGATGCTATTCGTGCCCAGATCGGATATTTAATACAGAATGGTATTTCGGCAGAAGAGGCCGTTAAATACGGACAGTTAGCTGCTATAGGAGCGGGTATTCGTCCAGCTTTTTTGTTAGCTGAGCTTGAGCAAGAGAGTGCATTAGGTGCCAATGTAGGGAAGTGTTATATCGTTGATGCGACCAGTGGTTCTACGCGCAGAGTGACTAACGGACAGATTTACACAAAAGGCATACATCCGACCAGAGATCTCGCCTTATTTTTAAGTATTACAGCAGAACTTAATAAGGATCCGTTTCAGACGCCGATATCCTGTGGCCAGGGCTGGGGAGGTGCGATGGGCCCTGCTCAATTTATTCCGTCTACTTGGATGGGATATAGAGAGACGGTATCAAGGTTAACTGGTCATAGTCTGCCCAATCCGTGGAATATTGAGGACGCATTTGTTGCGGCGGCATCTAAGCTTGCCAAAGATGGAGCTGATAGTAAAACTCGCGCCGGCGAAGTCGCCGCTTCCAAAAGATATTATTGCGGTAGCGCTACGAGTACTAGGTCAGGTTGCGTCAATTACGCTAACTCTGTCCAGCGTCTTGCGGCAGAGATTGAAAAGAATCTGTAGTCGTCTGACTCTTGCTCAGATTCAAAGTTGGTTCGCGATGGACTATTGCCTTTCAGGACGCGTTCGTCTGCGGAAGGGAGGTGCTACGGAATAGAAGTGAGGGGACTATACCCTAGGGAGGAAATACGCAGGAAAAATTGGCTTGGTGTCCCGCT
Organism: Candidatus Yanofskyibacteriota bacterium; assembly: GCA_016181145.1. Lineage (GTDB taxonomy): Bacteria > Patescibacteriota > Minisyncoccia > 2-02-FULL-40-12 > GWA2-44-9 > 2-01-FULL-39-28. The sequence goes on from JACOZW010000068.1 coordinate 3,046, forward strand.
TTGCGGGAACAATTTTTCCGAGTACTTAAGATTCGGTTTCCGCTGGATCAAGACGAAGGTTTTAGAAGCGTGCTTTAGCCGCTTCTGGAATCGTCTCAGAAACCGAATGTGGTCCGAGTCTGGGTATAGTCTTTAGGCGATAAGACTAAAATAGAATCGGGGGCGTGCTGAGATAGATTAGGGCTTTTACTTTGTT
>JACOZW010000023.1 GCA_016181145.1 Candidatus Yanofskyibacteriota bacterium
AATAAAAAAACGACGCCGTCTTTCTCGCGCCAAATTATCAACATAAGAACCGCGTGGTTGATAAGCTCTACCGGCCATATATTTTTTATCCCTTTTTAATTTCTAGGAAGCTATCCGATAAGTCTCTTTCTTAACGAAAGTTTCAAATTTTGAGATAGAAGTTATTTAAATTTTTGAAGAATAGTTGATACTATTCAGAGAAAATTTAAATAATCTTATAGCCTAAATTTGAAATTTGCAGTAGAATACGGACTTATTGGATAGCTTCCAGCCCACCCATATATTTTTGCAAAACTTTAGGAATCTTAACTGTCCCCTTCTCGGTCTGATAATTTTCCATAATGGCAATCAGCGTACGACCAGCAAATGCAGTCGCGTCATTCATGTGAACAAATTCGGACTTATTATCTCTCTTGAACTTAATAGCAAGGCGACGAGATTGAAAATCAGTCATTAAGTCTGAAGTATGAGTCTCGCGATATTTGTTTTGACCAGGCATCCAGGTTTCAATATCGATCTGGCGGGCATCCGGTGCGCCCATATCGCCGCTACAGATCGCCACAACCTGGTATGGCAGTTCCAGATCCTGAATCATATATTCCTGAATCGCGACTATGAAATCCTGTTCTTTGACAGAATCTTCCGGCAAAGTAAAAGATTCCATCTCCAATTTATCGAATTGATGCACCCTAAGCATCCCCTTCATATCTTTGCCGTAAGAACCTGCTTCACGACGAAATGCAGTTGAAAAACCAACATATCTTAAAGGCAGGTTTTCTATTTTTATAAATTCATCCATGTGCATTGAACCGAGAGTGTGTTCGGCACTGCCTATTAGATAGAGGTTGTCACTCGAGATGTGATATCGTTCTTCTTTGGGTTCAAGGCGTCCCATTTTTTGAAATACATCCGGCTTAATAAAAACTGGCGGTAAGACCGGAATAAACGGAGTGTCGGGAACATCCAGCTTTGCCTTTTTTATTATTTTTTTAAGCTGACCGCTGTCAGTTAAAACAGACAGAGCATATTGCATCAGGGCAAATTCCATCAACGCCAAACCGCCTTTCATATAAACAAATCTCGCTCCTGAGACTTTAGCCGCCCTCTCGCTATCCAGAATATCCAATTCCTGACCCAACTCCCAGTGCTCTTTTGGCTTAAATGGGAATCCTGATATTTTACCAACTTGCCGGATAACTTTATTCCCAGACTCATCTACACCAACGGGAGTATCCTCCGAAGGGATATTAGGAACTTTTAACATTATCTCGTGGAACTTCTTTTCAATCTCAGTCAAACCGCCTTCCAGCTCCTTAAATTTTTCTTTTATTTTCTTTAGCTCCTCAATACCTTCAGGCGACTGCGGACCTTTTGACTTGCTATTTTGTTCAGCCTTCAGTGATTCGGATGACTCCATTATCTGCCTTCTCTTTTTGTCTATTTCCAATAACTCATCTACATCAACATTGGCCTTCTTATTTTTAACGGCTTCTTTCACAATCTCCGGATTATCCCTTATGAATTTAATATCGAGCATAATTATCTTTTAAATTTATTTCAATGCTACTTCTCTGCCTGATTTTGTTTTCCGATCAGCTACATCAGATATAGTCTCGGCAACCTTGTTGCTATGGGCAACTATGTAATCGTTTACCCGACGGCCTTGTATAAATATATCCCGAACTAAGTCTTTCGACAATGAGATATTCCCTAGCCTCAACTTGGCTATGATGCTGGTGAGTATTTTTAAGTCGCCTCCCAGAGAAACCTCAGTTCTTTTACCGCCATCTTCCAGATCAATCATCTCTGAAGATTGGTATCCTTTAAGGTCATCGGCTATAGAGGCTTCTAGGCCAAGTTTAACCAGGACCCGCCTGAAGCCTTCTATTAACTCATCCTCTTTTATTAAATCGGCCTGATATAAAGCTATCAGATTTTTTTCTCTGCCGGACTCCAAGATGCTTTTTATAAGCGTCGCCAGAACTACTCTCTGGTCATAGGCAGATTCACCCACTATCGGTTTAATATCGGGTTTTTTATCCTGAAGATACTGCATTAGTTCAAATGTTATGTTCTGGGTCCTACCCTCGACCAAGATTGGCCACAATCCGGAAACTTCTTTTCCCCTGAGTATCTGTTCTATATCATCATGTTTAGCCAGATTGGCCTGAAGAGAGTGGATGATTTCATGAACTAAGGCATTTAAATAAAGATTCGGATCAACTTCACCTTTGCGATTCAGAAAAATACCTGGGAAAATTAAGATTTCCGGACTTAGTTTTTTGGGTATGCTCGCTAAATCTCCAGTAGCGGCCAAAGTGTTTTTATCTTTTAAATTGACGGCATATGTTCCGGCGACTAAACCGTTCAACTCCAGGCGGTCATGGATTTTGAAAGACAGTTTAGCGGGAGATACGGTTTCCCTGAGCAAGCTCCTGATCTCTCTCGAGTCATCCAATAATAAATTCGACCAGATAATATCGCCCAGATTCGATCGGATAAATTCGTGGGCATCTTTTACTATTTCAGGATTTTTTCTTACTGATTCCAATGCCGCGTGTTTTTTCTGGATAAAAATCCTCAATTCATCTCTGGGTATGTAAGCTCCGGCATATCCTCGCTCCTGCTCAAGGTCTTCAGGTGAACCAATTTCTGCTCCTTCTAAAATTTCTGCGGTCAGCTTATTTAATTCTTCTGATAGATGTTTCTGGCAATCTTCTACCCACGCATAGAACTCGGGATCTTCTTCTTTTACTCTCTTCTTAAAGTCTTCTATCTTTTTTGTGGACAAATCCTTTTCCAGATTAAATTCTACACCCTCAGCACCCTTCACTAATTTGAGCTGGTCGGCGGCACTCTGGCCCTCTAAATCCTGAAAGGCTAAAAAACCAAACATAATAAGCCTGGATATCCTGTTTCCGATCATTCTTCTGAAAAAATTTAGGCTGCGCTCTCGGCCCTGACCATTATCCGGGCCAGCAACTTTTGCCGGAGCTAGCTCCGGCTGTTGAGAAAAGTCACCTTTTTTTTCCTTTCCGCCAAAATATTTCATCTTTTTTCAACTCTAGACTACTGTTTCGGCCGCATTAACGGAAAAATTTGAGTTTCCCTAATGGGTTTATTCATTAAAAAGCTAAACAATCGCTCGCTAAAACCGTGGCCTGCGGTAGGAGGCATACCGTATTCCAGAGCTTCAATAAAATCATAATCTGCCATTTGAGCTTCTTGGTCGCCCGACTTTCGCATCTTTTCCTGAGCTTCAAATCGCTCTCTCTGATCAATCGGATCATTAAGCTCGCTATATCCCTGACCCACTTCCGAACCGGCAATAATAAAATGAAAACGCTCGGTAATATCCGGATTTTTAGCCGAAGCCTTAGCAAGAGGCGAGATTATTTTTGGTTCATTAATAAGAATAGCTGGTCCGCCTATATTTTTGCGGCAATATTTCCATAGAGAATCAATAAACCGTCCACGATTTTCAACAGCATATTCAACCTTAAGATCGTCCAGTTTCTTTTGTATCTCTTTATCGGTTGCCTTCCAGATGTCGATATTTGTCTGTTTCCTAATCTCTTCGGTATAATCTATCAGTGGCCAGTCAGATGCAAGATCTATATCAAAACCATTTATCTTGAACTGAAGCGTTCCGAAAGTTTTTTGAGCAATATAGCGATAGCATTCTTTCAAAAACTTATACATATCTTCGTAGTCAGCATAAGCCCAATAAGCTTCGCATTGAGTGTAGTCCTGCAAATGTTCGGCCGACATTCCTTCATTGCGGAAAATCCTGCCGATTTCGAATGTTTTTTCAAATCCAGCAACCATCAATTTTTTCTGCCAAAGCTCTCCGGCTGAGATACGAAGATAAACGTCCATATCCAATGCGTCATGATGGGTCTTGAAAGGGTTTGCATCCGCTCCGCCGACAGTAGTCTCTAAGACCGGAGTTTCAACTTCCAAAAATCCGTTTTTGACATGAAATTCTCTGACCGCATTCCAGAAAATAGCCCTCTTTTCGACAATTTGTCTTGATTCCGGATTAAAAATAAAATCAAGATACCTCTTCCTTAAACGATCTTCTGTATCCTGCAGGCCATGCCACTTTTCCGGCAAAGGAAGAAGGGCTTTAGTCAAAATCCTGAAATCTTTTACTTCGAGAGTTTTTTCTTCTTTTTTGGTTTTAAATAAAGTACCGCTTATTTCAACAAAATCTCCGATATCACTAAGATCGGAAAAATTAGAAAAAATTTCTTTTCCTACGATATCTTCTTTTATAAATCCCTGAATTTTACCGCTACCGTCTCGGAGATCAAAGAATATCGCTCCACCCATATCTCTTCGGGCCATTACTCGTCCGGCTAGGGTAAGTTTCTCTTTTGATTCAGAGAATTTATCAAAGTTTTCCAATGCTCCGGCGATCGCATGCGTCCGTCCCGAAACAGCCGGATACGGATCAAAACCGGCTTTCCTAAGCTTTTCTAATTTATCTACTTTAGTTTTACGGATTTCATCTAAGGACATATTCGCCAAAGGATCTAATTGGAGCTGATATTATAAACAAATTATAGCAATATAAAATTTAAAGGTAAATATGCGGCCTCATTGTAAAATCCATATTTTTGGTTATACTCAGCCTCAGATGCTTTAAAAACCGGGGCTAAGCATGGAAATAAGCAAAGAAGAACTCGAGCTTCTCATAGATGCACGGATATCACAGCATATTACTAATTTTTTATTTCCCGATCTAAAAGTATATATTTTCCCGGGCGGCAAAAAACCGGTAAGAGCTACAGATGGCGCCATCGGCTTTGATTTTTTTCTGAGGGCCGTCGTAGATCCATTTGAGATGGATCCGATTAACCCGGTACTAAGAAAGACTATATTTAATTTTAAAGATTTTCCCAAAAATAATCCCGTCGCAGATGGACACATGATTCACTATCCGAGCGAAAAAGGAAACGAGCTTGCATACAGACTGGATCCCGGAGAATCAATCCTGGTCGGCGTTGGCTGTACAATAGAAATGCCATTCCCTATGTTTCACTGGGTTGCCCCAAGAAGCGGTCTGGCATCCAAATGGAAGGTTACGGTCACTAACGCCCCCGGGACAGTTGATCCTGACTATCGGGGTGAGGCCGGAGTCCTATTACTAAATATCAATAGTAATCCAATCCCGCTGACCAAAGACATGAAAATAGCTCAGGCAATATTTCAAATGGCTATTATTCCGAACCTGATCGAAGTTACTTCTCATAAAGAACTAACAACAACCAAAAGAGGTGTAGGCGGTTTCGGATCAACCGGCATTAGATAGTTAAAACCCCCTTATATTGGGGGTTTTATTAACTCTTGACATTTATACTGAATTATGATATACTTAAAGCACGATGGGATTAACCCATCATCCGTAAACCACTTCCCCGCCAAGGCGGGGGGAGGGACGACAGATGAGAATAACAAGCGTGCGGGAGAGCAAGAAGGGCTTTGTGATCACAGTCGTACAGGAGGGACGTTCGACAACGTTCCACCTCCACGGCACGACCGACGCCTACGGGCGTCAGTGGAATGTTCTCGACGGCACCTTCACGGTAAGGACGCCGGAGAACGTCGACTCGCTGGACCCGCGCCCGGGTCCGGCGCCGAAGACCGAAGAGGTCACGACAGTCACCGCCGAATAAGGGATCGCTCCCAAATCGGCAAGGACCGCGCAACGCGCGGTCCTTTTTCATTATTTAACTTCGAGTATCTTATATTCCACTATACCTTTTGGTGTTTTTACATCTACATTATCCCCTTTCTTTTTACCAAGAAAAGCGCTTCCTAGAGGAGATTCATTTGAAATAAAACCTCTGAGCGGATCTGATTCGGCCGCCCCAACAATAACAAAATCCTGAGTGCCGTTTTTTGACTGAACTTTGACTCCTGAACCAATATCAACAGTGCTCTTGCCAGAACTTCCCTTAAAGACTTTAGCATTATCTAAAATATCTTTTATCTCTTCGATCCTGCCCTCGTTAACGGCCTGAGCCTCTTTAGCTGCATCGAAACCGGCGTTTTCTGATATATCGCCCTCCTCTTTTGCCTCTTTCAGTCTCTTGGCGATCTCGCCACGCAGTACACTAATGCGATGCTCATATTCACTCTTTAATTTTTCCAACCCTTCTGGGGTAAAGTATTGTTCATCCATGTTGTTAGTAAGTTATGATGAAGTAGCTTAACACTCCTATACAAAAAGGCAAGCTTTCTTTTGTGGGTAACGGTATGAATGTAAAGTGTAAATATCAAAATGGAAAATGACAGTTCAAGATCTTAAAATTTTATAATTTTACATTATAATTTTTAATTTTGATTTTTAAATTTTTAATTTCTACTGAAGTACCATTTGAGTACCTCGCTAGCTACTTTAATCGCCAATCCCTGCTGAGTAGGACTTGCCCCCTCTATCAGGATTGTCATTGCCAGCTCTGGATTTTCATGAGGCGTAAAAACAATTAAAAAAGAGTTAACTGACCTGCCCTTAACAACTTCGGCAGTTCCTGTTTTTGCTCCGGCAGTAACCGGGAGATCTTTAAGCGGCTGGGCAGTTCCGGATAATACGGTCTCTCTCATGGCATTTCTAACCTCATTAATAACGCCTTCAGAAAATGGCAGACTGCCAATTACTTCAGAATTGAATTCAGCCACAGTTTCTTGATCTCTATTAACAACCCTATTCCCGATTAATGGTTTGTAAAAATTACCACCATTAGCAATAGCCGACACATAACTATTAAGCCACAGGGGCGTAACCAGCAAGTCGCCCTGGCCTATAGAAATATTATATGTATCACCGAGATACCAAGCCTCGCCTTTTTCCCTGAGCTTCCATTCGGGACTGGGAACGAAACCCTTTTCTTCACCCGGCATATCCAAGCCCAAAGCAGAAGCAATGAGCGAAGCATTAAAATACTTTATTAACCTCTCAGCGCCAAGACCATTAATATTGCCAAAGCCTCCGCCCATCGTAAAAAAATAAATATTGCATGAGTTGGCTATCGCCCGCCTAAGATTAAACGGCCCATACTCAACCCGCCAATTTTTAAAAACATAGGGATTATCCTGGTCATAAGGATTAGCAATGGTTAAATCAACGCAGTCCTCAATTGTATCGCCAGGAGTCATTATTTTCTCCTGCAGACCGGCCATACCGACAAGAGGTTTAATCGTCGAACCGGGGTTATATAAACCGCCGACAACGCGATTAAAAAGTGGCTTAGATTTATTCTCAAATAAACGCCTATAATCGCCCTCGGAAATACTGGAGCTAAAGATATTGTTATCGAAACCCGGAAAGCTAACCAGAGCCCTGACCGATCCGTCTCTGGGATCCTGCACTATCGCGGCTGCCCTAGATAAACCCGAATCACGCAAAACGGAGAATACTTCATCGTACAGCTTTACCTGAAGATCATGATCGATATTTAAAATAAGGCTATTGCCGGATGTCGGCTCTTTAGTTATGTGTCCGGCCTCACCGCGGGAGAAGAAAATATTACCATGCACGCCCCGCAGAAATTTTTCATATTGATTTTCGATTCCAAGGCGACCCACCACATCCGTTGTAAAATAATAATCGTCCCCCAAGTCATCTTTGCTTACCTTACCGGTATAACCTATAATCTGGGAAAATTTAGGGCCATCCAGATACTCCCTCTTTGTATCCGGTACAACATAAAAACCTTTCGGATCGAGATATTCAATTGCCAGAGCCTGATCCTTAGTTAGCTCAAGATGAACAAAAAAAGTGCTATTAAATTTCATTTGATCAATAATCTTTTGATGCAATATGTCTGGATTCTGGCCGAGTATCTGAGCAATTTTGATCACATGCCCTCCTAAATCTTCTGAACTATCTTTCAATTCCCTGGTGATAGCCAATAGATTAAACACCGGTATATTTCTAACCAGAACCAGACCATTGCGATCCAATATGGCTCCACGCGGAGGCGGGAGAGGAAAATTAGCCGACTTGTTCTGAAAGGCAAGCTTAGAAAAAACATCATGGTCGATGATAGAATTTTTAAAAACAAAAGATAAGATGATCAAAAATACAAGCGAGAACACAACCATAAAGAGACGAAAGACTAATCCGGAAATCGGTTGTTCGATATCTGAATACTGACTATCTGAATCAAGCAAAGTCTCTTCGGGTGCTACCCAATCATCACTTTCAACGGATATGCCGTAGTAATTTTTATTTCTTTTTAAGAACATAGGCAAAAATAGCAGAAAAAATACACGACCATACAAAAATAGTTATTATAGCACCCGCATCAAGAAGAATACTCCAAGTACCCCATGTCCTGTAAATACTAGTTAGGGCGAATTTATCAGTGCCGATCCGGTCAAATACATCAAGTCCGTTAAACTGGCCGAAAAATATAAATAGCCATGAATATATATATGAGAGAACCATCAAAACAAAGGATCGGGCTAAAATTACGGCAAAAGAAACTGCATTGTCCAGTCCAGCGCTTATCTCAATAAAATGGTCAATAGCAAAATATACAAAAGCGGTGATTAGAAGCGGTATTAGGCTAGAGCCTATCTGGGCCCCCGTAAATAACTCCCCGACCAGACTGAAGATAGCCAACTGAATTGCGGCTTTTTTAAAATCCGAGGCATTAACAATAATCGCTAAAATAAATATGGGAGTAATCAAAAAAAGTTCCGTACCCTCGATGGCCGGCAGCAACAGATTCTCAAGAACTAAGAATAAAATATAAATAAAAAACAGCGTCATTTTATCAATACCATAACCCGGCTTATGTTAACTTGACTCATCATTGGGCTAACCTGAACTTTTTTGAACACATTGCCGTCTTCCGCACTGATGTGGCTAATTTTTCCGATTATAAAACCTGGAGGCAACGGATCGTTACCATTTGTTATTACTATGTCACCCTCCTTGATTTCATCTTTCTGGGAGATAAAATCGATAAAAATTCCTTCATGGAGACTTCCTCGGGCAATACCGGATATATTTGTTTCTAGTATCCTAATGGTGGCTTTAAAGCTAGAGTCAGTTACGACCCCCACTACCGAATACGAATCAAAGACCTCTAATATTCTCCCGACTAAAACACCGGACGAAGAGACAACCGATGAATCGCGCCTGATACCGTCAGCAAATCCTTTATTTATTAATAAACGATGACCATCTGGCCCAAAACTAACATTAAATGTACCCGCATCAACAATCTTGAACTCGGAAAGACCGGGGAGATTCATGGCCTCTCTAAGCAGTTTATTATCTTCTTCCGCCTGAAGCTGAGTGGCAATACGCGATAAAAGACGCGTATTCTCTTCACGCAGATACTTGTTTTCTCCAGCCAGATCACGAATCCTGCCAAGTTCTGCAAAAAAAGAGCTGATAGAGCTCAGGCGAGAAAACAAAAAAGCACTGGGTTTGTTAAAAAGGCGGGCAATGGGGCTTTCAAATTTAATGTTTGTAAATCCTAAAAAGACGAGCAGTCCCGCTACTATAATAAATAATGCCTGTTTCCAGAATTTTAGATTTTCCATTTTCAATTTTAAATTTCTATAAGTATCCTTCCCGATTAGTTGAAACTAGAATTGACTTAAGCTGTTCAACGCCCTCTAAGACAAATCCACAGCCTCTGGCAACGGCTGTCAGTGGATCATCCACTATTTTTACAAATAATTTAGTTTCTTCGGCAATCGCCTGATCGAGACCGCGCAACAATGCCCCGCCGCCGGCTAGAAATATATGCCGATTAATAAGATCGGCGATAAGTTCAGGGGGTGTCTCTTCTACGGTATTTTTAACGGCCAAAACGATACTGCGCACCGACCGCTCAATAGCAGTTCTTATCTCTTCAGAGCTGATGGTTATCTCTTTTGGAAGTCCGGAGACAAGATCTCTTCCCCTAACCCTGCCCTCTAATTCTTCTTCGAGCGGATAAGCCGTGCCGAGAGTTATTTTAAGCTGTTCCGCACTCGCCTCTCCAACGAGAAGATTCTTATCTTCTCTCATAAACCTGACAATATCTTGATTCATTTTATCGCCGGCCACTTTTAGCGAACGTGAGGCAATCATACCTCCCATTGATATTACCGCTACCTCAGTTGTACCGCCGCCGATATCAACCATGACATTAGCCACAGCTTCCTGTACGGGTAACCTGGCGCCAATTGCCGCCGCCATAGGTTCTTCAATCAGATAGACTTCACGGGCGCCTGCATTATATGTTGCATCTTCCACCGCTCTTCTTTCAACTTCCGTCACGCCCGAAGGCACTCCTACCACCACTCTGGGACGCGGAAGAAATGAAAAGCTTTCCTGGTGAACTTTATCAATAAAATATTTGAGCATTTGCTCAGTGACCTCAAAATCAGAAACCACACCCGATATCAGGGGCCTGGAAACCATTATATGGCCCGGCGTACGACCAACCATTTTACGGGCTTCATTGCCGATAGCAAGAATTTTTCCAGTTTTCTTATTTATTGCAACAATTGAGGGCTCATTAATAACAATGCCTTTCCCGCGAACATAAACCAGGGTATTGGCCGTACCCAAGTCGATTCCGATATCTTTTGACCAGAGCCCGAAAATTCGGTTAAACATTCTAATAAAAAGCTACTTTAATTGATACTAACATAACAAAAAGAGTATCAACAATCAAAAAACGGCTTAGAGCCGATTTTTGATATCTGACAATGCCACTAATTCGAGCTCTTTTTTATTGCGATGTTTAAGTTCGACACTGTCTTTTTCGAGAGTTTTCTTGCTGACCACCAGACGGATTGGGCATCCGATTAGATCGGCATCGGCGAACTTTTCACCCGGAGCTTTGTCTTCACGATCGTCGTATAAAACTTCGACATTATTTTTGATTAAATCTTCATAAATCTTATTTGCGTAATTCGTAATTCGTAATTCGCTATTCTGTTCATTTAATGTAATTAAATGAACACGGAAAGGAGCGATGTTCTCCGGCCAAATAATTCCCTTGTCATCACTGGATACTTCTACAACTGTTGCCATAATCCTGCCTAAACCTATCCCGTAAGCACCCATGATCACCGGTTTTTTATCCCCCCCCTCATCTGTAAAATAGAGCCCTAAAGCTTCAGAATATTTTGTTCCCTGATCAAATATATTGCCGACTTCAATCGATTTCTTTTCTACCAAATCTTCTTTCTTCCAACCGAGATGTTTTAATCCCCTTTCATCAAAAACTTCTTTATTGATAGCCTCATTTTTATCTTCATTAACATATATGGTGTCTTCTCCGACATCGGCCACAACCTGAAATTCATGAGTAAATTTATCTGTAAAAATTCCGCCTGCTGCCAGCGTATACACAGCCTTGAGCCCACAACGATTAAAAATTTTTAGATAAGCATTTTTCGCCTTTTCATAATACTCATTAAGGCTTTCCTGGCTGGCATGAAAACTGTAAAGATCTTTCATCATAAATTCCCTTCCCCGTAAAAGTCCCGACTTGGCTCTTGCTTCATGTCTAAACTTAGTCTGGATCTGATAGGCAGAAAATGGCAGGTCCTTATAGGAGCTTATGTATCTGGCTGAGATAGCAGTTAGAACTTCTTCGTGCGACCAACCCATAACAAAACTGGCTTCCTCCTCTCCTAGGCCTTTAGCAAAATACCCGACATCTAAGTTCCATCGTCCAGTCGGTTCCATATATTTCTTTTCAACTAGCGCTGACATAAATAACTCTTGCCCGCCAATAGCATTAATTTCTTCACGAATAACATTGGCTATCTTACTAAGAACACGCCATCCTAGCGGCAAGTAAGAATATATTCCGGCTGAATTTTTAAAAACAAAACCGCCCCGAATTAACAGCTGGGCATTTATCGCTGTTTCATCCGTCGGCGCTTCTCTTAAGGTTTTAGTAAATAATTGAGAAAATTTCATATCTAAGGATTTAGAAATTTAAGTTTTTCACACCGTGAAAAACTTCGTTATATCCTTAATTGTTACATAAATCATCAAACCGACCAAGAGAGCGAAACCGATTCCGTTGACTGCCGCCTCTATTTTTTTATCCAATGGCCTGCCCCTTAATTTCTCGGCAACAATAAAAACCGCTCTTCCGCCATCCAGTGCCGGGAAAGGAAGAATATTCAAGACAGCCAGATTGATCGATATAAGGGCCACAAATTGCATTAGGTAGCTGAAACCGACCCTGGCCGCCTGTCCGGTAATACCGGCGATACCGATAGGACCGGATACCTCACCAATCAGCCTGCCATCGATAAAAAGAGTTTTAATCAGTGAATAATATCCATACATAGTGTTATAAGTCAGTATTGCCGTATCATTGACTCCTCGCCAAATTGCCTCATACCAAGGATAGGAAACAACTCCGGTAAGCGCCATGACTATGCCAATACTGCCTTCACCAGGCGGAGGGTTAAGTCTTGTTTCTACCTCTTTAGTGACCAGGCCATTGCCATGCCTTAAAATCACGCCCAGCTTCTCGCCAACATGTTCTGAAGTAAATTTCTGCACTTCTTCGGTAGTAGTAACATACTGGATAGCACCGCCGGCCGACTGAAGCCCCACTATTTCGTCGAGTATCTGCAGCCCGGCACGCTCGGCCGGACTTTCGGGAGCCACTTGAAGAATCTGGACTTTTTTGTCGCGAGCAGTAGCAATCATCTCTTCATCAAACAAACCTATTCTTAAGCCGAAAAAATTACCCGAAACCAGGAGCAACACCGCAAAAATGAGATTCATCACTACTCCTGCGACAACTACTTTGAGTCTGGCAGAAATTGATTTTGAACCAAAACTCCCCAGCTTATCAAGCTGGCCGCCATCTTCGCCGAGTATTCTAACGAACCCTCCAAAAGGTATCCAGTTTATGGAATAGATGGTTTCCCCCTTTTTTATGCCAAATAGGCGCGGTGGAAATCCAAATCCGAACTCCTCGACTTTCATCCCGGCACGGCGCGCCATAACAAAATGCCCCCATTCATGAACGAGAACCAAAACTCCTATAACAGCAATAAAAATTAAACCGGTAATCAATTGAGTTTATAAAGTTCCGAGTTAATAAAGTTATAAAGTTTTTATTAATCCGGAAATTAATTTAGATATTTCGGAACATAGGAATTGAATATTATTAAAGTCTTTGTCATCGATATAGCCTAACTTAACCGCTAAGTAAGACATTGATCTTACTTCACCACAAGAACCTTTTGCAATAAATAAGAAATGCTTGAATTCATTATTACTCTTTCTTTCAAAGCCTTCAGCAATATTGTTACCTATACTAACTGAGGCTCTTTGTATTTGATCTCTAAAACCAAAGTCTTTATTGGATTTGAATAATTTATATATTAATAATGTAAGCTCTCCTGATTTTTGCCACGATATAATTTCCTCAAAACTATTTATTTTCATTTTAACTTTATAAACTTTAAAAACTTGATGAACTTTTAACTAGAGCATCAGTTCCTGTTCTTTCTTTTTAATCAACTCATCAAATTTTTTATTTGAATCGTCCATTATTTTCTGTAAGTCATCTTTGGCTTTGCGCATATCATCTTCTCTGGCCGTTTTGGCCCGAACCTCCGCCTGAACTTTCTTAATAATATCCTCTCTTATCTGCCTGGTTTTGATCCGGGCTTCTTCAACTTTATTGTGCAACAGGCGGATAAATTCCCTGCGCCTTTCTTCGCTAAGAGGGGGAAGGTTTATGCGAATACCCATATTATCAGATACCGGACTCAAGCCATGAGCGCTGTCTCTTATACCCTTTTCTATGAAAGGAATGGCGGATTTATCCCATGGCTGTATCATTAAGGACCTTGGCTCAGGTGCTGTAATAGTGGCTAATTCCTTTATCTTCACCCTGGAACCCATGTAATCTATCTGAATATCTTCAACCAAGGATGAATGGGCTCTACCTGTTCTTATAGAAGCAACATCGCCTCTTGCCCGCTCAAAAGCGGCATCGAAATCACCTTTCCGCTGATTGATTAAGTCTTTGTACATCTTATCCATAATATAATATCTAGAAAACAAATTCAATTGAAAAAGCGTGTGGAATTTTAATTGCTCAGATTTCTAAAATAGATACTTATTTGGTAATATAAAGGCAATGACTATTTACGGTCTTGGAATTATAGCAGCTTTCGGAGCGTTAATTTTTTGGGGAGTTGGGGATTTTCTGATTCAAAGATCTGTTCGTCGACTTGGCGACTGGGAACCTCTTTTTATCATCTCTCTCTTCGGCTCAATAATTATAACTCCTTTTGTATGGCATGATCTCCAGATTATTACTACTTCTGGTAATTTTATCCTATTAATCACAGTCGCGGTAACTTTTCTATGCGCCTCGCTTCTTGAATTTCAAGGATATAAAATCGGTAAGTTGGCGGTTATAGAGCCAATCCAAGTACTAGAAATACCAATTAGCGCCTTCCTAGCTTTTTTCTTATTATATGAGAGGCCAACAAGTATGGTAATTCTACTTGTTCTAATCCTAATATTCGGCCTTGTTCTGATATCAGTCAAACGTCATCATTTTTTAAAAAAGTCTTGGCTGGAAAAAGGGATCATATTTGCTATTGCTGCGTCATTTTTCATGGGTATTACTAACTTCCTAGTCGCTTATTCTTCTCGACTCACAAACCCGCTTATCGCAATTTGGTTTTTCAATATTTTTATTACATTGACCACCTTTATCTATCTCACTGCAATGGGTAAGATTCATAACTTATTTAAAGATTTTACCTCTAATCCAAAACTGATGACCGCGGTCTGCGTTTTTGATAATTTAGCTTGGATCTCATTTGCATTTGCCTCAAGCGTAGTGCCGGTTATAACTGCACTTGCTATATCCGAAAGCTATATTGTATTAGCATCAATCCTAGGAATTTTCTACAACAATGAACGTCTTGCGCGCTATCAAATCGCAGGTCTTTTTATTGTCATTCCTAATGCTATAATTTTAGCAATCATAGCTTGATACTGTAGCCACAAAGCTTGACATATTATGGTTTATGGCTTATCATTGAGAAAACATGAATTTAAGACTTATAAATACAAATTGGCATTATCACTCAACATTCTCTCGTGAAAGAGGGTTGAGTTAATGTCTCTATTTTCCAATTTTTGACATAAATTTAGCCCCCTCTCACGAGGGGGCTTCTTGTTGCTCAAGAGGCTTAGTTCTTTTAACAGGGAGGTGTAGGTGGAAAGATTAGTTCGTTATTTCACGGAAGGGATAGAAAATCGACCCATTGCCAATACTATAGGAGTAGAGGTTGAAACTTCGTTTATGATGGAACATGAGAATGGCAGTCCAATTACTGTCGCTCAATCTCAACTATTGATAGAAAGATTCCGTAGAGTTAAAGATTGGCGAATAACTAAAACGAAAGGAAATCTGATAGCAGAAATATCAGACGGCGCAAATAAACTATCTTACGAATTGGGTCGACAGAATCTCGAGCTTTCAATAGCGCCTGATACAAATAGTGCGGTGGCTGTTTCAAGGGCGATGAAACTTGCGGATGAACTAGGATCTGTTGCAAGTTATGTCTCCGATCCAGATGCCCGCTTTTTATGGGAGGTGAGCGAACCGATAATTCATACTAATGAGGATCTACTTATGATTCCGGATGAACGAGATGCAACATGGCTTGAGCTTGATGGCCGCCCCGCGCTAGAACTTCTTGCAAGGACATCGGCAGTTCAATTCACTATTTCCGTATCGCTGAAAGATGCAATCGAGTGTTTAAACAGATTAGGAGAAAAGATAGGATCGTTTCTAAAGGATTATCCACAAGAAGAAAATTGGCGGAGGTATATCAAAGAATCAAAAGCCGACTATCACGCGATGCGATATGGCGGCCCATTATTTTTCGATAGTATTGAAGATTATTGTAAAAAATTAATTAAGCACAATGTCGTCGTAGGCCCAGAACTCGTTCCCTATAATCAAGTGCGCGATCTAGATATCCCTCTTTATCTGCGTTCTATCTGGTGGTATTTTCGCCTAAGACGCTA
This sequence comes from Candidatus Yanofskyibacteriota bacterium, assembly GCA_016181145.1. Lineage (GTDB taxonomy): Bacteria > Patescibacteriota > Minisyncoccia > 2-02-FULL-40-12 > GWA2-44-9 > 2-01-FULL-39-28. Next base: position 16,058 of record JACOZW010000023.1, read on the forward strand.
CGAAAACACACTTTGCATAGAGGTTAGACCGTTGCCACGGCGCGATAGTAGAAAATTCAAAGAGCAATTTGATTTTGTAATGAATATCATGCAAAGCTAGAACACGCCACGGGGAGATTCCCTTCTCCCCTCTTTTCTAAAGTAATTTTAATGTATAAGATTACTTTAGAGAGGTTTAATAATCACATATGAAAAACAAAAACATAAAAATCCTTTTTCTCGATATCTTCACTGACAACGAAAAGTTCAGAAAAGAGCTTGAGAAAAAAGTTTATAACGGACGAAGTTTATCTGAGCATGTCAGAAAAGTTTTTGGATTGGATAAAAACCAATGGCTAACCCTAGATGCCTCTAAAGATATTTTTCCCGATAAATTTCTTAATGTTGATGCAGTAGTAATAAGCGGTTCATCTAAAGATCCGGTAAAGGGACAGGAGAAGAAATGGATGCGCGATACTTATAAATTTATAAGAAAAGCGATTAAAAAAGATCTTCCTATTCTTGGTATTTGCGGAGGGTTGCAGTTTACAGTTAGGGCTTTAGGCGGAGAAATAATTTATAATCCTAACGGCAAAGAATTCGGGGCTATAACGGTAACTATCAAAAAATCTGACCCCCTATTCAATGGCTTGAAGAAAAATTTTATCATCCCATCAAATCACCAATGTATGGTCGGTAAATTTAATTCCAGCGCTAAGCTGTTGGCCAGCTCTAAAATGTGCTCGGTTCAAGCTCTAGCAATCGGCGACAAAATAAGATTAGTCCAATTCCACCCCGAAAGAACTAAAGAGCAGAATATGATTTTAGCAAAAATGTCTAAAGAGAATTTGGTCAGAGATGGAATTATAAAAAACGAAAAAGAATATCCGAAATTTTTAGAATCCCTAAAAACCGATATGGGCGCCGGCAAAGTAATAATCAAAAATTTTCTGGATAACTTTGTTTACAAAATGAATTGACTCATAAATTCAAAGGTGCTATAATTCACATAACAATGAATAATTTATACAAAAACACTAATTTTTATTGGTTTACATATAACCTCTCTCGGGGAAGGTGTTTTTGTTAGGCTAAACTCTCAGTAGCTAGCGACATAAAAACCTCTTCCTCGGAAGAGGTTTTTATGTCTTCCGAACAGCTCTTTAACAAAAGGAGGGACGAGATGAAACCAGAAAATGAACTGAATTTATTTCTCGATAAAATCGTATTCAGGCCGGAAATGACCGGTTCAATAGGTATTGAAAGAGAACATTTTCTTGAAATCCATGCCGAAATTAATGATTGTCTGCCTTCTTTGTGTGTTCCTTACGCCGGATGGTTTTTAAGAAACATAAACGACGACAGGTGGACTTATGAATTATCGGCCTGCCAAGTTGAGTCAAGAACCAATCCCCAGATAGATCTTTCTGCTCTTAAGCTAGAACTCTATGAGAATCTGAATCTAAGTAATGCGACTGCGCAAAAAATGGGTATTTATCTGGTTAACCATGAAGTAGCAGATAGATTTATGCCGCTTGATGTCTATCCCGACCCGAGATATCTCGAAATCGTAAAGCGCATTTCCGAGGAAGAGCTGCGTGCAGCTTGTAGGGTAGCCGGAACCCATATTCACATCGGGGCCAGAGACATAAACCATGCAATTGCCATTAACAATTTACTTGCTCCGCGCATCGATGCTTTGTGCAGAATCAGCGACCACTCAAATGGAGAACGGCTCCATCTTTATAAAACAATGGCTAAAAATTGGCAGCCGACCACATATGAAAGTCCGGAACATCTATTCGAGGTCGCAAAAACCGAAGGCTTTATCGATAATCCGAGAAACTGTTGGAAACTTATCAGAGTAAGCATTCACGGAACTATTGAATTAAGAATGTTTGGCGCGACCAATAGTATTGATGAAATATTGGAATGGGTTTCGTTTGTGAAATATCTCATCAAGGAGGCAATGTAATGTCACGACCGGATTCAAGTACCTCACTGCAAGCAGAAAAGGAGATGCTGGAAGCGTTCACTATCCAAACCCAAGAGCTGATAGCCTCGCAGGATAGATTTATCAAGGACAACTATGGCGTTAAAATAGGACTGGAATCGGAATTGGCAATTCACGGTAGGTTCGACAATACGGAATTGACTCAAAAAAGAGATGCAGTTATTGCTGATAATAAAGATTTTACAGATATTGAACTCGGAGCCAATCAGATAGAAATACGAACTCCTCCGCTGGATATCCTATCGAGTGACGGGTTAGCCTCTCTGGATAATATATACAGAGCAAGATATAACGCAGTACTAGAGTCAGCTCGCAGGAATAAAGTAGGACTGCTCCGTATCGGCGCGAATCCTTTCTTGCCAACGATAAATACGCCCAGAACAGATAAGCCTAAATATCGTTTAGTGCCCGATTTCTATAATCAGCACAGAGATCCAAGACTCGATACATTCATCGGTCTTGGCAAAAGCAGAATTGATATTGGCGATGCATCTGTCGTATCCCTATTTCAATCTTTTCAGGTTAATCTAGAAGCAAAATCTCTAGACGATGCCTGCGAAAAAATGAATAGGTCCCTAGCTATTGCTCCCTATCTTCTGGCTTTTTCCGGTAATGCCAGATATCTGAGCCATCAGGACACCAAAATCCAAGATACGCGGATGATGAGCTGGGAAATCAGCCATGACACCAGAACTTTCTATGATACCAAGTTACAAGATTTGAGAATTATATCTTGGGAAAGAAGCTTTGATGTAAGGCCGGAAAAAAACGAAAACTGGTCTAATGAATTAAGAATCGGCCTACCGAGCAGGTATTTTAGAAATATGACCGATTACTTTCAAAGAGCCGGAACATTTCCATTTATCTTATACGCACCGGAATCTGCATTGGCAATTTCAATAGGCATGACCTGGTTGGATGCCAGAACTAAATTCATAGGAGATTCGGCGATAGTTGAACTGCGACTGCCATCCACTCAGCCCACAATAGAAGAAGAGATGTTATTGACCCTCCTCTATATCGGCAGACTCCACTATGCCCAGACAAACCAAGAACAAATACTGCCTATAAATATGGTCAGAGAAAACAGGCTTTCGGCCATGTTATATGGATTCAAAAAGTCGATGTGGTTCTTAAGTGAAAACGGCGCCCCGATAAAACTACCGACCAAAATAGGATTGGCAAGAGAACTGGAGCTGGCTATAATCGGCTTAAATCAGTTGGGATTATCGACGGCTATAGATAAAGAGTTGCTCGATGCTGTCCTCAAAACAGACTCTCCCTCAGATAGATTAGCGAGATTTCTAGATCCAATTAATGAAGCATCAATTACTGACATGGAAGATGCTCTATCGGAAACAAAAATGTTAATTTCATAAATATAAGCGGTTTGATATCTTCCCTCCAGAGGCGGGCAGACAGACCGCTTTTTTATTTTTCAAAAATACCCATTAAATCATAATTGACATAAATCCGATATAAATGCTATAAAACAAGAAGTTCCTAATCCTTTCGAGGAAAAGACACATGGTAGCATTGAATTCATCGAGAATTAGCAGAATTATTGGACTACTAATCAAATACACAAATTCAGCAAGCATGCGCTGGATTTCCTCAGCCTATCCTTACCGCAAGAAGGGCATTTTACCAGAAATGGTTCCCTGCTATTCAGCTCAGCGAGGGACACTGAATATTGAAATATTTTTTAAATTCGCAGGTCACCGCCAGCCAGCGAAAGCGGTTCTTGATATCGACGGTGTCCTATACCAGGGAACGGAGGTTGATGAACTTACGGATGCAGTAATAAAGAGCATGTCACAGTCGCTGAAAAATACTCTGGATCATGCCGATATTATCTACAACGAAGAACTTATGAAAAAACTCGAGGCCTGATAAGCCTCGTTTTTAATTACAAATTTATGAGAAAATTCTCAAGTGCCAAACGATGGTTGAACTGAGGCTGAGAAACGAGATAATTTAATTCCAGGAGATTTCTGACAATTCTCGTATTTTTTGGAGAGTTATTCAGATTGGCATAAAGCCAATTAAGCCAATAGCCGACTGTCTGCACATAAGTCTTATTTTCGTGTACTATCTTGGCGTAATCTATCTTCTCAGAAATTCCCCTACTCAACAGCTTTCTTAAATCCTCAACTGCAATTTTAGCAGAATCCAGTCCGTCATCTCGGAGTAAGCGCTCGATAAGCCCAAGTCTGCCGAAAGAAATTTTAATTAAAAAGTCTTCATCTTGTTTATTCAAATTCTTGCTCCTCAAAAATTCCGCAACCTCGGCAGGCTGAGCCGGCAAAAATGTTACTTCCTCACAACGCGACAAAATAGTGCTAGGCAAGCTTTTTGGCATATGAGTTATCAGGAATAATATAGAGAAGGCAGAAGGTTCTTCAAGAGCTTTTAGTAATGCATTGGATGCCTCATTAGTTAAGCGATGAGCATCATCAATTACTACAACTTTCTGCGGCCCAGAATAGGGCTTATACGATAGGAATTTTTTAATATCCCTGATATCCTCGATGTAGAGCTTAGTCTCACCATCTTCTACTTTGGGCGTAATTAATTTAAAATCAGGGTCATTTTCTGAACTGCGACCATTTAATTTCTCATATAAATCTATCGTAAAGAGTTTTTTACCAATCATCTCCGGACCGCTAAGCAGATATGCGTGCGACAAAAAATCATTCTTAACAATGTTGGAAAAGTATTTTTTCTGTTTGTTGTGCCCGATAATGCTGGAGTTCAAATTTTTAAAGTTTTAAATATTGTTTCGGATATTATATTCGCAGCTAAGGGAGTAGCAAAAGTTTTGATTCTTTCACTAATCCTAGCATATTGTTCAGGATTTAATAAAATATCCAATTCGCGCAGAAGGCTTTCTCTATTAAGGTTTGCCTCCTCCATAAGATACCCCCCGAAAAGGCTGAATTCAAACGCATTCATATACTGATGATTGGATGAGGATTGAGTTATCGGAATAATAATAGCCGGTTTCCCCAATTGAGCAATCTCAAAAAGAAATGCCGCTCCGGCTCGTGAAATAATTACATCCGCGATTGAAAAGGCCAAGTTTAGCTGATTCTCATTAAAATATGGGTAGTAGCGATAATATGCTTTAATCGGCGAAGAATATTGCTGAGCCCCTTCTTTAAGAATGGTTTCTACGGCACTATGAACAGACGGGTACTGGCTTTCTCCGCATTGATGAATGATGTTAAATTTTTGAGCCATAACCACAAGACCTGAAGTTATAGTTTCATTGATAATTTTTGCTCCTTGGCTTCCTCCAAGAACAAGTATTGTTGGCCTGACTTCATGCAGATCAAAATATTCCCTGGCAGCATTTATATCTTCCCTAAATACACGGGTTGGGTTACCAGAAAAAATAACCTTTGAGCTCTTGAAATATCTCTCGGCAGTTTTAAATGACAGAAAAACAGTTGATGCCATATTGCCTATAATCTTGTTAGCTAGGCCCGGTATCGAATCGGATTCATGCACGAACACAGGTATAAAGAAAAGGCGGGCAACAATGGCCGGGGCAACCGAACCATACCCGCCCTTAGAAAAAACCGCATCGGGCATAAACAAGAAGATATACCACAGCGATTGGATAAAACCCAGCGGGATTTTAAAGAGATCAAAAAAAGTTGCTATACTGATATATCTCCTGAGCTTGCCTGCGAGTATTCTTTTATACGGAATTTCACTCTCATTAGCTGCCATCTTGATAAAATTTCCCTCCCCCAACATCAGCAACTTAAGCCTGATATTCTTAGTAGATGCCTGATTTTGAAGTGATCTGGCAACAGCAACAAGCGGATAGGTATGTCCGCCTGAACCGCCACCAATTAATAAGATACGGAGTTCTGTCAAGGTAGTATTAAGTATTAAGGTTGAAGAATAGTTTTTGAATCTCCGTCAACTGATATAATCACTTCTTTGATTTCGGGGAATTGCTTTAGCGTTTCCTCTATTTGAGAACGGATTGTCTGAACCCGACAAGAACCAGCTACACCCCTATTGAATTCTTCGTCAAACTCAACATTAGCAACTCCTTCTACGATAGAAATTTTTTGAACCTTAGCTCCTAGATTAATCGAAGTAAAAAAACCTTGGGCCTTATCTGCCTCGGTAGGTCCTTTCAATAACTCCTTAATCGCAATATAAGCAATCTCTCCGAGGCGATTCTCTGAATTATTAGTCGACATAGATATCTCTCTTGAGGCGGGGTAGGTTTTTTCACAGCTCAGATTGTCGGAATCTTGTACCTTATTCGGAAAAAATACTTTAACCCCAGAGTACTGAGGGCTAATCCTCGGAACAGGCTCGACTATATCGCTTCTACCGACAAACCAACTCACAAAAAGAGTAAGGAGAGCTATATCGATAGCTAAAGATATAAGAGAAATTTGGTAGGGTTTCATCCCGTTAGAAGTAGCCCCGCCAAGGTCCTCCGGACTCGCGCCTAGGGCGCGAGCGAGACTTCTAACGGGATTAATTCATTATATCACTACTCCTTCATGGCCTAAAATCTCTCTCTTCTTTTTTATTCCCCTATTATAACCTCCTATCCCGCCATCGCTTCTTATCACTCTATGGCAAGGGATGTCGGAATTATAGTTCTTGTTTAAAATATTTCCTACCGCCCGATAGGCCTTAGGTCTTCCGGCTAACCTTGCCACCTCCTTATAGGTTAAGGTCTTGCCCCTAGGTATTCCCTCGACTATCGCATTTACTTTTTCATTAAATTTAGTCATTATTTAATCCCTGTCCCCGAGACAACCTCTGATTCCGGCGCAATTAATACCGGACCCAGCTCGTCAGAAGCAGCTAAAAGCATACCTTGACTTTCATAGCCCATAAGCTTTCTCGGTTCCAGATTAGCGACAATTACTATTTGTTTTCCGATTAAAATCTCAGGGGTATAGATCGTGCCTATGCCGGCTATCAGCTGCCGCTGACCTCCGCCAGCTGGCGGATCGCCGACATCAATTTTAAGTTTTACTAACTTATCAGAACCATCAACTCTCACCGCCTCCAAAATTTTGGCAACCCGCAGGTCTATCTTTTTAAAATCGTCGTAAGTTATTGTTTCAGACATTTTCCAAAAAATGTTTTCTAAATTCCGGCCATGACTTAATTTTTATGTAATGGCCGGCCTTTTCAAAAACATCAAATTGATCAAATAAATATTTATTTTTAACGCTTGAAAGGGCATTAATAATTTTTAACTCATCGTCAATATAGTGGGTAACGCCCAGTTGAGCAGCCTGAAAATTCTTGTCTTCGGGATGCGCTACAAAAAATGAATTTTTATCATTAAAATACTTGGGCCAAAGCAGGTGCTTTTTCAAAATTTTTATAGCCACTTCCGGTATTTTACGGCGTGAAATAAGAAACATGGGAATATTTTTTTTACTCAAATCCGCCATAGTTGTCTTAATCCCTCTCATTAGCGGCGTAGATAAAGCAACATCATGATCATCGTAAAGAATGCCCTGAAGCTTTTCTAATATGTTCTGGGGGAGAACAGTTCTTATTACCTCAGATGGGGTATGATGCGGTTTAATATCGAAACCAAGACTCTTGGCAATTCTGACCTTAGAATCGGCATTATCCAAGATTACCCCGTCCATATCGAAACCCACTGCTACTTTATTATTCACATTGAACTTATTCATAATATTAATTATACTAATCAAACTTCAGTATTTTTACAAATAGGTCACAGTATGGCTCAATGGCATATAGATTCACGAGAATATCTAACTCGACTTGGGCTTGATAAATTAAATTTTGAAAAACATCTAAACCTACCTGATGTCGTAAACCTTGAACTAGTAGTGCCTCTTCGAGATATGGCGGTGATTCAATCCGTAGTTCCGATAGATTCTAAGCTACTAGCCTATCTAATAACACGAATTCGAACCTTCGACGGAAGACTACCATTTCAAAATTCTGAAATAAGTCAGGTGGTCACCAATACTCGCCAATTAAAAATTGGACAAAGATATGTCTACAGAGAGAGTTACCAAGCTCTCCTAGAATTTGGAGCTACTAAATTATTTGAACCGTTCTTAGGCGAATGGGCGGGGTTAGGAAACCTAGGAGCTTATTTCGTATTCGGATTAAATCGAACGTCCAATTATTCAATGGCTTGCTACATACCGCCTATAATCGAAGTCCATGGATCAAAGTCTCTTATCATGGACGGTATTCACCGTAATTATATTGCTCGCCAAAGCGGTCTTTCAACAATTAATGCCATTTTAGTTCAAAATATAGAGGTACCTTTCCCTTGCGCAACACAAGGCTGGGAAGAAATTAAAGTAATTCCCTTAGCTAACAAGCCAGAAAATTTAGAAGATAGGTATTTCTCATTACAAAAAAACTTATTCCGCGATCTTAAATATCTTGGAATAGACGGCTAAAATCAAAACCCTCACAATGAGGGTTTTTAATTAACGCGTCCAATTATCTCAGTGTCGATCCCGAGGAATTCGGATAGATTGTTATCAACATTGAGCTTATCTATGGCTTTATTTATACTTAGTCGTAATAAAGTTATTTCACAAATAGGAAATCATGGCCGAGCGAGATAATAATGAACAGCTTTTTGAAGAAAAGGCTAAAAATATACTTGCACACTTAAAAACTCAGCTACGCTACGGAAATGGATTTTTACCCCGTCCGTTCATGATAGAATTTACCGGACCGCCTTCGTCCGGCAAAACCACGACTATCAGGGAATTGTATGATTTCCTTCGACCGCTTGGATTCGTTGTCTGGAGACCCCAGGAAGGAGCTGAATATATCCAGAACATACCCAGAACTACACCGCTCTATAACGTCGCTACCGGACTTTATGCGCTTGATAAGCTCATCCACGAGAGTTTTGGCCATAAATACGACATTATTCTTTTTGACAGAGCTGTCTATGATGCCTACTGCTGGATGGAGTATTGGGTTGAAAAAAATCAGCTATCGCCGGGGGATAAATATGTCTGGCAATCATTTTTTACCTCCAAACAATTCTTGGAAAAATTAGACCTCGCTTATTTTATGATCTGTGACCCTGAAGTTGCAATGAAAAGACAACTTAGAATTGCTATCAGTAAAAGACCAAGAGAAACAACTAACCCGGCCAGCATCGAACAAAAAAATAAAATCTGGCAACGGGCTCATAGCTTTCACTCAGCATTTCGCACTAATATCCGCTTAGTAAACACGACTAACATGGGAGAGCAGGAAATGGTTGATTATTTCACTAACGATATCCTTACTGTTCTTGAATCAAAATCAAAACCCTCGCAATGAGGGTTTTTAATTAAAGTCTACAAACTACTAATTCAAACGCACGCCGGAAAACTATTGAGATCCGCTCTCGGCCTGGAATGCTGCTCCAAGACAAGTAACAAGCTCCTCGGTCGGCACCCAGCCGCATTTTCCATCTTCTTGGCGTCCGCATTTAGCATTCTTATAGCAGGCATATTCCGACTTAAACTCACAGCTCGTAATAACATCTTCCTCGGCACATACCTGACCGGAACAGCCGGTAATTTTACATCCGCCGGAACCGGAGGCTGAGTCCGAGGACCAACCCGCCTCGCCGGCAGGCAGATTAGCCGGATCAAAACGGATAGGAATCCTTAACTCGGCATCATTTTCAGGCAACCCTGACGGATTGTCTTTCTGAAGAACCAGCGTCCCCGCCTCAGTAGCGGGTTTTTTAAATCTTAAAACTGCCTCAAATGGTACAAACTCATCGGTCATCCATTCGTCTTGAGCCTGAGCCGGAATTACACCCAACTCAACGCCATCGGCATCATATATCCTAACCGGGAAAGATGCTTCAAAATACCAATATCCTCTAGCCTCGCCCTTAACCGTCAAGGGGCTGGAAATTAACTGGCCAGGTTCTGGCTTCTCAAGGCGAATCAAATTATCAATACCAGACCGAACGGTCATAGTCGGACTTACTGTCGGAGCGCTCATTCTAAAATTATCCATCACGTCACGGCCAAGAAAGAAAATGACAGACAAACCCGCGGCCAAAATACCCAGAAACAATATAATTTTTTTCATTTTATTTTATTTTATTTTTTAATAACCGTATTATTTCTTCAATAGTTCCGCTATCTAATATCTGAACGTCGGTATTTTCTATTAGGCCGTTTATTTTTTGACGCGAGGTTACATAAACACCCTTAATCATGCTCGGCATATCACCCAAATCAATTTTAGGACTCATAAATACGACTACTGAGGCAACCTTAAAATCACGGCCCATCTTACTCCTTAGTAATTCGCTCAGGGCATAGGACTTCTGGAGAGATTGGGTAATAATTCCCTTCAGAATCACGCCGTCCTGAACCAATTCATCACCATCGAAGCTTACCCTCCCATCCCTGTCTTTAGCAACAATGAGCCAGGTACCCGAAGGTCCAACAATCGCGTAATCGACTACTGCATTATTAGGCAGCTTGGGTTTTGATAAAACTCTGAATCCTTTTTCAAGTCTATTCAAATCACTGCCAAAACTCAACATATCTGCCACAAGCTGTACCTGCACCATTGAGCGCTGGATAACCTCGAATATAATATCAACGATAACAAAAAATATTCCAAGCCATATAAATCTATAAAGGGGCGTATCGCCAAACCATGAAACAAGCGGAAAAAACCAATTAGCAACGCCAGCTATTACTAGAAGGATAATTAGAAAAACATGTCCGAAAATTTTGCTGGTGTATTTAGACATCTGTCATAATATAAGACCCGAGGCAGGTTCTATGGCATTCTTCTCATCTCATTCTCATAATTGGGAAAGTGACCCGCAACATCTGCAAGATTAAACTTTTTCATAATAACCTCTTTCTGCTCTTTTTCAAGTAAAAAACGGAAGGTGGCTTTTACTAATTCTGCCGGTTCAATTCTCCTAACCGTCAGCCTGGTCCAATAATCCTTATCGACATCGACAAAATATTCAATCAAACTATCTCCTTGTCCGACTTCCACAAGAAAAGTCCAGCCATCTTCACGCTGACTGACTTCTGTTGCTCGAATACCATCAGAATCTTCATCAAACTCTGCCATAGATTTATTATAGCATAAATTAACTCAGGGATAATCTAATTTTATCAGGATTCCTGAGGCGATTCCCAGAAAGTTCCTCCGGTGAACCTTCGCCTTGCATCAATATGGCGACTAGATGGTCCCGAAAGGCAATAGTCCGTCGCTCATTAGCTGTTCAACGTTAAATTTCTTTTCCAGGACATAGCCCTTTCCAAAAATGAGCGAGACTTGACATAGCTTACCTAATATTATACACTCCAAAAACTTTGAGTTTCTGCCAGGAGAAAATCATGATCAGTTCTTTGTTAAAGAGAATCAGCCTGTTAAAGCTCCTAATTATACTGGCTGCCATAAGTATTGGCCTGATAATCTATGTTTCCCTGAATTCAAATCAAGGTTTTGTGGCCTGGCTAGATTCTCCAGTTAAAATTTGGCACTTAATGGCATTCTGGGTGATTCTAAGCCCCTTCCGAAAAAAGTAACTCGCCGACCCAACAGTCGGCTTTTTTATGCTTTAAAAAAGTTAAGCGAAAAGACTATACTCTAGGGAGAAAATAAGCATATATCTTCTAAAAGATGAGCTTACCCAATTCATTCACAGACTACATAAAACTCTCCATCATCCGCCAACTGGCGGAGGCAGATGAGTTTTTCCTCAGAGGATTAGCCAATCTGAAGCAATTGAGACTCCGAGATAGCCCAATGATATAATATCTGGACGCTAGTCCAATCATTGGGCTATCAGAGGAGCGAACTTAGCTGAGGTCGGATAACTCATGGAGCAAGGCGAAGGTTTTAGGGACGTGCTTTAGCCGTCCCTGGAATCGCCTCGGAGTTATCCGACCGGAGGCGTGCTGAAGATGGTTAATCCTCCGAGGAAAAAGTTACAATAATTTCCCTCTCCAGTGAGAATCTATGTAAGAGGCCGCTTCGCTTAACTTGAGTGAGGTGGTGCCATTGCCGGTACGGATAAAAAAGTCTTCATTCTCTTCAGTCCTTAGATAAGCCGGCCTATCGGCAGGAAGAACATTTACCAGACAAAAATCTTTGCCGTCTTTTTTTTGCAAAGATAGATCAACAAACTGCCTGAATTCTGGTCCGATCATAGAATGGAAAATGTTGGTAAAATGATTTTGGAAACCATCGGCATTCGATTTAGGCAGTGACCTGTAATCATTCTCCAGGCCGACAACTTGGCCCGAATCATCAACGCCAATAGCTAAGCGTCCGCCCGCAGAATTAAGAAACGCTGCAATTGTCTTCATTACCGCCCGCTCCAAACTCTTATTAACTTTATTTAGTTTCATATCCCAACGCAGAGAAGTTTTAAACTCAAGACGCTCATGCTCGCCTCCGCTTAACAAACCATTGAATGTATCAGCTGATATTTTATCTGCGTGGGCCACGAGTCCGCCCTTGAGCTGAACTATAAGCTCAGCATACCTCTGTGGTTCTGGAATGTGATCCAGAGAAAACTTAGAGTCGCTTTCCTTAAGGTCGATGGTTCCGTATTTAGTAAGTCTGCCTAAGGGACCTTGGCGATAATCAACGGAGTGGATGAATTTCAGAGGAATTACTGTCTTTTTTCTGAAAATAATACCGCGACCATAAACAATTTTGTCCGGCCGGAACTCGAAATATTCTTTATACCACTGAAAGAATATATAAAAAACTAAGCCGGTTTCCAGAATAAAAAGTCCTGCCGCCTCAACTATATGAAAAGATAGAGAACTAGATAACGGCAAGTGCTCATATATTTCACCGTAATCAGCCAGAACCGAGGCTAAGAAAAAAACGGCTACTGCCGTCAACTGGAGCACAATAAAGGTCTTAACAATAACAACAGGGCTTTTTTTGACCACGAGTTGATTGGTGAAGCCAAATCTATCCATCCCGTTAGAGATAGTGCTCGCACTCACTATCACCATATGGTGATAGAAATGGTTACATTACCTTAACTTATAATCTTCCATATTGTCCCGCTAGGGTATCTCTAACGGGATCCATGTGCTTATTATGGCGCGATTATTTAATAAAACAAGAGGTGCTCATATATACCCAAGTCAAAACCAATAAACGGCTTACTGTCAGTCATTATACGATCGACAGTTTTTGTCGTCCATTTATTTTATCCTCGAAGCTATGGCTTTACTGATATTTTCCTGCCAAGTAGCCGGAGTATGGACTATCCTCTCAGCACCCAAAGCCTTGAGATCACTGCGAGTTTTTGCTTTTTCGGAAATAGGCTGCCAGTATCTCTTTTCCACCTCATCCCTCAATTCTTCCTTAGAAACTTTTACAGATTCTCCTTCTTTTGATTTTTTAACCCTGATCTCCTCTTCTATCGCTTCCATATCTACTTTTTCCGGTAAATCTAGTATAAAAGCAGCATTGCCCTTATAAGGATTTTCTATGACAATAAAATCTCTGTCATTGAAAAATACCACCATATATCCTTTCAGACCCTTTGAGCGGTTGGCCGATATAAATTTGGCGTCCTTTAATGATCGGAAAAATTCTAGCCTTTCGGGATCAATGACCTTTTCGCCGCCCTCAATACCACCTCCATCCACAACAGAATTTTCTTTCTCGGACACCTTATCCTGAGCTGGAATAATATCCAAATCCGTAAGATGGATAAAGGACGGCCCAATCCTCTCAAGTAAACCGGCGATCTCAAGAGTAATTTCTTCCTGGCTGTATTTCTTGGCTAGTTCGGATGGAATTGGCTGTATGGGTTTTATGGTCCCATTTCGGTTAACTGTCCAAGTATGATTTACGTTTTTGCCCGACTCATTTTTACTGAAAATAACGGCATTCAAAGTATTCGCATTTCTTTCACCCGTTTTTCTGTCAGTCGGACGGGCAAATGCGATCCAACTTATTTCCGGCAGACTGCTCTTAAACGGACCTTCCGGAATAGAATCAAAATCATCCTTGACCGACTTCTCAAATATATCATCGATCTGCTGTTTCAAATTTTGAGCCCGCTCCTGTTTATCTGCCCTGCCAAATTCCTCAAAACCACCGAATTTTTTAAAATCTTTTTGTGCCATATTTTTTATTATTTTATTTTTTAACTATTGACTCAATGATATCAAATACTTTTTCCGGGGCAAGTTGAGAACGAGAACCGTCTGAATTGCGTGGAGCGCCGCCAATTGATGATCCCCCACCCCAGCCAGGTTCAATCTTGTTCAGCTCATAGAGTATGGTTCCCTCTTTAGAAACTGGCCCAACAGGAAAATCACTTACCATATCTGATTTTTTGGCAATTGTATAAGCGTAACTGCCATCAAGTTGTTGCTGAAAAGCCACCGCTCTGGTATGGCTGGCTTTATAGAGCAAATCGAAGACAAAATCATCCGATTCAGCCATCACCCAACCAGTACCTTCTCTTACAATTTTAAAACTTCTTTTATCTTCTTCCGATTCATATTGAAACTGACCACTAACAAAGTCATCTAGATTCTTAAGGCACTTCTTGAGCAACTCTTTTAGATCCAATTTAGCGTATTCTTTATTCTTCCTTGAGTACCCTTCTGGTTGCATCACTCCTTTAAAAAATATTTCGGCAAGTCTGGGATCAAGCGCCGTATATGCCGGGCCATGAGCATCAATACCCCCGATAGATTCAACCAGCATCCTGATTAATGAATCTTTAATCTTATTCGGATGCTGCAAAAGCCAAATAGATAAAACAGTATCACCATCTATGTCGTTTATATAGACATCAAAGCCCGAAGGGTCAAATCCAAGAAGCAGGGCGTCTAAAATTTGCTGGCAAGTTGCCCGTGTAATTTGACGGCTTACCCGATCGTGATGATCAAAAGAATATCTTCTTCTTTCTGAATCAGAATCAGGTCCCTGAACATAACCATCAAGTGCAATGCTATTATTAGGTAGCTCATCGAAGTTCACAGCTTTCCCTCGCTCAATAATGACATTATCAGCTGGCCGTTCCTTAACCTCAACGCCATTCGTGCTATTACCGGATATTTCAACAAATTTTTTGCGGGCATATTCTTTGGCTTGATCGGTGCTGGTTATCTCGCCGTCAAGCTGTAGTTCCAGAATCTCTTTCAAGGTTTGTCCCACCATTGTCCCCGGCTTAAATCCGATTTCCAGTAAATCACGGCCCATAATTAATGGCTGAGGTTTGGATTTTTCAACTGATAATTCCTCTGCTCTTCTCAAAACATCTTCGGCCTTGTCATAATCCATAATTCCACGACCAGATCCGCGTATATCTGCAGTCGCAAGATTGGCCAGTTCTTTTATCGTGCCGGGATAAACTCTTTTGGCAAGTCGTCTTATGGCCGAATCTGATGGGTCGGGAGCATTGTGGATAAACATGTGACACTCAACTAGGCGGAGGACTCTTTCAATTAATTCTTTTTTTATAAAAAGCATCTCGAGGAATTTTTGGCTAGGTTCAAGACCAGCATCCTCATGGCCATAAGAAGTTATTTTGCCGTCTTCTTCTTTTGTGGTAGCCGGCTTACCTAAATCATGACAAACAGCAGCCAATAAAAGTATCTTCTTTTCTTCATCAGATAATTTTTGTTCGCCGGCTATATCGACAGCTGAATCTATGACCATTTTAGTATGTGTCCAGACATCACCTTCCGGATGATATTTAGGATTTTGAGGAACACCTATAAGTGCTTTCAATTCCGGATGTAATTGATCAAGCACCCCCACCTCTAAAGCCAATTCGAGGCCAATACTTGGCTTAGGAGCCTTCATTAGAAGTTTTAACCACTCACCACCGATTCTTTCCGGCGACAATTCTCTTAGATCAAGGGTTCTACATAATTCTTTTGTATCTTCATCAATACTAAAACCAAATCGAGCTGCAAATTGCACCGCCCTTAAGACACGCAATGAATCCTCTGCAAAGGTTTCCTTATCAGTCGCCCTCAAAGTTTTTCTTTTGATGTCTTCTATCCCGCCGTAAAAATCGAGAATCTCACCGGTTAAAGGATCGAGTGCCAATGCATTTATGGTGAGGTCCCTTCTTCGAGCCGCTTCTTTTACAGACATATATGGATCTCCTGTTACATCAAAACCTTTATGGCCTTTTCCGGTTTTTGAATCACGCCTTGGGATGGAAATATCAAGCATAGTCGACATTTTTGCCGTATTTAATTTGAATACCTTAAAAGCTTCGCCGGCAATTTCCAATTTACCTAATTTATCTAAAATATTTTTTAAAATATCCTGATCAATACCATATACTTCAATATCGATATCTTTGGGCTTTAAGTTATGGCCGAATTTAGATAAAGCTGCATCCCGAGCAAAACCGCCGACAACCAAGGCCAAACCGCCCCTCTCCTTAACGGCTTCGCAAACTTTAATAGCCAATTCAATTTCTTCCTTTTCTAAAGGATCTTCTATTCTTTCACGAATAGCATAGAAGCTATCAGTATTCTCTATCAACGCCTGCTCGTGAAGACGGTTTCGTTCTTCTTTCCCGGCTTCATCTGATAACGCTTCGAATTTTTCTCTTTCCCGTAGGTCTTCTGGTGTAGTTGGATTAAATTTATCTAAATTTCCCATATTAGTAATTCTAGAATTTTATTATCAAAAACAAAAGGCCGAACTATGACAGTTCGGCTCGAATATCCTTTCGGGAACTTTCTTTCTCCTGGCCACGGCGGTATTTCCCGCCCTTGGTCGGTTGATGGGCTCCGCCACCTGCTCGCTTGATTGCCGGCAGACGAACTTTCAGGTACATCGACTTTTGCTTTTTCTTTTTCATGATCGTTCCTCCATTATAACAAAAGATTAAGAATACTCGATAGAGATCCAATCACGGGTTGAGGTAAGGTAGAAAACCCTTTTAATTCCTGCGGCTTCCAATAATTTCTGACATTTCTGACATGGCTTTGAGGGTACGAATTTACCATTTCTGACCCTCATACCAGCAACATAAATTGTTGATCCCTTCAGGCGATTACGATTCGCCCTGCGAATGGCTAAAGCCTCGGCACACTCACCAAGACCATCAACACCGGCATGGTTCCAGCCCCAGCTGAATATTCTGCCGGTACGATCCGTAATTACCGCCGCAACGCGAACATTGCATGATGAACGATCAATCAGGTCAATAGCTAAATCCATCGGCGAACATCTCGTATTCAAGGGGCTCCTCCTATGCTACATCCCAACCAGTCAGACGGTAACCGAGCTGTGGTTCAACAAGGTCATAATCGCCGCTAGCGACTACCTTGTTAAATTCTCGATTTGCCACTCGCCGAAAGCGACGACGAGCACCTTTCTTCATGGGCCCGAGATTGAGCCTCACTACTCGATGGGCCATCTCACGAGCATTCCGATCGGTCACCATTTTTTCCCGCATCTTACCCTCATCCTTATTAATTAGCACTTAGCATATAATACAGCAAAAAAAATCCCAGTCAAGATTATTGGGAGAAAATCAGTGGGCGCTCCGGCTACATGACTTATTGGGCATGCTTTCGCAATGCCCTCATGCATATTGCGCCAGATATTCCACAATCCCCTCCCACCAAAAACTTCTCGCTTGAAAAATCTTTGATAGAAGGCCGAATCAAGGTGATTCGGCAGCTCTGACATCCCCAGAGCAAATGAGAAGTGTTCGTATTTTGAGCCCAACACACAAGGCTCCCTTGCTTACTTCGCTACCGGCCACTCGACTTCGACGCCGAGTTCCACGGCCGCCAGCAAAGCAAGTTCCCGCTTCTCCGCGTCGGTGAGCTCCTTGAGCTCGATGTTGAACGCCTTCAACCCCGTCTCACCCTTGTAGTCCTGATAACCGAAGAATTTCACCAGAACCTTCATCTGACCCATCTTTTCCATGACTGTCTCCTCTTACTGCAAAAGCAGTATAATTGGAAAGAACTATTCCTCCCGCCAAAATCTTCAATATTTTTTATTATGATATATCATAATAAGTTTTGAAAATTTTGGCGGGAACCCAATCACGAGGATTGGGGCTGCCGAGTAAAACTCGGCTCTTTAGCGCTCGTGGGAGCGAGCGCTTCGGCCATGGCTTTGCCCATCTGCGTTTTGGCGCGCAGATGGAGAAGATAGTCCTGAGCGGCTTTACGCTCAGACTGACGCTTCTCAAGAAGTGTAACGGTACCGACGTATGAAAACGTCTTGCCGTCACCTTTCTTGGCTGCCTCCTTCTGAATCAGATGGGCATGACGCCCACACAAGATCCAGCCGGTCAGGTCGTCAACTGTCACGGGCTTTCCGATCGCCAATCGGATTGCCGTAACAGCCGGTACCTTCGCTTTTTCGGGAGCCATCTTGGCCTTGCATCCCGAAAAAGTACACGCTAATACAATCTGTTCACTCATGCATACCTCCTAAAAGAAAAAACTGTAAAAAAACAAAGAACACGGGTAGTGTGGTGCGGAGTCTCTTGGCCCGAAGCCTCATGCCTGTTCTCCCCGCTCGAGTCACCCATTCCGCTGTCTTATTTCGACTGCGGTAGTCTAAGTGCCGCCATCCGCTCTTATGAGCGAGATACTCTATGCTTGCGACGGTCTTCAGCCAACCACACCCCCATCAGAATCTTCATATACCGACAGTTAGATTAAAAACTCTGACGGGGTGGGGAGAATTGCCTGTTCTACTCTCCCCCTATGCCTGTTTATTTTTCGTCGGACTCAGCAGGCTCCGACTAGGGGTGTGCCTTCTATCGAAGAAGGCTGGCGAACCACTGCGGCTCGATGACGCAAATGCCGTTCTCTGCAAGAATGGATTTCATATCCACCAGCAGGTCGGCATAAGCGCGCTGAGCCTGATCACGGTCCATCCCTTTCTCCCGAAGGAGAAAAAAGAATTCCTGGACGGTGACGCAGTGATCAACCAACTCCCGATGGGTCCGCATGCGGCCATCAGGAGCGGGCACCCACGTGAACAGCGGTTTGCTGCTCATATAGAACGAAAGGATGGGGAAAATGTGGATGAGTCACCGACTTGTCGGAGCGGTCCCTCCGGTCCAGACTCAGGTTTAGTCGGTGTGTTGCAGCGTCCCGCCCGCTCACATCACATTCTCCCCACCAGAAACTTTATAAAAAATCTCTGGTGGGGGGCCGAGCTGATTAGGCTCGGCTTTAGTTTTTCTATTCTGCAAAGAACTCGAGGGGGTGTGACTTGGGCTGGATCGTAGCTCGGAGTAGCTTCTCCGGCTTCAGACTTTCGCGATCCATTTTGGTTCACCTTCTTTTTTTCGCTACGTATAGCGCTTCAGTTATTCCCCCTCCCACGGACTGTGCCGTGGGAGGGATGCTGAAGAGGAAGGTTCCGCACAACGCTGGCTTGCTAAGGGCCAGGGTCCCGTATGCGGTATTAAGTCGACCCTATCACACCCCACAGTTTTAACTGACAGGTTAATCAGCTAAAAATGTGTGGCGTGATAAGTACAATTTCCCCCTTTCTAGGCCGGCATGCACGCTGACGACACAAGACGAAACTTATTGTAACGCCTTGTCCCTCCTGTACCGTCCGCACATTCCGGTCTGGAAAGAGGCCTCAATAACCAATTTTGGCTGGATTCTTGAGGTTCCTCTTAATCGGCAGAACTAAGATTGATTGGATGGGAGCCGCGATAATTATCTAGACGGCTTAAACCCGATACCTGAACCAATCCCTGCCCAAAATTAACCTTACTTAACTTTCCGGCTTATTATACACAAATGAATTATTTTGTCAATACCCATTGACAAAATTTTGTCTCTAAATAGCCATATTGTGGCTTAAATACTGGGTTTTTTGACTATAGAGATGTCATCAAAAATTGACTAAAAACACAAAAATTATATAATTTTAAAATTTTTATTAAAAAAATTAAAAATTAAATATGTCAGCAAGCCTTGACAGAAATATAAGAATAGATTATAATACACAAAGCTGGGATGTCTCAATCGAGGATCCCGGCATCGTGGGGCAAGCACGCCCCAAGAAGCCAGGAGGCACAAGTGTCGAAATCTCACTCTGAAAAGTCCGCTGATAAGGACAAGATAGAGAAGATTAACGATACACAAACCCCCTCCTGCAAGAATGGAGGGTGAAATGGGAGCTGGCTAAATTTACCAGAGTTCGGCCGACGATCGAAAAACACAGGGAAAAGTAAAAACAGAACAATGTCACAATGCCATTGAAACCGCCGTCGCACATGCGATGGCTTTGTTTTATCTCCCTAAACTATTCCAGAGGAGTTCAAAAACCGACCTAAACGAATCTGCCATTTCTTTATGCTCGATAACTACACCAGAAATTTTGCCCTTGAGAGCCATAACTGCTATTTTATCACCGAAAATTGTTATATCTGAGCCTAGAGACAATTTATCTTTAGATACATATTTTGACTCGCGCAAAAACTCCTTATCGTCTCCGCTAAGGAAGGGTCCCTTACTAGAAGTATATATGAGCTTAGACGGTATTCTTTTTTGGGCTCTTTTTGAGGAATAGTCAGAAGAAAAATCAGGGAATAATTCCATCACGCTATCGAAATCAGATATGCCATAAATAAAATCAGACTTTGTTTTTAAAAATTCACTCTGGATCTTAAGAATCCCCTCTTTACCCTCAAAGAACCTGACTTGAGGCTTTGAATCAGAAAGATTAAAAATATTTGTAAGTTCCGGCAAAAGTTTATGAAGTTCTTCTTTTTTCTGTTCGAGTTCACCCCTTTGCCTTTCAATCATAGACTCTAAGTGTTCTGGTGATTCGGCTATAAATAGTTGCTTTTTACCCCTTGTTTGAGTACTGGCAAGACCCATTTTTTTAAGCGACTCAATCTGAACATAAGTTGTCGGACGATTAACACCGGCCTTAGCAGATATTTCAAGAGCAGTAGCCGGACCAAGCTCAAGCATAGCAAAATATACTTTGGCTTCATTCTCGGAAAGACCCAGGTTTTTTAATTGATTCAGCATAGTTTCTATATTATACCATATAAAATATAATCAGTAAAGCCCCATGCTCAAACTTGGGCATGGGGCTTAAAATATATCACTATCTTACTTGGCCTCTATAGACTATTGAGATCAGTATCGATTGCCTGAAATTCAGCATCTAAATTACCGCCCGCATCAACCCCTCCCAAAGCCTGGTTAATCAGGGCGTCCTCCCTGGCATCCTGGTTTGTCTTGGACTGTTCAATCACAACTGGCTCATCATTCATCTGACCGATATACCACCAAGTAAAAGCACCTACGGCAATTAGCACTAATACGGTTATAGGGAACAAATAATTTTTCTTTTTCATCGTCGCCTGAGATACAGATGGCATCTGGCCGGACATGCCTTGACTGGGCTGACTCGCCTGAACAAGCGGACTGGAGGGAACATTCGGGTTTTGTATTTGGTTTAATTCGTCCATATTATTTAAGTTATTTTTTTTAATTATGGGTTTGTGGTTACAGAAGGAGAGGGGGCTGGAGATACTGATATGGTGGGTGAAATCTCGGGCAAATCTCTTCCATGAGCTTTAGCAAAAGCCTGAGCCGCCTCATGAACTGCATTTCGTGCGACTTTAACCTTCTCAGAAACAACTTTCAGGTCCTCTTGTAACAACCGCCTCGTCTTACCAACATCGGTTTTTAATTTATCTTCAGTGCTGATAGCTAGACTATAGGTTTTAGTGGCTTGTACTTCGACGGCTGTCTTAACATCACCAATTGCTGCCTGAGCCGCGACAACAGCCGAATCAACAGAGGAAACATCTACGCCCCGACCCTCGGCAACATCTGTTCTCTCGCCTATCCTAACTAGAATATCTTCTAGTTTCTTCAGGTTTTCCAGGAGGCGGTCGGTTATTTTTTCATTTAACGAATCGAGGTTCTTATCAATCTTCTCAACAACCTGCTTTTTACGATTATCTTTAATTTTTTCGAGACGCTTCTTTAGTTCCTCTCTCTTGTTTTCTATTCTATCTTTTAACTCTTCTTTTTTCTGTTCAAGCCTATCTTTCAGTTCTTCTCTCTTTTGTTCAAAATCCTGCTTGAGTTCTTCCCTATTTTGTTTTAATTCCTCTCTCTTATTTTCAGAATTCTGCTTCAGCTCTTCCCTCTTCTGCTCGAGTATCTGTTTTGCTTCCTCTTTATTTTCTCTTCTAGCGTCTTTAATCTCCGATCTTGATGTCGGTGATGGAGTCTGAGCAAAAACAGACAAAGCCAGACCCAAGCTAGCAAAAGAGATGACTGATATTTTTACTAATTTATTTTTATACATATACCATCAATTATACGTCAATATACTAAAGAGCAACAGAAAAATTGTGGACAATAAGATAAGTTCCGATAATTGCGGCTGTTTCGGCTCTTAAAGTTAGCTTGCCCAAATTGAATATTTTAAAATTTTCGACTCGAGCCCGCTCGAGCTCTTTATCAGTCCACCCGCCCTCAGGACCGATCCAAACACCCAGGGGGTAATTTCCAATTTCCAATTTCCAATTTCCAAAAATTTCTCCAGACATATCGAAAATAATATTTATGCCATTTCTATTAACACCACCCGTAGCATCTACAAAATTAACTGGATCTCGCAAAATAGGTACAATTCCCCTGCCGGACTGCTCAGCAGCCTCTTTGATTATTTTCTCGAGCCGATCGGGACGAATATTCAGTTTAACCGTTCTCTCGGTAATAATAGGAATAATTTCTTTAACTCCGGCTTCAGTCGCCTTCTGAACCACTAATTCAAAATTTTCCCTCTTTAATATCGAACAGCATAATATTATATGACGAGAAGGCTCATTAATATTCGTATTGATTCCGCCTATCTCTACCCCAATGAAATCTCTTCCGAGTTCTTTTATCTCCGCTAACCCCTCGTTCATTCTGCCGTCACCAAGAATTATTTTTTCCCCGATCTTTAGTTTAAGGACGCTTTTTATCTGATTAAAAAGCTCCGGATCTCCAATCCTTAGATCACCTGGTTTAATATTAAAATTTCCAATAAAACGATGGGTTTTCATAGCTTTATTCTATGTGGATTATCAACAATTGCAAGGAACATCAAGAGGAGTATCATTAAATTAATTAATACATTCCGAATTTCGAATTACGAATTATAAATCCGTAATACGGAATCCGTAATTGACTTAAATTATGTCAAAATTAAAAACAGCAACAGCTATGGGTTTGGGGGCGGGACTGGCCGCAGCTGCCGTAGGAGCAGCGCTAGGGAGTTATCTATTAACCGGCCCGAGGGCAAAAAATACAAAAAGGGCCCTTAAAAGCTGGGTGCTCAAAGCAAAAGGAGAATTGCTTGAGCAACTCGAGAAAGCCGGAGACGTAGGAGAAGATATGTACTATAAGGCTGTTGACCGGATCGCCGCAAAATATTCTAAAATGTCGGGGGTCGGCCAGAAAGAAGTAGATGATATGGTGCTTGAACTAAAGAAGCAATGGAAATTGGTAAATAAAGGTCTTGCGAAGGCGAAAAAATTAACCAAATAGTAATTGCTATACTCCTAAATAAAAAATGCCCCGCCTTGGCGGGGTTTTTTACATGCTTGCTCCTACTGGGAAGTTCTGACAATTCCGTGTTCGTCAACAAAATAGGTTTCGACAATAAGCTCGGGAAAGCGAGCCAGGATATATTTTGCAGCCTTTTCATGCTCCTTAGAGTGAAACTTAAATTCCTTATCGTGGTCGTTATCAAAAGCAGCAAAACCGCCGTAAGCTCCGCAGTCATGATGAGTGAAGAGCATTACTCTGTTCACATGATGAAGACGGATGGATAGCTCGAGTTCACGGATATTGTAATCACGGTCACCCTTCTTAATGGGCGAAGAAAAAACCTTAGCTCCTCCAGCGGGAGTTTTCGAATCAAGCCGGTTAATTCCCCCTACTTTGAGGTAATTTTTGTAAACTCTGAAAAATCTATCATCTACACATCTGACCACATAAGCTTGCGCCCTGTAATGGTCAAGTGATGATTTCTCATGGAAAACATATATTCTTTTTGCCTTTGCCTGATCCAACACGGTCTGTCGAATCGGTAATTCCATGGACCTCCTATCGAAGTGAATGCACTCCGAAGATTATACCAAAAAATCAACAATTCGGCAAGTTAATTAGCCAATACTGTAGCTTGATTATTTTCTCCAATTTCTAAAAATCCCGACTTAATATCGAAATTAACTTTTTCACCACCTTCTTTAATAATAACCGCCTCGCCTTTTGCTAGCTGAGTGATCAATGGCCTGTGATTATCAAGCACAGTAATCTCCCCCGAAGTTGTCTTTAAATTAAGCGAGCTAATCTCACCCTCAAATTTAATTCCTTGTAATGTGATGATCGATAATTTCATGAAAATAAGGTTAATTTTTTCCGTGCCATTTTTGAAATCATTGCGAGAGGTATAGCAACAAACAAGGCTTTATAAACCGACAGGAAAGTTCAAGGCGAAGGTTCACTGGAGGAACTTCCAGGGAATCGCCTCCGAAACTGACTGAACGATAGTGAAGGAATTTCGGATGGTGTTCCGGAGGTTTTAAAGCCATTGTTTGTCTAGACCAAAGCACCGATTGAAAAAATGGGGAGGAAAAAATTAACCCTCCAACCCGCCCTTCATATAGAAAAACTCTTCCGGCTTATCGTCATATTTACCATCAATTATTGCTTTGAAATCTTTGACTGTTTGTTCGACTGATACAAACTTGCCCTCGCGACCAGTAAACTGTGCAGCGACAGAAAATGGCTGAGATAGAAACTTCTGAATTCTTCGCGCCCTATTTACTACCAACCTATCTTCATCTGACAATTCTTCTAATCCCAATATCGCAATAATATCCTGGAGCTCCTTATAGCGCTGAAGCGTTTGTTGAACCTGCCTGGCGACCTGATAGTGCTCCTCTCCCACAATCTTTGGATCTAGGGCGCTTGAGGTAGAACCAAGCGGATCAACCGCCGGATAAATACCGATCTCTGTCAGTTGACGCGACAATACAATGGTTGAATCAAGGTGAGCAAAAGTAGCCGCTGGAGCAGGATCGGTAATATCATCAGCAGGAACATAAATTGCCTGGACAGAAGTAATAGATCCATCTTTAGTCGAAGTGATTCGTTCTTGCAACGCTCCCATTTCACCGGCTAAGGTCGGCTGATAACCTACGGCAGAAGGTACACGGCCTAATAAAGTCGAAACCTCAGAGCCGGCTTGAGAAAAGCGAAAAATATTATCAATAAATAAAAGCGTATCCTTCTGCTCCTCATCCCTGAAATATTCAGCCATAGTCAGCCCGCTCAACGCAACACGCAATCGGGCACCCGGAACTTCGTTCATCTGGCCGAACACCATTGCTGTTTTATCAATAACTCCGGATTCTTTCATCTCATGGTACAAGTCATTTCCCTCGCGCGTTCTTTCTCCTACTCCGGCAAAAACAGAATATCCTCCAGAAACTTCAGCAACATTATGGATAAGCTCCATCAGAAGAACTGTCTTACCTACTCCGGCGCCGCCGAATAATCCGATTTTTCCGCCCTTAATAAACGGGGCAAGTAGGTCGATAACTTTAATGCCGGTCGCAAAAACTTCAGTCTTGGTTGATTGCTGATCGAGAGTGGGCGCCGGCCTGTGAATCGGCCAGTGTTTCTTAAATCCTGTATCCTCTCCGTCTATCCTTTGGCCTAAGACATTAAATAATTTTCCCAGCACTTCCTGACCAACCGGCACGCTGATAGGCGCTCCGGTGTCAGTAACTTCCTGACCGCGATATAATCCGTCCGTAGAAGCAAGTGAAACGGCTCTGACGCGTCCTGGCTCAAGATGCTTGGCAACCTCAAGAACAATCTCGCCTGAATCTGATTTAATTTTCAGCGCATTCAAAAGCGCAGGCATATTCTGCTCTTCAAATTCGACATCCACCACCGGCCCAGTTATTTGTATTATTTTTCCATTCATAACTCCATTATTAATTTTTCCTCATCATTTTTTCAACCTATGCTTCAGGACAGCTAAACAATGGTTTAAAACCTCCGGAACACCATCCGAAATTCCTTTCAGTCAGTTTCGGCTTTCCTGTCGGTTTGTAAACCTATTGTTTTAAGCTATCCTTCTCGCAACGGTTTCAAAAATAATACGGAAAAATTAATTGTATATCTGATTACGTCAAAGCACTAACCGCCGATGTTATCTCAATCAGTTCTTTTGTGATTCCAGCTTGTCGGGCTTTATTATACTCTAAATTCAATTTTTCGGAAAGCTCCTTGGCATTATCCGAAGCCGTCTTCATCGCTACCATCCTAGCCGAATGTTCAGATGCATTGGCCTCCAGAATCAAATCGTAAATCTGCATTTTCATTAAATGCTCCACCAAGCCTTCGATCAGTTTTTTCGGAGAAGGCTCGAATATGTATTCTAGCTCTGAATCATGAATCGTAAATCGTGAATCTCTTAACTCTGAAAATTTACCATGCTCGGGAATAATTTCATTTATAGTGTGTTGAATTTTTTCTAGATCAACCGGCAAAACCTGCCGCATTAAGACTTCCTGCTTTAGGGTTGATCGGAAGTGGGTCGATATGGTCATTACCCTATCCCAGCCTTTATTTAAATAACCCTCTATCAAAATTTCTGACAAAGGATTTGTTTCGCTCGGCAACACGAAATCTCCAAATCCGGAAAATTCGGAAACTAAATTTAATTTCTTCTTATTTGCATATGAAATGGCCTTTTTGCCGACAGCAACAACGCTCAAATTATCATCTTTTGTTTCTGCATAAGATTTGAGAAATGAATCTACCAAGCGCAATACCTGCGAATTAAAAGATCCAGCAAGACCACGGTCAGAAGTTACAATTACTAAAAGTGTTTTTTTAATTTTTCTTCCTCTTATAAGATCAGTTTTTACGGGCGAGAATTTTCCTAAAACTGACAATAATTGAAGCGCCTTAAAAGCATAGGGACGAGAATTTAAAGCCACTTGCTGGCTTTTTCTCATTTTCGTCGCCGCAACAACCTCCATCGCCTTGGTGATCTGTCCTATATTTTTAACGGCTTTTATTCTAGATTTTGTTTTTTGTAAGGATTCCATCTTTTAATTATGCCTCCTCGAGAATTATTCCTTTTTTAAACCCTCCTCTTTCCTCTACCTTTGCTAATTTAACGGTATTAATATCCTGATGATCAAATTTTTTATACTCAACAACAGCCTCAATAACTTCCCATATATCAGCCATCTCTTCGATGCTTTCTGATTTTATAAATTCTTCAACCTCTTCTCTTAATTTTTCTTTTAAACCGTTCCAATGTTCATCCGCGCTAGCAATCCGAAAAACTGGTTTTCCGCCTTTACTCTTTATATATTCCGGTATTTTATCCCGAACAAGTTTATTGTATTTCATTATTTTACTATTGACAGTTAACCCTAAATACATTATACTGTCTTTGCACTTAATAATTCGGGGGATTCGGTGAACAACGTTATTACCTGGTTCGTTATCCTTTTGACGCTCTTTTATATCTCAACGCGTATTGATAAATTAACAGCTAACCAAGCACTGATACTTAACGGTTATAGCCAAGCACAACTCACTGACACAATGTACATGGGAGCATATTGGAGAAGTGACTGTAATTATCCTGACTATGCCCGCCTAACTTTTAAAGTTAGACGTCCCGGAAATTCAGAAACGGAAAATGTCTCTGTGTGCATAAATTGGCGAGGCGAGACTGCAATTCGCAATCCCTGAATGTTCAAGCCCAAATCCATGAAGGGCTTTTTTTGTTTTTAAATAATAAATCTTACCTTAGTCGACTATCATATACCCTAGGGAGGAAATAATAAGAATGAGCTTACCCAATTCATTTACAGAACGTTTCGGAAGCCGACTGGGCTGAGAGAGAGCAAAAACTCAGCAGAGTTTTATGCGATCTGTAAATGAGTTGGGTAAGCGAATTTATGCGATCTGTAAATGAGTTGGGTAAGCGAATTAACTCCGAGTCTGGGTATATGATAGTCGGCTAAAACTAAACTCCCTTTAATTCTTCCAAAGAACTTTTTAACTTCTCCTCCGTCTCATCGTCAATCTGATTACTCACTCTGATTTTTTTCAAAATATCTCCGTGCAGTTTTTCAATATTATCTATTATCCTATCGGAAACCGCCCTGACCTCATCAACTTTTACGTCATCCAAATATCCATTGGTCGCCATGTAAATCGTCAAAACCTGTTTCTCGAACGGAATCGGCGCATTATCAACCTGTTTTAAAATTTCAGTTAATCGTTGTCCACGGGCAATCTGTTTTTTGGTATTTTCATCTAAGTCCGAAGCGAATTGAACGAATGCCTGAAGTTCTCTGAATTGAGCCAAATCCAAACGTAATTTTCCGGAAACTTTTTTCATAGCTTTTGTCTGTGCCGATGAACCTACGCGAGAGACAGATAATCCGGCATTAATAGCGGGGCGTAAGCCTTTATAAAACAAATCTGATTCGAGATAAATCTGGCCATCGGTAATGGAAATGACATTAGTAGGAACATAGGCAGAAACATCTCCCAGCTGTGTCTCAATAATTGGCAAGGCGGTCAATGATCCCCCACCATGTCCTTTATCCATCTTAGCCGCACGTTCGAGTAACCTAGCATGCAAGTAAAATATATCTCCCGGATAAGCTTCTCTTCCTGGCGGCCTCCTTAGCAAAAGAGATAGCTGGCGATATGAATCCGCGTGCTTGGATAAATCGTCGTAAACAACCAGAGCATCCTGTCCTTGGTCCATAAAATATTCTCCGATAGCACAACCGGCGAAAGGGGCTAGATATTGAACCGAAGCAGGAGAAGATGCAGGAGCAGAAACAACTATTGTATACGCAAGCGCACCTTTTTCTTCAAGGGTTTTGACTATTTTGGCAACCTTAGAATTCTTCTGACCGATAGCAACATAGATACAGACCATCTGCCTCCTGCCCTCCGAAGCTTTAGCGAAGGAGGGTCGCCCTTCGGCATCCTGTCCCTGATTCAATATGGTATCAAGAGCAATAGCTGTTTTACCAGTTTGCCTGTCACCTATAATAAGCTCTCTCTGGCCACGGCCGATAGGAATCATAGCATCAACGGCTTTAATACCGGTATGTACCGGCGTATTCACTGATTCCCTGGAAACGACATCCGGCGCTCGACGTTCAAGGGGATAATCTTTAGCTTTTTCGGGGTCATTAAAGATAACTCCCTTATTGTCCAGCGGATTTCCGAGAGGATCAACGACGCGACCCAGCATTTCCGAGCCAACCTTGATTGAAACAACTTTTCCGGTTTGCTTGACCCGGTCTCCGACTTTAACTTTTTGAGCATCGCCAAGAATTACCGCCCCGATAAAATTTTCCTCCAGATTGAAAGCAATGGCAGACACATCACCGCTTTTAGCCTCAATATTCAATAATTCCTGGCTTAATGCCTTGGATAATCCGGATATTTTTGCAATGCCATCGCCTACTTCAGTTACAACGCCGACGTGCTCAAACTTGGTATCATCTTGATACCCCGCTATTTCCTTCTTCAGTTTTTCTATAATCTCATACGGCATTTGATATTGAATTTAATGATATTCTCAAATTCTTAAGAATTTGAGAATAAGATAGTTATTGTTATTTGAAAAGTTTGTTTAATTTATTCCGAAGAGTGTTATTTAACTCTTCTTCACCGTTTACCGTAATTCTGACTCCAGCCACCAATTCAGGATTTATTATGAAATTAATATGGTCTTTTTTTGAAAATTTATTTTTTAACATTTCCCTTTTCGGCATCGGCTCTCTAGCAGCTTCTATATCAATCCATTTTCCACCATCTTCATTTATTATTTTTTTATGAATTGCCGTGAGGATCTTCTTTGAATGTTTAATATCCCCCGTCTTAGCTAACAATCTCAAAAAACCGTTGATAGCTTTTTCACGCGGTATTTCTTTGATAATCTGGGTAAATGCCCCAACATAATTGTTGACGGAATACCTCATATTGACAATAAGTTATTAACTGGTATAATTACGAATGCTGGAAAACCTGAGGAGGACAAACGATGGAACTCTTTAAAAAGCTAAGTATCAGTTTCACCGGTATTA
Organism: Candidatus Yanofskyibacteriota bacterium; assembly: GCA_016181145.1. Classification (GTDB taxonomy): domain Bacteria; phylum Patescibacteriota; class Minisyncoccia; order 2-02-FULL-40-12; family GWA2-44-9; genus 2-01-FULL-39-28. Next base: position 46,213 of record JACOZW010000023.1, read on the forward strand.
TGCTTATGGTTTTTGGGGTATCAGATGGTCTTCACCCCATAACCGCAGGACTTCTTGGAATAGTTTTCGTGATTGCAGTTCTTATTATTTTGGGCTACAGATTCAAACTTCCCAAGATTTTCAAACTTCCCAAGATTCTACACTAATAATTCAGCGCTGCCTCAAGGGCATGGACCCCTATCAGCCGCATGGTACACCCAGCGGTTTTTTTATTTTTTACCACACCCTACGCCCCACGTTCTAGGATGAAAGACCCTACTGCCTCCTCAATCAACTTCTCATCAACCTGCTCAGGTTTTAACTGAACCGTCTTGATTATTGCTTCCTTGACCAGTTTTCTAGCCTCTCCAGCAACTCTATCCATTTCTTCTTTTTCTTTTCTCTCAACAAGAAGCATTGCTTCTCTTAATGTGCCTTGGGCCTTTAAGTCGGCTTGATGAGCAATCTCTTGAGCTTTTTTCTGGGCGTTCTTTTCGGCTTCGGAGATAATTGCAATAGATTCCGTATTGGCTCCTTTGATTATCTCGGCTTTTTCTTCCTCAGCATCATTTATTATTTTTACCCCTTTTTCTCCGGCTTTTACGCCAAATTCAATCCTTTTTCGACGCTCCTCAACCATTTTCATCAATGGTCTATAAACAAACTTTGTCAGAACCACTAGCAAAATCAGAAAATTAACCCCTTGAGCTAAAAGGAGTTTCCAGTCAATCCCAAGTTGATTTACTAATTCTGACATTAAAAAATTACGAATGGCGGATTACGAATTAATAATACGAAATTCGTAATGCGTAATTAAATACTTCTAAAATTCTTATACGAATTTTAGAATTAATGCCACTACTAAACCGTAGATGGCTATGGCTTCTGCGAAGGCCAAGGCCAAAATCATGGCTGTCTGTACCTTTGGGGCTGCTTCGGGATTACGGCCTATAGCTTCAGCTGCCTTTGAGGCAATTTTACCGATAGACATTGCCGGAGCAATAGTTCCAACTGCCATAACAATAGCTATGGCCAACAATTTCATTGATTCTTCTGGCATAACTTTAAAAGATTCAAGAATTATGATTTATGATTTAAGAATATTCTAAAATCCTGAATCGTAAATCTAAAATCTTAATTTAATGTTCGACCTCGTGATGACTCACCGACATTCCAATGAATACCAGCGTGAGCATCGCGAAAATAAATGCCTGTATAAAACCGACAAATACTTCTAAAAACAAAAATGGTAACGGCAGGAAGTAGGGACCCAAAAAACCTATGATTATCAGCAGAACCTCTCCTGCGAATACGTTACCAAATAAACGAAATGAAAACGAGATAATTTTAACAAATTCCGAAACTAATTCAAGTAAGCCGACAAATGTGTAGATAGGATTTTTAAAATTAAAGAACTTTCCGGCATGAGTTCGCATACCCACGGCCATAGCTCCAAGTAGATTTACTGAAAAAACCGCTATTATCGCCAGAGCGATTGTAAAATTGAGATCGCTGGTGGGTGCACGGAGCAACGGAATAAGAACATGCTCGGTTTCACCATGCTTGTATATTTCATGGGTCAAGCCCAAAGAACCAGTTCCGGGCAGAAGACCCATCCAATTTGAAAGCATTACAAATAAAAATATCGTAGCTACGATAGGAAAATATCTCTCTGATTGTGTTCTTGAGCCCAAGACAGCATCCATCATTTTAAGAGCCTCCTCGGTAAAGAGCTCAAATAAACTCTGTAATTTTCCTGGTATCATTTCTATAACCCCCCTAAGCCAAAAAGATAACGAAGCAAAAATTCCAACCACTATCAGCGACAGAAGGTAGGAATTAGTAAAATTAAAAACGCCTAAATGGAACAGCGTCTCTGCTTTAATAGATATTTCAGCCATAGTAACCTATTCTAGCACGAAAATAAAAATAAAAAAGGTTCCTATTTAAATCCAAACTTCTCTTGAAGAGATTTGAAGAAGTAGTGCTTTTCCAATTCAGCAAATCGGACAAGATGAGGCGAGCTTTGAATATCAACCTCATCACCAATCTCAAGCGGAAATATAGACTCTCCGTCCGCGACAAGAACAACATCTAATTTCTTTCCGGTTCTAGACAGAGATATTAACCCTCTCTCCCTAAAAGAAATCACTTTTATCCCAATCGGATTCGAGTGCTTGACGATTATGCTGGGACTGGGGATGCTA
>JACOZW010000031.1 GCA_016181145.1 Candidatus Yanofskyibacteriota bacterium
GAGAGAAAAGAAATAAAAGATATTTTGGCTTATCTTAAATTGATAATTAATCCGACTGACTCGCTGGCCCTTGAAAGAATATATAACGTTCCAACACGGGGGATAGGAAAGGCACTGATTGAAAAGGTTAGGGCCACCGGAGAGCCCGAAATAATAAAGGCGATGGCCGGCATTATAGAAGAGAAAACTCTTCCGGCCCGACAGCTGAGCGCATTGAAAGATTTTCACGCCCTCTTGGCTGATCTTACCAGAACATCCGAAACCAAAAACCTTCCCCAGACAATCAGGGCCATCATTAAGAAAACAAATTATGAAGAATACTTGAAGGAGTATAATCTTTCGAAAACGCATGACAATGAAAATCTCGAGGAACGAATTGAAAACCTGAGAGAGCTTTTTACGGTAGCTTCAAAATATGCCGAGCTGGCCGGAAAAGAGGGAGCTGAAAAATTTTTGGAGGAAATAGCTCTTTTACAGAACACGGACAAGCTCAGAACCAACCCCGACAGAATCACTCTTATGACTATTCACTCGTCAAAAGGACTGGAATTCCCGGTTATCTTTGTGGTCGGTCTTGAAGAAGGGCTCTTCCCTCATAACCGCACGCTGATCAACCCCAGAGAGCTAGAGGAAGAACGCCGGCTTTGTTATGTAGCAATAACCCGGGCTAAAGAACACCTTATTTTAGCCTATACTAAATTTCGCAATATCTACGGCTCTCACTCGATGAATCTTCCCTCGCGTTTCATAAGCGAAATACCCCAGCATCTGATTGATTACCAGCTGATTGACACGGACTATGAGCGGGATGAGGACGATAAAATATATTATTAACCATGCACGTAAACGCAAAAAAGTCATTAGGACAAAACTTTCTAGTTAACCCTCACATACTGGATAAAATCATATCTGCAGCAGAAGTAACTAAAAATGATACAATACTGGAGATAGGGCCAGGTACCGGAAACTTAACAAAAAAACTGGCGGAAAAAGCAGACAGGGTGATTGCCGTTGAAAAAGACCACCGCCTCATTAAAACCCTTGAAGAAACTTTTAGAACTTCGTCGAATGTAGAGATAGTCGAAGGGGATATTTTGAAATTAGAAATTGAAAAATTATTTGAAAATTGTAAATTGAAAACTGAAAATTGCCACTTCAAAGTAGTAGCTAACATACCCTATTACATCACCTCGAGATTTTTAAGGATATTGCTTGAAGAATGGCCAAAACCCGAGTTAGTTGTTCTGACCGTCCAGAAGGAGGTTGCTATGCGCATAATAGCAAAGCCGCCCCACATGAATTTACTTGCCCTTTCAGTCCAGTTCTACGCAAAACCAGAAGTAATCGGCAACATATCAAAAAATAATTTCCGGCCAATTCCTAAAATCGATTCAGCAATAATAAGGCTCCAACCTAAATCCATAATTCGCGATCCGCAACTGTTTAATCTAATTCGGGCCGGTTTTTCTGAAAAAAGAAAACAACTCGCCGGAACACTACCAAAAAAACTAAAAGTTACCAAAGAAAAAATATTGGAAGCGGTAAAAAAGACTCAGATCAACGAAAAAATCAGGGCAGAGAACCTAAGTCTCGTGCAATGGATAGAATTAAAAAAACATTTAGATATTTAGCCATCCTAAACGTCCGCAGATTCTGGATTGGATTCATAATTGGATATTTATATTTTAGTTATGTGTTTTTTTGGCTATGGGGTCTTTATCCGCTGGATTCTTTCGGAGTTCCTGACAGATTTCCCAGCTTCTTGCTGATACTGCTAATATTCAGTGTTAGCGCTGCTGGTATGGCTTTTTTCTGGGGTTTATTCAGTATGTTCGCCTCGAGGATCCTGCAAAGTGAACATACGCCCCAATTAGTACCGGCGGAGATAGCAGGTAGTTTTGTTCTTGTCGAATATCTACGATCATTTTTTTTCGGAATTTTGTGGCTCGGTAACGGCAGTTTTATTGGCCCTCATTGGACAATAGGCAACCCGGCCTACCTACTCAAAGATTTCGGTTATATCCTAAAAACTTCATCGCTCTGGGGTATATACGGCATAGATTTTTTATTACTCTATCTTGTCGGCGTTATTTTATTATTTTTAAAAAGAAAAGAATCTAAAAAAACATTAGTATTACTCTGGGTTCCGATTTTATTTTTAAGTGTACACGTTTTTTTATTTGGCAGAGATAATAGGTACCCCGAAGAGGGGACTCTGTCGGTCGCACTAATACAAACCCAAAACTCTACCAAATTTTCCTACACCCCCGAAGAAAATCTGAATAATCTACAACAAAGACTGAGTCTCCTCAAGCAAGCTTCGGAATCAATCGAATCTGACAAGGGTTTAGAAGACGGGATAGTTATTCTGCCCGAAGGCTCTCACTTCCTGAACTCTTTGGCGATCCTCCTGAGCGAATCTTCCGTAAAGAACTACTTCGATAAGTTATCCAAAAAAGAACTTTTCATAATCGACCAAATATTATCAGCTGATGGAGGCGGGGATCTTAGGTCAAAAGTCGTGATTATCAACTCAAAAACTGGTCTTACCGGAACCTACGATAAAAGATTACTCACCCCGGGAGGAGAATTTACTCCATATATCCTGAAAATTCCTTTGATACTATCTGGATACGGTAAATTCTTACCGCCGGATCTCTATCCCGGATCAGCTCGCGGAATAGCTGAATTTAGTAATCAAAAGGTAAAAATTGTCGTCTGCTCGGAAATCTTATCTCCATCTATAGTAAGCGGTGACAATGGAAATTTTATAGTAGCGCTTAGTAACTTTGGGCTTTTTCATGGTAATAGGTTTCTTGAAAACCAAATGCTGGCCATTTCCAAATTCAGAGCCGCAGAAAATAGGAAATATATCGTAATTTCTTCTAATTCTGGCCAATCCTACATAATAAATCCTGCCGGAAAAGTTGAAAAAAAGACACTAGGAGTAGGTTACGAGTTATTAACAGGCTCCATTGTCCCTAACAGAGACCGTACATGGTATAATTATGTAGGAGATTGGCCGATTTTATCGTTATCTTTGATATTTTTCGGCCTAGCGTTAAGGAAAATTCGCAATGACACCAAAAGTTAAAGTATTTTTTGTTTTTCTGGCTGTAATGGCTGTATTTTCGGTTTTCTCCTTCTTTGATGTTTTCCGCGGTGTCCGCTCGGCAAACCTCTACGATCCTCCCAAACCACTAACCCTAGATATCTCCAAAGATGCTGACCAAGACGGACTCTCTAATCAGGACGAGTCTTATTGGAATACGGATTTTCAAAACCCCGATAGCGACGGAGATGGTTTTCTGGATGGCGAAGAAGTAGTTTCGGGATTTGATCCAAGAGAATCATCAAGTCATGCGCTGGGTGACAATCTGCAAGATACAGTTTTTGGCAGCGTCAAAACGGTTAAGGCCGGAGACTTTATGAATGTAAATCTGACAGAAGATTCCAGTAATCTTTTAATGGCAGGTCTAGCGGCTGGCGACCTGACAAGAACATCGGATGACCGCACTTATGAAACCGGGATTAATGCTGTAGTGCTTTCCACTATAGACAACTTCTATAAATCCATGCCAGTAATTGATTCTAGTGTATTGAAAATCACTGACGATTCTCGGGAAAATCAGACTAAGTACCTTGAACTGCTGGCTCAGATAATACAGGATAACCTGCTAAATTTATCTCAAAAGCTAGATTACGAAACCAACCCATTTGAACAAAATGATTTCTTCCTGACCAAGGGCGGACGCTTTAAGTTAGCACTGGAAAATGCATATTTACTGGATGTCCCCAAAAATTGGGTTGAAACTCACAAAAGAATATTAAATCTGTTGAATCGTTTTGCTCTGGATTATACCGCAGTAGGCAACTATGACGGAGATTCAATTAAGGCAGTGGTGGCTTTTAACGATATTGAGAAGCTGAATAATATGACCAAGGATATTCTGGAAGAAGTCCAGGGTATCCTAAAAGCTAATGATCTGCAGCCAAAAGATCTTGTCTTTAGGGTTATGACTCTAATTTATTAAATATCGAAAGACTAATGCTTAAATTTAAAAAAACAATTTCCATCCTTATTATTTTTGGGTTATTAATATCCTATTTTTCCTATTCCAGTGCTCCCGTTGCTTATGCTACGGATGGGGGAGGGGGCTACGCCGCTGCAGCGGCCGGCTGGGCTCATTTTGCCAAATATGTTTTAAAAGAATTCATTCTGGATTTGGCCGCTAGGTTAGTCGCAAGATTGCAACTAACCGGCGCCCTGAATGGGATAGCCCAACAAGTTATCCAATCAGGAAGAACTGGACGCGCCCCGGCTTTCATACAAAATTGGCGGAATTTTATAACTGATGCCGAATACAGAGGTGAGGATGTTTTCCGCTCTATACTTGCCAATACTCAAAACTGTCCCAATATTAAAAAGGATCTATTGAGTTTATTTGGAGCAAGCGGCAATACACAGATTACCCAGAATATCAGAGTCGGCAATCTTGATTCTTACCAGGTGCGAGGCAAATGCACTCTGCCTGCCGGGTGGTCTATCCAAAATTACAATCGTGATTTTGCCGGAAATGGCGGATGGCAAGCCTTAACTCGATTAGCCAGTCCGGAGAATAATTTTTATGGTGCTACTCTTATAGCTATGGGTGAACTGAATGCTCAAAGAGATTTAGATCGTAATGCTGATCGCGGAGAAGGGACTTCGGGCGCTGGTTTTACCGGAATAAGGAAGAGCTCTCGGACAGGAAATAGTTGTGATACTCCGCCAACCACCGGAGCACAGTGTGTTAATAATGCCTGCAGTGATGGATCGGGGCCATGTACAAGTTCTGCGCAATGTGGCGGGTCAAGCGTACCATCTCAGGCCCGCTGTAGATTTTTGGGAAACATTACAACACCATCAAAGGTATTAGGAGAAGGAGCGGCAAAATTTATTGATTCGAATCTAAACTGGCTCACCACCTCTGATGAGATATCGGAAATATTAGGTAACTTCATACAAACGATGATAAGTAAGTTAGCTGAGTATACCGCCAATGCTATCGCGCCTGGCAATGTGGCAGAACCCCAAAAAGCTCAGTACGATGCTTGTGTCAGGCAATGCAATAACACCTCGGTCGGATCTCAAATGACCACATGCATAGACAGGTGCTATAAACAGGCTGGCGTTGATCTGCCTCCTAACTATGATTCTTCTAATTTTCAGAATGAGAGCTCGCCCACACCCACACCGACCGTCACACCTACACCGTCATCGACCATCACACCCACGCCTACGCCACCGTTTGTATTAGGAAACAATGTTCTTTTGCCGGGTCAGTCCATGTTACCTGGCCAGGCAATGCATTCTTTAAATGGACGATACAGCTTTGATCTTGATATGGTGGGAAACCTAATACTTTATGATTATGGAGTCTCTCCTTACGTTGTTTTATGGAGCTCAAGTACCAGCGGTAATCCTACAGAATTACATATGGCGACAGATGGTAACCTCATACTCTACTTTAATGGGGGAGCATTGGTAGCATGGGCGAGTAATACCGCAGGAAATCCTGACGCCTTTTTAGATCTTTCAAACACCGGCGATGTGGTTATCTATTCCAGTACCGGCACACCTATCAAAACAATCTACCAGAATCCTTAATATCCTTAAGATGTTCAGGCTGAAAAATCAAAATATAAATAATCTAAAAAAAGAATCGAACTATCGAAGACTCTTAGCATATGCTTATGTGCTTATTTTGGTGTTCTTAGTCCTCGCACCCGGGAGAATAGTTATGGCCGCAGATGCCTTGGATAGAGCCGCAATAGCTACGCCCCTCTACTTTATTCTTTCCGTAGTAATCGACTCAATGTCCGGTTTAGCGGGCGTACTCGACAGAATCTTTTCTATTGGGATTAATGATTCATCAGGAAATCCTCTTCAGGTAGTCCAGACTACCTGGTCGCTAGTAAGAAATTTTTCTAACATGTTCTTCATTGTCGGCCTAGTAATCATGGCCTTTGCCACTATTTTTGATGTCTCAAAATATAATTTCAGGACGATGATAGTTAGGTTTCTAATTGCCGCCCTTCTGGTAAATTTCAGCTTGGTGATCGGCACAACTATTATCGACTGGACTCAATCTTTAAGCGGTGTCTTTCTGACGGCCATGGGAAGTTACGGTAATTTCCTAGGTGGAGCACTAAGTCCCGAGCAGTTGCTCGGAGAGCCGTCAACTATAGCGGGCAATTTGCGTCCTCTTTTTGCCAAGATGGGCGGTTCAATCGGTGCGATCGGGGTTCTCGGCACGCTCGCATTCGATCAGATAACCTGGCTCCAGGTAGGTGCAATGTTCTTCTCTATTATATTAGGGTCTGTTATAGTTTTCAGCTTACTAATAGCTGTTATATTTTCTGCTATACGCATTCCGATACTTTGGGGGTTACTAATACTGGCTCCGGCCGCCTGGGTTTTATCTATATTCCCCCCGCTGGCAAACGCTAACAGAAACTGGTGGAAACACTTTCTTGGATGGAATTTCTTTCTACCGATTTATTTATTCTTTCTTTACGTCGGTCTGCTGTTTTTACAAGCCCAACAACAAATTATAACCAGTACAGGCATCGATAATACTCCTATACCGGGATTAGGCTTTCCCATTCAAACTATATTTTTCTACGGCTTTGTCGCTGTATTTATGATCTCCGGTGTTAAATTTTCTATGCACAATGGCCTTGCCGCAGGAGCTGGAGTAGCTGCTGGAGCAATCTGGGCAAAAGGACAGGCAACGGCAAGATACGCCGGTAGCGCCCCTTGGCGCATGAGCGGAGCCGCCGATGTATATAAAGAAACTAAACAGAAGTTTAAAGAACAGGGCTTCGCTGGCTTTGAAGCAACCGAGAAAAACCTTGGTAAGCTATACCGAGGTCAGCGCGGGAGAGATGAGGCAGCGGCATGGCTTGGTGAAAAAACCGGCCTAGCTCCGGGTATGGCTGAAAAGCAAATGGCAAGAAATATTGATCTTGAGAAGGCGAAGCTAAAAGAACGCAAAGTGGGTGAGGCTGAGCTAAGGACAATGATTGCAGATGAAAAAGATCCGGCACAGAAAATCGCAGCAATGCAGAGATTACAGGAAGAATTCAATAAGTTTCCTGAAGCTGATCAGGTGCTGGAGCTTGTCAGGTCCCTGGGTCCGTCTGTGAAAACAGAGCTTGGCGCCAAGACCCTGAAGCAGATTAAGTGGTCGGATATGGCAACTGAAGGCCTCAATACCCTGCTAGCTGATCCTGCCATGAGCGATCCTAACATTCAGACTTTGATTTATAACGCCCTGATCGAAAAGAGGAGAGTGAGACCAGATCAGTTCAATGTCGCAATCGACAGATCAAGTCTAAGCGGCTCTCAACGGGCTAATTCTATTGCAAAAGCTCGGGAACTGATCAGTGAAGATATGTCTTCGGGCGAGAGAAATGCATTATTTGAAACGCTAATGGGACTACAGAAAGATTCGACCGGTGCTTTTAGGCACTCCGCCGCCGAGCAGGCCAGATTAAAAAGTGAGAACAAAGACGCAATACGCGAAATCCTAAAAATACGAGCCCAGAAAAAAGATAGCTTCTTCGATAATGAGACGACGGGTAATCCAGAAGATCAGGCCATATTAAATAATTATGTAGCCACTTATTTTGATAGCACATCAGAGAAAAAGAAATTCCTGGAAGATGTTTCTAGGAAATACGCTTATAGCGCAGCTATGACCCTACTAGATCAAGGTCTGGTTAAAGACGACTCGGGTAACACTATTGCAAGAGCTGGTTATACGAATCCGCTAACTGGTAGCATAATGACTTCGGATGAAGCTGAAAAATTAATTACTAAACAAACTTTCCAAAAATTAAACCTTGAAGAAAAGCTAACACAAAGTAAGGCCCAGCTTGCTAAGCCAATCCTAAGTGAAGTAGCCTCAGAAGAAATGAGTAGAAATAGCGCAAGCATGCAAAATTTTGTTTCTCATGATAAGTATCAGATCTTTAATGTCAATACCGGCGGAGAAATTGAGAAAAAAGCCAGAAGAGTTATATTCCATAGAGAATTTCTCGGACCCTTTATGGACCAGGTCAGTAAGTTAAAATCAGAAATAGCTAAAATCCAAGCCAATCAAAGTGCCACTCCTCCTGCCCTCACACCAAGCCAATTACTTTCAAAAAAGAAAGCACTGCAAGATACCTATCTAGCGAGACTAAGGTCACTCCGGGGTGAATATGAAAGAATGTGCACAAGATACAACATGGTAGACTCCACCGTCACTGCGCAATTTAACGGAATGGATAAGAGGATAAAAAGACTCGAAGATGAGGTTATTAAACTTAAATAAAAATATGACTGCTGATATTAATATGGGTATAAATCCCACAAATCAATCATTACAAAATCCTACACCGGCTCAGACCGAGGTAATGCCATCATTTTCAGATATACCTGATGCCGATTTTCCAATTGACACTACAGATACCGTAGAACTTTCAGAAAGTCCTGATGCTATCTATCACTATTTTATCGCCAGTCCGATGTATGCCGGTTTCGGTGACTTAGCCAGCCCCGAAAGAATACAGTTCCTGGAGAATCTGCGCATTGCGTCTCCTGCATTAAAAAACTATCTGACATCAGCAGATACGGTAGAATTAATTTTCTCTATTGGTAAGGGTTATGACCTTCAGGATATACAAATAACAGAGCTGGGTGTGTTAGTCAGGGATCTTCTGGCTGGTAAAATATTTATTAAAGATTTTCCGGCCACTCTTTCCTCAAAGCTCGGAATTGATGATATTAAGGCGGAGGGGATAGTAAATAAAATTGTTTCCCAGTCATTCGGACCTATCATCGAGGATGTTAAGCGTGTTCAAAGAAGTAAGTTTCCTGACAAAGTTATGGCGATGCAGAAAGAATCCCGCCCTACAGGATTAACCCATACGCCGAACGAGGCTCGCCCTGGAGGAACAGTCCAATCAAAAGAAATTCCACCAAAACCACAGGTACCGGAAATAAAAAATACGCCGTCAAGTCAACCCGAGATTCGGCAAAACATTCAACCGGTCAGACCCCCGATTCCTGTGCCACCCATACCACCCAAAGTTGAAGCCAAACCCCCCGTCCTAGGTACACCCCTGACACCGCCTAGCCAACCAAAACCGCAAGCTCCTTTCCAGCCCAAACCATCAATCCCGCAACAGGCGTTAAGATCAGAAGCACCTAAGCTATCTACCCAACCCAGCATTCCAAGACCGACCCCAGGGAGCCAACAGTTTAAGGTGCCCGACTTAGGTGATTTATCAACCAGCAATCTCCCGCGATCAAACCCAGCGCAGACTGAAATAGGCTCGGCCAGACCAGAAGAGACCAAGAAGTCTCTTGAAGAAGAATTGTTAAAAGTAGCAAACATAATTGATCTTAGGTCCAAGCAAGGCGAGCAGCAATAATCAGCCGCTTATCATTTTACAATTTCCATTGACTTACCAATGCGCCATTGAATCATTGTTAACTCACCGGTGAATAGTAGATGATAAATGGTAAATGACTTATCAAGTTCCAAATCCCACAATTCATAGAAACCGAGACGAAGCTTATCGGGCCGTTCACCCTCAAGCAGTTTTTGTGGTTAGCTAGCGGCGGAGCCTTAATTTTCTTTATGTTTTTAACAATGAACAGTCTGCTTTTTTTCCTTGTAGCTTTTCCAGTAGGAGCGTTCTTTGCTGCCCTGGCTTTTGTAAAAACTAATCCCAAGCAATACATATTCAAGAGAGAAGAAAGCGAGCAGGATCTAAGAGAAATAATTATATCGGACGAAAGTAAATAATTATGGCGAACACTAATCCGTCAACCCAAAATCTGGTTGCAATACGCGAGATAAGAGACAGCGTCCTTATGCTTAAGGACGGTTCAATGCGCGCCATCATCGAGGTATCAGCAATAAATTTTGAACTTCGCTCAGAAGACGAGCAAATTGGTATTATTCAGAATTTTCAAAAATTTATCAACTCAATAGACTTTCCTCTTCATATATCAATAATCTCCAGACGCCTATATATAGACGATTACCTAAAGCTCACTGCCGAAGCAACCAGCCAGTTGGATAACGAGCTTCTAAAAATACAGGCGACTGAATACATGAAGTTTATTAAAGAGCTTTCCAGTCTGACCAACATTATGTCTAAAAAATTCTACATCGTTGTGCCGTTTTATGTCTTTGAAGCACCGACCAAAACCGGTATTTTTCAGAGTATCAGGAGCGCTCTTAATCCCGCTTCATCCGCCAAGCAACTAACTGACGAACAGTTCTTAATCTACAAAAACCAGCTAATGCAAAGATCGGAATTAATCTTCGGAGGTCTCGTAGGGCTAGGCCTGAAAACTCGTCTCCTTGAGCGAGACGAGTTAGTGCAAATATTCTATGGTCTATACAACCCCGTAACCGGAACCACCGAAGAAAAAAAATAATGACAAAGAGACAAACACCAGAGACAGAGACAAAAAATATAGACAGCTTCCTAGCTCCGTCCGCATTTAGCGTGACGCCAAACCATATCCGAGTAGGCAGCCAATTCGTCCGTACAATTTTTCTTGCCACTTACCCTCGCTATCTCCATACCAATTGGTTCTCACCGATAATTAACCTTGACAGAGTTTTTGATATTGGGATCTATATTAATCCGAAAAATACAGCCCTTGTACTTAAACAGCTTCGCGATCAACTAGCCCGCCTGCAAGCCCAGGTCATGGAAGAATCTTCTACGGGGAAGGTGCGCAATCCAATCTTAGAAACAGCTATTCAAGATATTGAAAGCCTAAGAGATCAACTCCAGCAGGGGACAGATCGTTTTTTCGAACTAGGTGTATATATTACTCTTTACGAAAACTCTCTGCGCGAGTTGGACGAAACAGAAAATAAGATTAAAGGCATGCTGGAGTACCAGCTCATCTTCTCGCGTCCGGCAACATTCAGGATGTCTGAAGGATTTAGCTCCACGCTTCCATTAAATACAGACAAACTCTCGGTTTACACTTCGCTAAATACTGAACCATTATCTTCAACTTTTCCTTTCGTCTCTTTTGACTTAACATCCAACTCCGGAATTCTTTATGGTATTAACACACACAATAACTCTTTAGTTCTTTACGATCGTTTTGGCCTTGAAAATGCAAATGCGGTAGTCTTCGGTAAATCCGGAGGAGGTAAGAGTTACACCATCAAGCTCGAGATATTAAGAAGCTTGGTTTTTGGCACACAGGTTCTCGTAATTGACCCCGAGGACGAATATAAGTTCCTTGCCGAGACAGTGGGTGGCTCTAATATTAAAATATCTATCAACTCTCCTCACCATCTTAACCCCTTCGACCTACCCGTACCAAAAACCGATGAAGCTCCTGCAGATGTATTTAAGTCTCATCTCCTTGCTTTGACCGGCTTATTGAAGCTCATCTTAGGTGACCTGACTCCCGAAGAAGATTCTATTCTTGATGAAGCGCTTATTCAGACTTATGCCATTAAAGATATTACTCCAGATGCAGATTTTTCTAATAGCATACCGCCAATTTTGTCCGATCTCCAAAACGTTCTGGAGGGATTAACAGGAGCAGAGTCAATGGCAATTCGGCTGAAGAAATACTCCCAAGGTACATTTGCCGGATTCTTAAATAATCCAACAAACGTTTCGCTCGAGAACCGTTTGGTTGCTTTCAGTATCCGCGATATGGAAGAGGAGTTAAGGCCTATTGCCATGTATCTTATTTTAAATCACATCTGGACTCAGGTTCGCCGTGATCTTAAAAAAAGAATACTGGTGGTAGACGAGGCTTGGTGGCTGATGAAATATCCCCTGGGAGCTGAGTTCTTATTCAATATAGCTAAGCGGGCAAGGAAATACTATCTCGGACTAACCACAATCTCTCAGGATATTCCTGATTTTATGGCCTCTGCACAAGGTAAGGCTATTGTTACTAATTCATCTATCCAAATGCTAATGAAACAATCTCCGGCTTCTATTGAAGTGGTCAAACAAACATTTAATCTGACCGATGCGGAAAAATATTATCTTCTGGAGGCTAGGGTGGGATTCGGTTTATTCTTTATCGGCCAGAATCATGTCGGTATTCGCATTGTCGCTTCTTACGCAGAAGATCAAATCATCACTTCCGATCCCAGGCAAATTCTTGAGGTAGAGAAAGCAAAAGAAGAGTGGGCGAAGATGAGCAGTTAAATATGGCCAATCAAGGATTCGAACAGATAAAAGAATATGGACCAACTAAATCAACTCCTCAGAAGATAGATTTAGGGTGGAAAGGTTACGTTCCAGGCTATAAAAACAGGGTTATTCGGGATATAAATAGACAAATCTCAGAACAATCTAGTGAATATGCTGAACCAACAGCAAGACTTCCTAGGGGGCCGGTAGAAAGACCTTCGGGATTCAAAGAATCATCTTCACCTATCGAGACGGCGGCGCAAGAACGACAAGCCGTCCAAGAGGAAGCAGAGTTCTTAGAAACTAGTGACCGAATGACTGATTTGGCACTAAATCAGGAAGTAAACCAAGCCGAACAGACAGTCGACGGGCTTAACGATCGGATAGCCTATTTTAAACATCCGTCAGTCCTGAAATATCTATTGATATTCTTGCCCCTAGCTCTCTTGGTAGATGGCCTTGACCTAATAGGCTACCTAGCGGCACCAACCGTCATCGGTATTACTATTACTATCGTGTTATTTTTCGTATGTATCTATTTAAATTCTCTGATTATTTTCCTATTTTGGTTTACCGATTCTAAACTAAAAGAGGCGAAACGCTACCCATCCTTACTAAATCTCACCATCGCAGATAATGTCGCCAGAGTTAAAGAGCTTAGAATTCTGAACCAGGGGAGATCGGCATTGAGAGCTGCGCAGACGTCTCAAAAAACGGCGAGGACGACAGAAGAGATAGCTGCAGCTGTAGAAGGGATAGAAAAGGCAACAGAGGCAATAAGGGCAGCTAAAGTAACGGCCAGAACAGCAAAAGGAGTACGACTCGTTACATCCGTTACAGCAAATCCGTTAGTGAGACTCGGGGCCGGAGCAGGCTTAAACGCATTCCCAATACTTGCCTTGTTTCCTTTTATGAGTCTGGCTGTAGTCCTCAGCTATTTATCTGAAAGAAAAATCTACCGACAGGCACGAGAATCTGCCGAACAGGCTAAACAAGAGATTTTGGCTAGCTTAGTAGAAGTAGTATAATAAAAGAAATGTAAAATTTATGAGAAGATCTTCTGTATTTTTAGTTATAGCTCTAGCACTAACTGCCTTTTTGGCGGGTTATATTATGATTGACAGGGGACTAAGTCCAACACCCCAGTCAAAAACAGGAACAATTCTTGATAAATTCGGGAGTCCTCAACCAGCAACAACTAATGAGGTGCAATTACCTGAAGAGGCCAAAATTTTTCCTATTTCATCAGTTAAGGTCACTTCAATCTCTACTACGGCAGATCGCAAAGGTGTTACTTATTTCGAGAAAAATACTGGCAAGCTATTCGAATTTAATTTCGAAGACAACGAGGAACGGGTCGTCTCCGAAATAATACTCCCTAACTTCTTATCGTCCGCATGGTCACCGGTTAAGCGTGAAGCACTCAGCCTATTTTATTCACCCAGTGGCAATAGAATAAAATATTACAGCTATGACACAGGCAAGATAACCGATCTCGACAAAAACATCCGCTCTGCTGCTTTTTCCCCTGATGGCAGCCTGATGGTTTATTACCTGACCGAATCTAAAAATACTGAATCGCCAAACCCGGTAGGAAAAGTTTACCTGTCCCAAACTGACGGAGCCTATCCTAAAAAAATACTTGATACCAGAATACTTGACCTGGAAATTTCATGGCCCATTAAGGACAAGATATCCTTTAGTACTCCATCTGCCGAAGTATTTCTATTGACGGAAGCTGGTGGACTTACAAAACTGCTTGAATCCAAGCCTGGCCTAGATACAAAGTGGTCAAAAACTGGTAGTAAGTTGTTATTCTCCTATTTTACAGACCCCGGCAGACCATCGACATCACTTTGGCTTAAAGATATTGAATCGGGACTAGAGAGAGACCTTGGAATATCGACTACGGCCTCTAAATGCGCCTGGAGTATTGATAATACTGCCGTCTTCTGCGCAATCCCAAAGACACCGTCCGTAGATGAAATCTATAAAATCAACACAGATACCGGATCGCAAGAATTATTAGCTGAACCTAATATGCCAATTGCATCTCTTCTTCTCACCTCCCTAGAGAATCATCTCCTGCTCATAAGCGCGGCCGATGAGAAATTATATGGAATAAATATTCTGCCCTAATAAAAACATCCCCGGCCGGGGATG
>JACOZW010000060.1 GCA_016181145.1 Candidatus Yanofskyibacteriota bacterium
CACTGGTAAACGGGCCGTCATGGCCTCGATAAGCGCCCAAGGGAAGCCTTCTTTGA
Organism: Candidatus Yanofskyibacteriota bacterium; assembly: GCA_016181145.1. Lineage (GTDB taxonomy): Bacteria > Patescibacteriota > Minisyncoccia > 2-02-FULL-40-12 > GWA2-44-9 > 2-01-FULL-39-28. The sequence continues at coordinate 57 of JACOZW010000060.1, forward strand.
CGGATGGGAGTACAAAGATATCAAAAGCCTGTAAGTACGCCTTAGCATTGGGTATATTACCGAGCAGATAGACTTTTTTTTCAAGCCCTTTTTCTTTTATTAATTTTTCTAGTATTGGACGCTCACTGCCCTCGCCGATTATAAAGAAAACCATTGTGTCGTTGTTTTTGAAATATTCAGCTGTCTCAATAAGTGCCGTCAGGCCTTTGGTGGGGTACAGATTGGCGATCGTTCCGATGATTGTTTCGGTTTGGAATATTTTGCCAGAATGTCTGGATATTTTCTCGAATAATTTCAGGCGCGCCTCTTCTCTGGGAATAAATTCCATTTTGTAAATGTCGAGGCCGTTATGAATCAGAGCCAGGCCCCTATGCGGTTTTATTTTGAGCTCCTTCGCCTGATTATAGTCATGCTCATTGTTGACTATTATCACATCTTTCCAGGGGGCGCTTAGGCGCTCAAGGTTCACCCAAAGTTTCTTTTTCCAGGCGGGCCAAGGGTCGTTGAAGGTCCAGCCGCCGATTCTGTAGATAATTCTAAATTGCGGATTACGAATTACGAATTTAGCAGTCAAAGAGCCGAGAAAGCCGGCTTTGGAGCTAAGTAAAAATAGAGTATTGGGTCGGAAATCTTCTATTATTTTTTTTATTTCAAAGCAGGCTTTAATGTCGTTGATGGGACTTATTTCTCTCTTGAGTTTTTCCAGTATCGAGACCTCAATGTTGAGTGATTTAATCTTTTCAACAAGCTCCGGTCCGCCATCGGAACCGACAGCTACTCTTATATCGTAACGGCTGTTAATCTGGGTCAATAAATTATATAAAAACCGCTGGGCTCCGCCCATTTCCGATTGAGTAATAATGAATAAAATACGCTTGCGATTTGATGTCATTTGTGGCATTATAATACAATAAAATCGAAGGATTTACAAGGAGGTCTTATGCAGAAGATATTGATTTTCACAACTGCTTTCCGGCCCTTCATCGGAGGTTCGGAGCTGGCCATAGAGGAGACGGTAAAAAGATTACCGAATTTTTTTTTCGAGATAATCACGCCTAAAATTAAAAAAAGCCTGCCGAACGAAGAATTAGGCAGTAATTTTAGAATTAACAGGATTGGCGGGGCCGGTTTAATATTGGATAAATTCTTATTCCCTATAAACGGATTTTTATACTCGCGTAAATTTTTGTCTGCTTATGGCGGGAAAAATATAATCGTCCATGCTTATCAGGCATCTCATGGGGCAGGGGCGGCTTGGCTGGTAAAAATATTTTATCCTAAGACAACTTTTATTCTGACGCTTCAGGAGGGAAAAGATCCCAAAAAGCAGGGGATTTTGATAAATTTTTTCCGGAAATTGATAATATGGAAGACGGATCGGGCTACGGCCATCAGCACATACCTAAGAGCTTATTTATTAAGCGTAAGAAAGGACCTGCCGGTCAGCCTGATACCTAACGGAGTGAATGTAGATAGTTTTTCACGACAGTTCAGTTATGGCGACACGGCTGATCTTGAGAAAAAACTTGGTATTCAGCCCGATGATAAGGTTATAGTAAGTGCATCGCGGTTTGTGCCTAAAAACGGACTAGATTTGCTTATTAAGGCTTTGGCTTTGATTAAAGAGAAAAATCCCAGTACTGTTTATAAACTTATTTTGGTAGGAGACGCTCCGCCAGGAGAAGGTCAGCATAAAGAAAAACTGGAATTATTGGTTTCCGAACACAACCTACGGGAAAATGTAATATTTGCCGGTTCGGTAGAACACGAAGAGCTGCCGCTTTATTTAAAAATTTCTGATGTTTTTGTCCGTCCGTCGCGGTCTGAGGGCTTGGGCAGTGCCTTTTTGGAGGCTATGGCGGCGGGAGTGCCGATTATTGGAACAAGGGTCGGCGGAATTCCCGATTTTTTGGAAGATAGAAAAACCGGACTCTTTTGTTCGTGGGAACCTGAAGATATTGCATTTAAGATGAGAATAATTTTTGAAAATGATAAATTGAAACAAGAGCTAATTAACAACGCCCGCGAGTTGGTCAAAGATAAATATAGCTGGGATGCGATTGCCCAGAAATTTGACGAACTATACAATGAAATAATATGAAAAAGATTTTAATAACAACTGGAATTTTCTATCCTGATATCGGCGGACCGGCTTCTTATGCCATGACTTTAGGCAGGAATTCTACCGGCGATAGAAAGATAACCATTGTAACTTATTCTTCTAAGTTTAATTATCCAAGCGACAAGGAATTGCCATTTAGGGTTGTGCGGGTATGGCGGAAGTGGCCTAAGGGGCTTCGGCATTTAATATATTTTTTTAGGGTTTTTAGTGAGGCTAAAAAAAACGACGTAATATTATCTTTGAATGCCGTCAGTGCCGGAGTGCCTGCGCTAAGAGCGGCCAGGATGAGGAAGAAAAAAATCTATGTAAAAATAGTGGGGGATTATGCCTGGGAAATAGCGGTGAATAAAAAAAAGAGTTCCCTACTCATCAATGATTTTCAAGATGCGGCTAAAAAAGGTTTTATAAAGACGCTCTCAAAATTACAGCGCCAAGTTTGCTTGAAAGCCGATGGCGTTATCGTTCCCTCGCAGTATCTGGCCGGTATTGTTAAAAAATGGGGTGTTCCGCCGGATAGGGTTCGAGTGATATATAACGGAGTTGATTTTAAGGAATCGGAGCTCAGCAAAGAAGAGGCAAGGAAAAAAATAGGCATTCCGGGCAATATAATAGTTTCGATCGGCAGGCTTGTTCCGTGGAAGGGCTTCAAGATGTTAGTAAAAATAATGCCTGAGTTGCTGAAGATAAGCCAGTTTTTCAGACTCGTTATAATCGGCGACGGACCCGAGAAGAAACAGCTTGAGGCTATGGTGAAAAACATGGGTCTTGAAAAAAAAGTTTATATTGTGGGCAAAAAAAATCGGGATGAAATAGCTGTCTATCTTGCGGCGGCTGACATGTTTGTTCTCAACAGCGGTTATGAGGGTTTTTCGCACCAGATACTTGAGGCTATGGCGGCGGGAGTGCCGATTATAGCAAGCGCGGTCGGAGGCAATAAAGAAGTTATTGAGCAGGGCCGTAACGGTTTTTTAGTTAAGTATAATGATGAATTCAATCTGATCGAAGCGATAAGGGGCATGCATCAGTCGCTGGAATTAAGAGATGAATTTGCGGCGGCCGGCAGAGAGACTGTTGCAAAGTACGGCTTAGAAAGAATGATAAGCCAAACGTTTAAATTATTGGAGGGATAATTATGGCAAAATTATTAATGATAACCGGATTGGGGAGTGTTGAGGGTTTAGTTTCTGATAAAAAAGGGGCTTTTTATAATACTCTGGAAGAATTTCATAATTACTGGGACAGGATTGATATTATTTCTCCGAGGGTCAAGGGCCACAGCTCCGGCGTCAAAAATATTTTTGGAAATGTTTACATACATGTATCGCCATGGCCTTTAATTTTTCATCCATTCTGGTTTATAAAAAAAGGCATAGAAATATATAAAGAACAGAAATTTGATTTGATGACCGTTCATGAATTCCCGCCATTTTACAATGGCATCGGCGCAAGATTATTGTGGCAAAAAATTAAAGTTCCCTATGTTTTAGAGATTCATCATATTCCCGGTTATCCCGAGTCGTCGGGCGTTAAAGAGGAAATCTACAAGAGTTTATTCAGATTATTTATAGGATATGATGCCAAAAAGGCGAAGGCTGTCCGGGTGGTTAATCAAAATCAAGTACCCAAATTTTTAGCAGAGGCTGGCGTGCCGAAGGATAAGATAGTTTATATTCCTTCATTATATATTGATTTCGGCGTATTCAGGCCGATGAACTTGCCGAAAGAATACGATCTGATTTTTGTCGGACGGCTAGAGCCAAACAAGGGGATAGACCTACTGATCGAAGCCTTTAGGCTCCTTAATACTAAATACGAATTCCCTAATACTAAATTGTTAATAGTGGGGGACGGTTCTCTCAAAGAGAATCTCGAATTACGAATTACGGATTACGGATTAAAAGATAAGATTATAATGCATGGTTTTGCCAAGGACTCAAGCGAGATTGCCGAATTGCTGAATAAGTCAAAAATACTCGTAATGCCGTCATATAACGAGGGCGGTCCGAGGGTAGTGGTGGAGGCTATGGCTTGCGGGGTACCGGTTTTGGCAACTCCGGTTGGAATAGTGCCGGATTTATTCAAAAACCTGCCTGTCGGCGGGCAGGGGGGCTTGGGAGGTGAGATTATTGACTGGGACGCCGAAGACATAGCGAGTAAGGCAGGAGCTCTCTTAAATGATTCCGAGAGATATCAAAAATATAGTCAAAACGGGCCCAATTTAGTTAATCAATTCGAGCAAAAAAACTCCATAAGAAACTATTCGGAACAACTAAAGAAATTTGTGGCTTAACCCACGGCCTCTCTATCCCTCGATCTATCTTATCAACAGTCCTCTTTGTGCTATCTTTGTGGTAGTTTTATAATTGGAGCATAGAATAATATACATCGAAGGCAAGTTGCGGATACCCAAATATCTTTTGGTTGTTCGTGGTTTCTGCCACCGAGTCTCAAATGGGTAAATTAGCCGTCACTATGAATAAAAGGTCGTTGCTTTTTATTGCGGTTTTTGCCGCTTTTTATTTTTTTGTATTTTCAGCGAGTAATGTTTTAGCTGCAGGTCAAGGTCTTGATACGGCTGATTATATTTATTTCAGAATTGATACCGAGATAAATGCTTTAAATGATAAGGGCGTGACTGTTACCTGGTCTTGCGGTGGAGGTGCGACTAGCGGTAGTTATAATACCTATGGAGGTTCAGTAACAGACGGTACTGCTTCCGATAGCGATGGTTTAACCGATGGTGTTGTGCAGGTTGCTTCTGCTTCTTCAGAAAATACTGGTACAAACGGTTCCGGTTGTGATGTGAATGAAGTAGCTACGGCTACTGTATCTCTTGGCGGTTGGCTCACTAGAACGTGGAATGTTGCAGCTCTTACGAATACGGCAACCTTTACGACTAGAGCCAGTATGGATTACGCAATTCGCGTAAGTGGCGTTGCTGATGAGCTCGGTAATACCCTGACTCTTAATGGAACCACCGCTTCCGCAACTTATAGCGGAACTGTTGCTTCGCAGTCATATAGTAATAATGATGGTACGTGGAGGAAATATATTGCCGGCTCGACTAGCGGAGGTACGGTTACCGGTGGTGCGGATGGATATGTTAATAGGACATCCTCAGCGTTAACGGTTTCTGCTACAGCATCCCAATCGGTTGATTTTGGTGCATCTGATGACAGTAGTTTAGATGAGAGTGGATTGTCTTTTGGTCATAAAGTTGAAGTATTTCAATCTGGCGGAACCTTTGCTACGACCAAAATATCATACGGGACTGTTGTCGCGGGAAATAGTTTTGGAGTTTCTTGTACTATGGGAACAAGTACCAATGCCGGTTACTGGTACTGTCCCGTACCTTTAGCCCATACGGGGACTTCAGCTCAATATTCGGGTACAAATTTTCAGACAACAACCGGGTCATATTCGGATAGATCAGCAGGAAGCGATGCTCAGGTTGCAAGTAGTATCAATCCAGTCGGTAATACCGGAGGAGGATCAACTACCACAACAACCACCCCAGCAACCCCAGCAACTCCAGCAACCCCGGCTACCCCAGCAACTCCAGCAACATCTGAGACACCAGCTGTCCCCGCCACACCTGCCACTCCCGCCACCCCCGCAGTACCTGCAACCCCAGCCTCTAAGGGTTTTGTTACTCTTGCAGCCCTAGACCTCAAGGAAGGCGACACTATCAGCGCTGCCGGCTCTGACGACCCAGATATATATATCGCCAATGAGTGGGGCTATAAGAGACTATTCTTAAATCCCGTCATCTTCGGCTTCTATGGTCATTTAGGAGGCTTCTCTGCGGTCAAAAACACACCTTCAACTACAAGAGATACTTTAGTAACCTCCGGTCTCTTCAGAAACTGCGAAACTAATGACCCCAAGGTCTATGGCGTAGAAACTACCGGAGAAGATACAGGTATTCTCCACTGGGTCAATACTACAGGAGAACAAGCCGTCACTGACGACGCAGATTTCTTCAAAAAAGTATTCTGTATCAATACCAACGAATTCAGCTGGTATTCCCAGGGTTCCGATTACACCTCAGTTAATCAAGTACCAGCGTATTCTAGGTAACCATAGTATCTAGTTATTATAAAATCCGCCGAATCCGGCGGATTTTATAATCTTATCGAGGCTAATCGAGGTAGAGCTCGATTCAGCTGTAACCATCCTTTAAAAAACAATAAAATTAAGGTATATTCTAGCTTATGAAAGGCATTCTTATTGTTACTCAAAAAGTAGACGAGAACGACCAGCTGTTGGGATTTTTCATCGAGTGGCTTAAAAGATTTTCGTATAAATTCGAAAAAATCACGGTAATATGTCTTGAAAAGGGCCGGTTTGATTTGCCGGAGAATGTCAGGGTCTTGAGCCTGGGCAAGGAGAGCGGTGCATCGAGGATAAAACAGCTTTCTACTTTCTGTTTCCTGATCACTGCCTTACGGAAGGACTATGATGCCGTTTTGGTGCACATGAATCCGATCTGGGTTATCCTGGGTGGATTTTGGTGGCGGATGATGAAGAAGAAAATATTTTTCTGGTATACCAGCGGCGGAGTAACAGCCAAATTAAAATTGGCTGAAAAATTTGCCAATACAATTTTTACCGCTTCTTCTGAAAGTTTCCGATTGCCATCAAAAAAGATAATTGTAACCGGCCATGGGATTGATACGGAAGTTTTCAGGCCGGCAACTGATATCCGGCAGCCGGCAATCGGCAATAAGATAAAGATTCTGAGCGTGGGAAGAATTGCGCCGGTGAAAAACTATGAAACCTTGATTGATGCGGCAAAAATTCTCAGGGATCGAAGTTTTAATTTTTCCGTTACGATGATAGGTGAGGCGCCGCTGGAGAGGGACAGACAGTATCTGCTGAGTATTAAGGATAAGATAAAAAATTTGAAGCTAGAAAATTATTTTACCTTCACGGGGAAAATAAATCACAGAGATCTTGTGTCGTATTATCAGTTGCATGATATATTTATCCATCTGTCGAAAACCGGAAGCTTAGATAAGACTATCCTTGAAGCAATGGCCTGTGGGATGAGGGTTCTAAGCTCTAACGATGCGTCGAAAGCTTTTTTGCCGGCGGATGTTATTTTTAATAACAGTAATCCGGACGAGCTGGCTGAAAAAATATTAGCTCAGGATAAATCGGAGACAGATAGCAGACTTAGGGACTATGTTATTAAAAACCATAATTTGGATAGGTTAATAGATAAAATAAGCGGTATAATCAAATCATGACCCCTAAAAATCTAAAAATTTTAATTTCCGGTTACACTTTTGCCAATGAGAGTTATATGAAAACTTTTGAGTATTATCCTCAACCGGATAACATATACTATTTGGTACCAAGAATGTGGCCGATCAAGGGTGGAAAGCATATATTCAGGCCCAGCCCCAGAAAGAATGTCATTACCGTTGGGGCATTTTTCTCTCATTCAAATTATCCGCTAATAGGAGGGGTTCTGAAGGGCTGGATGCCAATGTTCCCATGGATTCTTATAAAACAAAGACCCGATATTGTATTGAGTATTAGCGAGCCTAATCTCCTCAGTACTTTATATGAGGGTTTATTCTCCAGGATACTTGGAATTAAGCACATTGTTTTCACCTGGGAGAATGTAGCTTATGAAACTAAATTCAAGGGTTTGCGGGGTATGATTCAGAAACTTATCGTGAGGCTTAATTTTATGTTTTGTGAAGGCGTAGTCTGTGGGAGTCGGCGGGCCCTTGAAATAATGAGACAATTGACTGACAAGCCTACGGCCGTGATGCCTGCGATGGGTCTTGATGTAGACTATTTTAAACGGGATTATTCTAAAAAATCTTTTAGGGGTATGGATTTAAGGGATTATATTGTTTTTGGTTTTGCCGGAGTAGTTGCCCAGCGCAAAGGAGTTCATTTGATTATCAGGGCATTTAAGGAAATCTCAGAAACTATACCTAATGTTCGTTTGATTCTTGCCGGTCCGGGCGAAGGAGAGTACGGACTAATGATTGATTCAATGATCGATGAGCTGAAACTGAAAGATTTAGTTATAAGGATTCCGTGGCTTGATCGCGATGGTGTATGGGAGCTTTGCAATAGTTCCGATGTTTTTGTGTATCCGAGCATTCCGTATGGCGGCTGGGAAGATCAGCTGCCATATTCTGTCCAAGAGGCCTCGTCTATGGAACTGCCGGTTATTAGTACGAATTCCGGTTCAATATCCGAGATTCTAATAGATGGCGAAACTGGTATTCTGGTAAAGTCGTATGAGGATCACAGGGATTTGAAAGACGCAATGGAGATGCTGGCTAAAGACAAAGAAAAAAGGATTTCCATGGGTCAGGCCGGACGCAGGTTAATCACAGATAACTATAGCCAGAAGGTTGTGGCTGGGAAATTTTATGATTTTTTTCAAAAAATATGAACGAAACTGAAAATACAAAAATTCAGAAATCGATCAATGCTACCTGGAAAGATGTCTGGGATAGAGAAATTAGGCTTAATAAGATCGATAAGATTCTGAAGAATCAGCTATTTGTTAATGCTTATCCGGTGATAAAAAAATATATACCCTCCGGTTATTTTAATTTCCTTGAGGTTGGGGCCGGGACGGGAAGATACGGTGTTGCATTGGCTCGTGATTTTCCTCAATCCAGATTCGTACTGACGGATATTCTGGACGAATCTCTTTCGGTGGCAAAAGAGCTGGCGGTTCGTTCAAATGTGACTAATGTGGAGTTTAGGCAGGCAGACGTCTTTGATCTTCCGTTCAGTGACGGCGAATTTGATATAGTATTTTCCGATGCGACGATACAGCACTTGAAGGATTATAAAAAAGCTTTTGCGGGCATGGTGCGTGTATTAAGAAAGGGCGGCATTCTGATTGTAACCGGGAATAATTATTGGAATCCCCATAAATTATTAAAAACAATCAAGGGCAGGAGCTACGAATATGGTTTTGAGAAATCATTTAAAATCAAAGAGCTAAAAGATCTTGCGGGGGAGTTTGGTTGTGAGGTTCTGGCGACTGATGGTTTTTTTGTTGCCTATGGTATTTCTCGTTACCATCCTAAATTCATGAAGATTTCGGCAAGGATATTAGATGCCATCGTCCGGTTATTAGATTCTGTGTCAAACAGATATGTTTCAAGGCATTTCGGTTTTGAAGTATTTATTGTAGCCCAATCCCGTTAGAGCCAATATGTGCTACTATATTTATGTATTACAAAGCAAAAAGGATAAGCGCTGGTATACGGGCTTTACGGTGGATATTCGGAAGCGCAGCACGAATCTTGGACAAAAGGCAGGGGCCCATTCGAACTAATATATTGCGAAATGTGTAAAAATAAACAAGATGCAAGGAATAGAGAAATATATCTTAAAACAGGCATGGGTAAGCGCTATCTAAAAAATAGATTAAGGCGCTTCCTGGCTCTAACGGGATGAAAGTAGCTTTTGTTATCGATGTGTTTCCTAGGATTTCGGAGACATTTATTATTGATCAGGCCTGTGATCTTATTGATCGCGGAATAGATGTATATATTTATGCCCTCAATCGCGGCAATAATGACAAAAACAATATTTCAAAAAGGTATTTTGATTATGATCTGGAGAATAGAACATCATATTTAAATGCGCACAACAATAAGTTTTCAAGGATCCTTTCAATACTTCCAAGATTTTTGGAATTATTATTCTTGAAACCATCGTCAGTCCCGAAACTACTAAGTAGTTTAAAATATTTTAAACTTTTATCCTGGAACCTACGGCCTTTATTAAATAACAGACATGATATTTATCACTGTCATTTCGGTACTGTCGGCGCTCAATTTGTTATGATACGTAAAGTTTTAGGCATTAAGGAAAAATTTATTACAACATTTTACGGCCAGGATGCCAGCATGGCGATTAAGAGGTACGGTGTGGGGATGTACAGGGAACTTATCAAGGAGTCATCAAAATTCTTTGTTATGTCGGAAGATATGAGGCAGCGGCTGGTAGCCAATGGATTTCCGTATGACCAGATAAAGGTTCATCCCATTGGTATAGACGTAGAGAAATATTCTTATACTGAAAGGAAAATCGATTTAGGCGGCCAGGTAAATATTGTCTCGGTTGGAAGATTTGTAGAGAAGAAAGGATTCGAAGATCTTATACGCGCATTAGCTATTGTAAAAGAGAAGGGTGCTAGAAAATTCAAGTGTTACATTGTCGGAGACGGGCCATTAAGGGAGAGAATATCTTCTTTAGTAAAATCACTTAAGGTCGATGACGTTATAGAGTTTATGGGTTTTATGTCCATAGATAAAATTCTAAACTTATTTAAAGATATGCATTTCTTCATCCAGCCGTCTAAAACGGCAAAGGACGGGGATATGGAGTGAGTATTCGCATGAATCCCGTTAGAGCCAATATGTGCTACTATATTTATGTATTACAAAGCAAAAAGGATAAGCGCTGGTATACGGGCTTTACGGTGGATATTCGGAAGCGC
>JACOZW010000061.1 GCA_016181145.1 Candidatus Yanofskyibacteriota bacterium
CGTGCTCAGCCGTATTACAAGCCATTGAATTTCTGTCACGGTTAACAGCTACCTCGAAAGCTCCGGCAGCATCGGTACCGGTATTTTGTACAGTAACGGAAACAGGAACAACCTGGCCGGGGGTACCGTTAGGGACGGAGAAGGCGGTAACAACTAAGTCGGGCTCAGCAACAGTTGATACCGTAATCGGCACTCTCTGCTCAGCTGGAGTAGCTGTACTTCTTTCGATGATAACTTTTCCGTTATAGGTTCCGGCGGGGGTATAGATATGTCCGCCAGTATCTTGAGGATTGGTATTAACTCCATCGCATTTGTAACCGACAGAATTTGAAGCACAGGCTCCGGCGAGTGGGACGGGTAAGGATCCGCAGGCGGTGTTTACGGCAGAAATTACATTGCTTGCGCTTAAGCAGTTCCACCAGAAGTTGTAGTTAATAGTGCCAGTGGCAGTTCCAGTTGCCGATGCTCTTAAGAACGAGTTTAGCGGACTAGCACCGGAGGCAGGATTGGCGCTTAAGACTGCCGAAAGTGTCGGTGCATTTGCCACCGTATACAGCGTCGTCCTAGTATTGTTAGTTTCATTTGATTCGGTAACCGCACAATCTGAATCAGCCATGGCTACTGCCGTGAAGGTATTAACTGTATTTGGTAGGGTCATATCAGGGGTTACAGTCACGGATGCGCCGGCGGCCAGAGAAGATACTGTCGCTCTGCCGTGCTCAGCCGTATTACAAGCCATTGAATTTCTGTCACGGTTAACAGCTACCTCGAAAGCTCCGGCAGCAGCGGTACCGGTATTTTGTACAGTAACGGAAACAGGAACAACCTGGCCGGGGGTACCGTTAGGGACGGAGAAGGCGGTAATGATGAGGTCGGGCTGTCCTGGTGCTGAGACAGTAAATGTCTGGGTAGTGCAGTTATCTCCTTCGTTGGATTCGGACACAACAGAACCAGTATCGGCACAGACTTCAAATTTGTGCGTGCCAACTACGGCCGTCCAGACGCTTGACCAAGTTTCAACTTCTGTGGCCCCAGCAATAAGAGCTCCGGTGGACGCATTAGTGAAAGTCTGGTCATAAGATCCATTATTATCTAAATCTAGCCTGAGTCGCGTAGCTGAACTAACAGAAGCGTTGCCTGTTCCTGAATTTCTGACGGTGGCCGAAAAACTGACTGCTTGGCCGGTGATTAAGCTTCCAGGTGCAGTGGCTAAGCCCTCGGTTATATAGTTAGGCCGAGGATTACCAATAGGGGCGGTACAGGTCGTATTTATTGCCGTATTATTTGTATCCTCAACAAGAACTCTGAAAGTATAGTTATTCCCAGCCTGATAGCCACATACAACAGCATCCACGTAGGGATTAGTTCCCTTGTTGTTGTCCGTCTGATGTTCATATGTCCCGTCATCAGCACAATCATATTTAAAATTCCACCTTGTTCCAAAATTAAAGTTACTGTTGGTTATAGTCGCAGTAACAGGATCTGGTGTTCCGCCTGAAGGACTGACGCTTACAGCACAAGATGGGCTGAAAGCTGATGCAGGCACGAAAGACAAAACATTTCCATAGCCATTGCCGGCGCTATTAGAAGCTATAGCGCAATAATAATATGTGGTACCGGTAGTTAAGCCGGATAAGGCCTGGGAATAAGCAACTCCTGCAGTACCGCTACCAAGAGAACTGCCACCTGTCGCAGGTACTCTTGTGCCAAAAGTATCGTTACATGTTCCGGGATTAGCGGTGCTATATCTGAACCAACCGGTCGAGACTGCCCCGTTTGGATTCGCTGTTCCGTTTAAAGTTGCCCCCGTTGCAGTAATATTTGTAACGGCATTGGTCGTGACCGACGGAACTGGCTGAGGTCCGGCGACATAATTTGCCGTAAGCGTGGAATCAATATTAAGAGTTTTATTGCAAGTATTGCCACTGACGCTAGTGCACCCCGCCCAACTTGAAAATACATATAGACCCATATTTGACGGAGCCGTGAGTATAACATTAGTTCCCGAAGCGATTCCGGTGATGGAATAATTTGTTATGCCCTCGTGGCCAGTAGTGCTTGATATCGGAACACCCAGAACGCCGGTTGAAACAACATTCAACACTTGAGCGGTTCCGTAATTTGCCACCACCGCAGAGTTTGCATTTACTGTCTTGCTGCATGTCCTATTTCCTGCACCGCCGACACTAGTACAGCCAGTCCAGCCTATAAAGGCAGACCCACCAGCAGTCGCCGGAGCTGTAAGCACCACATTAGTTCCAGAAGAAATTCCGGAACGGGAATAATTTGTTGTCCCTTGATGGCCCGTAGAGCTTGCGATGGAAACACCAGCAGCACCCGAGGAGTTAATGTTGAGAGTATAAGTAGCTGCAGATATATTTACATCCACGGTATCAGTTGTCGTTCCGGTTGCATTAGTACAGCTCAGAGTATAGGTCTTTGAAGAAGTTAGGGGTCCCGTACTTATATAATTACTTAAACCTGACCAGCTTCCTCCCGGAAATGTTACTGTACAGGAAGTGGCATCTAAGCAGTTACGATTTTGCGATCCGGTACCGCACCACTCGATATTAGCCGAGGATCCTGAAGTAATCGTACACGAACCTCTGGTTTGATCGCATAAAATATCAGCTTCGGGCAAAGGAACAGCAGCAGTAACAGTCACATCGACACTATCTACCAAAACATTGTTTCCTCCGGGACCGTCGCATCTTAGGTTATATGTCCGGCTTGAAGTTAGAGCCCCAGTTGATCGAGAGTCCGATGTGGCGCTCCATGTTGTACCGTCTCCCGTGTTACTAGCAGTACATGATGTCGTATCCGAAGAAGACCAGCTTATAGTAGCCGAGCTGCCGGAAGTGATACTACAGCTGTTCTGGCCGTTACAATTTATATCACCGCTGGGTGGAGTAATGGGATCAACTTGAACATAAACAGTTTGGCTGGTAATGCTTTGTGAACCATTATTCCTGCTTGGTCCGAAAATCTTAAGAGTAAAGTCGTAGAGGCCGGGCTGATCCAAAGATCGAGGGACTGTCCAGGTGCCATTATTGGGAACAGCCGGATCATTCCAGTATCCGCTTATCGGTCCGCCCATCCAAATTTCCCTCCCCTCAACAGCCCATTCCGAACGCCAATCGAGAGTTGCTCTAGAACCCAAGGGAATATTTGTAGAACCGGAGACAGAGAGATCAGTTAAGAGCCTGAGTTCTCTCCTATGCATCCTAAAACCACCCTCAAAATCATTATCGTTACTTAACTGGCCCTGAACACGAATATGAATGACCACATACTGATACTGCTGCGTATCCGTATTGGAGATCTCCAGAAAATCTCCATTATTCTGACTAGTAGTTGGGTCTTGGAAAGTTACGCAGTAGCCGCTCCACATAGCTCCGTCATTGTTGATACAAACAAAAACAGAGGGGTTGGGATTATCATTTTGTATATTATTATAATCAAGTCGATACACCTGACCGTCTTTATTTCCATCACTATTAGAATCCCTGAAATAAAAACTCCTCTCACAATCAGCAGTTGCACCCCCGACATGACAGCCATATGTGAATGGGTAGCCGTTAGGATCATTCGGATCCCCCCCTCCGGGACTGTCATTGATAATCTCGCAGCCATTATCATCCATAGTAATACTACAATTGGGAAGAGCAGCAAAAGCGTTATCGGAAAAATAAAAAACGACACTAACTAAAGATAAAACAACGATCAGATAAAATTTCTTACTCATTGGGGCTAAAGCTTATTAAAAATCTTTCGACTTCATCCGAAAAACCACCTTCTTGCTTGGGTGAGATTTGAAACCAATATTTGTGGTTATCATCTGCTTTCCAATATACATGAGTAAATGTAATTATCTTGTCTGAATCTATGACTTTATTGTCCTTATGAATAATCTGGATATTTTTGTCCCCAAGCTTAACCAATTCCTGCTTATCGAGCCCCAGAGACTGAATAATAAAGGGGTTCGGATTTACAGTAACTAAAACATTTGTTTCTAGATAATTGGATGGGTTAGAATCAAGCTTTATATAATTATTTGATGGACTGATCTTCCACTGCTCAGGATAAGAAAACGACACCTGGTTTATAGAATCACGATATACGGGGCTATTATCCTTTGGTCGGAATATAAGCAATAAGGATACTACCAAAAAACACGCCATCAACATGGCAAATAATTTTTTATTTATCAAAAAAAATCTATAACCCGAATTCACTAGTTATATTATACCCTTAGGTGGCTAGATTTAAATAGCAATATCAACAACATATCTGCATATATAATTAAAATGCCCCCGCGCCTATGCGCGGGGGGAGTGGTGGAGCGGGCTAAGGGATTACCGTAAGCGGTTTGGTGTCGCTCACAGTAACACCGGCATTCTGATCGTACACCGTCACGGTGACGGTGTACTCGCCCAGAGACTCAAGCGAGTTACTGAAAACATATCCTCCGTTATTAGAAGATACGACACCGCCTGAACAGTTGGAGACACGGCTGTATTTTGGAGCATCTACTACCGTCTCTCCTCTCTTGGTGACAAACGCCACCTCGATCATCCGCCCCGTAGGACAGTACGTCATAGCCGTGTACCGAGCCGATCCGCCCAACCTCACGACTTCCGGCTCAACGGTAAACGACTTCAGCTCCACCGGCGCCGTCGGGTCGCCGGCGGGGCCATCCCCGCCGGATCCCGGCGCCGTCGGCGACTTGCACCCTGCCAGAAGCAGGGCGCCAATAAACACAACGACGAACGACTTGATCTTAATGATCTTCATGGCGTCCCTTTCTCTGCGCAAGGCGCAGAACCTAACCTGTTAACGATCTAACCTCAATACCTAAATTATACCATAAAACAGAGGTAAAAGTCAATTAGCACGCAAAATGAGCCTTTTTGGCTCATTTTATTGAGATTGACTACGTAATCTAGCTTAGCTTATCCCTTAGGAAACTAGGTAAATCTTTTATCCCGATTCTCTCTTGTTTTGCCGTATCCCTATCTCTAATCGTCACCGTGTCATTCTCTAGTGTATCGAAATCAACCGTCACACAATAAGGCGTCCCAATCTCATCCTGGGCATAGTATCTTTTACCGATGTTTCCCCTGTCATCCCAGACAGCGTTAAAATCTTGCTTGAGGTTTTTATAAATTTCTTGAGCTTTTTTAACCAGCTCAGGCTTATTTTTCAATAATGGGAAAACGGCAACTTTATACGGAGCAAGTTTGAACGGTAATTTTAAAACAATTCGGCTTGCCCCGTCCTTGGCGGGGTCGCCTTCTTCATGATAGGCGTCAAGAAGAGCGACGAGCACTGAACGATCAATACCAAATGTCGGCTCAATTACATGCGGAACAAATTTTTCTCCCGATTCGGGATCGACATAATTAAGATCTTCACCGCTTGAGCGCATATGATTATCTAGGTCAAATGTCGTACGGTAAGCTAATCCATATAGTTCTTTCTGTCCGAAGGGATAATCGTACTCAAAATCAATAGTGCGTTTTGAATAATGAGCCCGCTCTCCATCGGGAATTTCAACTTCATGTACATGCTTCAAATCAATTCCTAGATCTTTGAGCCAATTAAGCATTTCTTTACGCCAATACTCAAACCACTTTTCCCAATCTTCCTCACGAACAAAATATTCAAATTCCATCAGATTAAATTCACGAGTCCGAAAAATAAAGTTTCCGGGAGTAATTTCATTACGAAATGCTTTTCCCTGCGAGGCAATACCAAAGGGCACACGAACTCGAGTTGAGTCAAGTATATTTTTGAAATTTACAAACATTGCCTGAGCAATCTCTCCCCTTAAATACGAAGTGACCCCTGAATCTTCGGTAGAACCCAGATGAACAGGAAACATTAAATTAAACTGTTTTGCTTCCGAGAATTCTTTATTTCCACAACTAGGACAATCTTTTCCAATCTGATCTTCACGAAATCGCTGATGGCATTTTTTACATTCAACCAAGGGATCGGTAAAACTTTTAATGTGCTCGCTGGCCTCCCAGACTTTTGGGCTCATAATAACCGCTGCGTCTATGCCAACCATATCGTCGCGAGATTGGACGAATTTTTTCCACCATAGCTGTTGAATATTATTTTTCAACTCAACGCCAAGCGGGCCATAGTCCCATGAGTTAGCCAGCCCGCCATAAATCTCCGAGCCGGGGAAAACAAAACCACGCCGCTTACATAATGAGACGACCTTTTCTAATAAATCCTGTTCTTCTTTTGCCATAATATTTAATATTTAATACTTGCTACATTCTTATTGGACTGTGCCTTCTTTCGGCCTATCCACCAGATTATTACTACTTAAACTTCCGCCATTTACGATAACCGGCTGTTTAGTAAAGCTGTCCGTTCCGGTAAGCTGTACATTGTCTATAAGCTGTAGTGTATTTCCCTTCTGGCTATTTGTGGGCCTGATTTTAATTTTAAAGCTTGCCTCATATTTAGGGTTAAAGATGCCTGTTCCATAAGGCAATGCGCCCAGATTCCAGATAACCTCTGATGAGTTAGCGTTGAATACGGGGGCAGGACCGGAACTAGACTTTGTTGTATCAACCCACTCTACTCCCTGCGGTAATTTGCCGACAACCTTCGCAGAATCAACGGCATTACCGGGATTAGTCAATTGCCAATGAATGGTATAGAAAGTATCCTCGCCGACTTTTGGCGGTAGCGGTCCGGAAGAACCAAAGTTGGGGTCATTATAATAAGCGGACTGGTTTAGGCCCGGCTGAGTTCCTATTTTAGTCACCAAGCTTGCGGAAACAGCAATATCATCTCCGCTAAATCCGGTAGGTATGTTAGGCGTACCAAACTTAACTGAAACCTTAACAAATCTGTCGCTAGGAGCTCCAGTAACCAAAGATGGGAAAAAAGATTTAAGAGTTATATTAAATCCAACTTGACCTCTTTTATTGGGTTCAAAATTAGAAAAATCCGGTACTGTGGTGGAATTCCATGTGATGGTTTTATTTGCTTCATCAAAAAAACCGCCACGTGTATCGAGCGCAGACAGATCAAACATATCACCCTCCAATTTAACGACTAAATTCATGCCGAACAGATTCATATTAGAGTTATTGCCGTATTTAACAGTATAAGACAGGCGATCCCCGGGAGAAGAAGAATAATCTGAAACTCCGTTAACAAATACCTCGACTCCCAAAACTGGATTTGAAATAACCGTGGCTGCTGAAGCCTTCTGGTAATCGACATATCTATCCCCCACCTTGCGCTTTAAAGTAGCTGAAACGACTTTATTCTCGCCCTCCTGGCCGTTTAATGATCCTGTTATACTGATTCTCTCACCGCTCCCCTTTTTTAGGAGCTTAACTTCCCAGCTATTATTACTACTTTTAGGCTTAGGGTTATATTCCTTAGGCGTAAATCCGTCCGGATAATCAACGGTGAGAATTAGATCAGTAGCATCTTCGTCGGATTCATTTCTATAATCAAGGATATATGTTACCGATTGACCGGAAACCGCACTTGGCGGAGCGACTAAGGTCAGGGATATAGGGGTATTAACAATCGTGGTCGAAAGAGTGGCTGTTTTTTCGAACGTTGACCTCAAATTGCCGGCTCTGAAGGAAAGAGTAGCCTTGGCAACCTTAATATTGCCCCTCTCCCCCAATAAAAAAGCTCTCAGTTCCTTTTCACCCTTTTCACCGGGCGCAAGACTTTCAATATTAAATTCTTCTGAAGAGTCGTCGCTGGTTCCGGTATCCGTTATCACGGTCGATCCTTCAGGATAAAAAAATACAAAATTGAGATTGCTTAGATTGCTTCTTGTCGTATTGGAATATTTTAATTTGTATACCACCTCGTCTCCGGATGAAGCCTGGGTCGGTCCTTCCAGCTCGAGAACAACATCTTTATCCCTGAATGAAGAACTGCCAAACCAAAAAGAAGAGACGGCCACCACTAACAGGGCGCAAGCAAGCAATATAAGATATTTTAGAACTCGGGTAGTCATATGCGCTAGACTAAAATCAAAATTTAAAATTATCCGGATGCTACCTCATTTTAACACAAAATTCATAAAATTTAAGGAGTGGAGCTTTCTTTCGGCCAAAGACTCGAAGATAGCATTCATGGCAGGAACAGACAACAATTCCCCGTCTTTTGTATTTGGAGCATATCCCAGAAGACCTATTAAGCTAGCTTGCTTCATCCTGAATAATTCTTGAAAATTATTATCTAGGCCGTTAAAGTCATCTAATAAACTGGTTAAGAAATTCCACATCCCATTGTCTCTCTGATAGTCGAAAACGAGACGATTAAAAACTTCAGTAAAAAAATAAGCTCCAGCCAGAGCCGTTAGACTGGTCTTCAGTTCACCGTAAGTTCTCTCTACCTGAGCGCCGGTAATAATAGGCGTTGCCCGTCCGTTAATCAATTCAAAATCCACCAAATTAAAAATATCTAAATGCATCGCCTGGATTGAGTTGGGTTTTAAAGCACTCTTAGCAACCGCAGTTAGTTTACCGAATTCTTCAGTATAACAAGTCACCAGCTGATCACACTCTCCTGCATCCTGTTTTTTTAAAATTATCGCTCGTGTACGCATCTACTTATCAAAAATTAAATATTTCCCCTCACTTATTATCTCAATCTTTCCGTCCACTATTTTCAGGGCAGAGTTATCATCCATCGCATAAACTTTTCCATCTATATCTTTTACGGCATCTCTGATGATGTCTTCTTTCCGAAGATTAAAATGCAGGGAATTAAGATGAGGAAAAAAATAAAAATCTACAAAATTAAGACCGGCCATATCTTCTTTACGCTCCCAGTCTTCCCCATAAAGTATTTGTGACTGTATCAGCGCTAGATCTTTTCCCGTTACCATACTTCCGGCACTAAGTCCTACATATACTTTATTCTTAAGCAATTCAGGCAGTATTTCCGTAAGACCAGATTTATTCAACCACTCCATAAGATGATATGAATTGCCTCCCCCAAAGAATAAGACGTCAGCCTCTTCCATCCTAGGAAGCCATAATTCCTTACCTATTGCCGAGATATCTGCTATATCAATCTCTTTAAGATTTAGGTTTTTTAGATTTATCAGGTCATTAATTAACCAGTCCTTATCTCCTTTTTCCACATTGGAAGCAGTGGGAATAAAAACTAATGAAGTATCTTCGGGTCTTTTACCGACCAGCTCAAAAAGTGCGTCGGCAATCGATTTATTGGTTATACCGCCAGATGTAAGTAATAATTTCATAAAAAGTTAATTGAACCCTGAGTAATTCCTTGCCGTATCATTTTCGAGACCGTTGCGGGAGGGATAGGTATAAACAATGATTGATAAACCGACAGGAAAGCGGGAACTGACCGAAGGGAATTCACGAAGGC
>JACOZW010000067.1 GCA_016181145.1 Candidatus Yanofskyibacteriota bacterium
ACGAACTGGTCGTAAAGAACGGAAAACTAATACCGGAGTTTGGCGGGGGCATCTGTCAGGTTTCAACGACTTTATTTAGAGCGGCAACAGCCGCCGGTCTGCCTATTCTGGAAAGGAGAGGCCACTCTCTGCCTGTGAGATATTACAACCCTCAAGGATTTGATGCCACTATTTATCCGGGAGTGATAGATCTTAAATTTAAAAATGACACCTCAAACAACATTTTGATACAAAACAAAATAGAGGAGACAAGATTATCTTTTGAAATTTACGGGTCAGAAAATGACAGAAAAATTGAAATTGACGGCCCGAATATCTTAGAACAAAAGCCCGACGGTTCAATGAAAACCATTTTAACCAGAAAAATAGTCCTGCCGGACGGTTCAATTAAAGAAGACATTTTCAGGTCAACCTACAAATCCCCCGCCCTCTTCCCGCTTGAAAAAAATCCTTTGGAGTAGCTGGTGTCTCCGAGAGGATTTGAACCTCTAATCCCTTGCGGGAACAGCGTCCTAAGCGCTGCGCGTATACCAAGTTCCGCCACGGAGACAGTTTAAAGACAATTTAATAAACCCATAATACAACACTAAACCCCTCTTTCAAAGAGGGGTTTAGTTGCTTTTTCAAAGCTGAAAGTTGTGAGTTATTGCCTAAACGTGCCAAAGAAACTTCTTGTAACCACACCCGCCAATGTCTGAAGGATAACTCCGACAGCTAAAACAACCAAAGCGCCGATGATGCCGTTCCAGACGATAGACTTGGCTTTGGTAACCTGCTCTTCGTTACTGCCAGCGGCAATCCATCTGATGCCTCCATAAACTATAAATATAACCGCGATAACGATGGAAATCACGATCAAAAATCTGGCGATACCATTGATCAACTTTTCAACCTCGGTCAACGTAACCGCTCCACCACTTAGCACTGGTGAAGGGTTGGCTAGGGCAGCCAAAGCAATTACCGGAAGCAAAAAACCCAAAGCCGGCACAATATACCTCATAGAAGATTTCACTCTATTCATAGACACCCCCTTTCATAAAAATTTAAATTAAAATAATAATCACTCTCTAGCAAACAAGCGGGATGAAAGAAAAATCTGTGATTCCCACTGCGTGAGCTACGGTGGCAATTATAACATAGACGCCATAAATAACCAAAATTCCAAGCAAGACGGCTTTAAAATTATCCTTTGCGCTTTGGTATTTCTTGGGGTCGCCGCCGGCAGTTACAAATTTTAATCCGGCCCAAATTACAAAAATCGCGGCCAACAAAGAAGCTACTCTGGCCAACCAGCAGGCCAAACCGATTACAATCTGGTTTATATCCTGAAAACTCAAATCTTCTCCCGGAAAACCGCCTAAAGGGTCGCCCTCGTCAGCCATGTTCGTCGTGGTTGTAGAACTCGAACCACCACGACAGGTGCTTGTGTTGCCGTCACAGACCCCGGAAACACATTGGTCGTTTGAAGCGCAAAGCTTTCCGGCGCTATTCCCGCCAGGCGACACGCAAACGCCGTCGTTGCATCTGCCGCCATCCCTGTCATTGCAAATCGTAGAATTGTAACACTCCACACAAGTATTGCCGAAACACTGCAGTCCGGATTGACAATCACTCGCCTTGGAACAAGGCTCGCCGAATTTTGCCACAGCCAAAACATCGCCGCTTCCAAACAAAAACCAGACACTAAAGAAGGTGACAGGCAACACAATCAACAAAAATTTTTTATAATTTGTCATTTGGTTTTTGTCATTTGTCATTTTCCTAAATTAAGTATGCTTTCAATCAAAGCGATAAATCCCCGGCCGATAAAAATGACTGCCAAGCCGACTACTGCCCAAAGCAGAATCTTTTTTCCCTTGGTAACTTTGGCCGGATCGCCTCCGGAAAGAAGAATCTGAATGCCCGAATAGATAATCGGACAATAGAGCGTCAATAAGTTCTTTAAAATCTTCGGCCGCCAAAGGATTCTTAAATTCAATCAAAGTAGACTTTTCTTCTGATGTGCCGCCGCCACTCTTACCCGGGGATATTTCACCGGAAACAGCAAGATCGCCATTAGGATCAGGCACTCTAGCCTTGAAAAGATAATTATTATCGCTAGTCACCTTCCATCTTTTAATCACAGTGAAAGGTCCACTGCCTTGGTTTGGAAAAGTGGCATTTATGGTCGTCTCTATCCTGCTGAAAAGCGCCCTTCCTCCCCGCCAAAGCTCAAATGTAAAATCTCGGCCTTTACATCCAAGTCCCACCTTAACTGAAGTTGAGCTCCAGCTCGGATTGGATAAGTTGCATCTGCCGCCAACCGTGTTTTGGTCAAATCTTTCAGGGCTAGTCCATTGTTTGGTCGTACGTGTTTCCCTACTGCCCAAAGCAACTTCGGGAGTGCTGCTGCTCCAGCAGTAAAAGACGGGCCAATAAATATTTTTTTGATTTGGTGAACCGGAATTAAATTCAAATTCAATGTCATCGCCCTCTCCTTTGGCAAGATACTCAATATCTTCTAAAACACCGCCTTTAGCGTGAGCCATGGTATGAAATAATTTGTAACCGCTCGCGCCCGGACAAAATTGACTGCCGTCGTTGGAAATAGAAGCGGCCAAGAATACGGTGTAACCGGGTTCTAGTTGTCTTTCAGGTATCTGCCCAGCAAGAGGACCACTCAAGTAATGAGCCTCTAGAAAGACTGATTCGTCAGCCGCCATAGAATAACTGAAAACAGCCAATAAACCGGCAATAAAAATTACATAAACAATTTTTTTAAATTTGAGAAGAAATTTCATTTTTTCTACTTCTTAACCAGCGAAACAAGAAGACTAAAATAATGACGACCGCTAAACCAAGCAGATTCGTAAGTGAAAATACTCTGCCCAAAAGCGACGGTTGAGCTTTGGGAGTTTCGGTTGGCACAGTTTTGCAGTCGCTAGGACAATTTTGGTTGCTTTCTCCGGTATCGGCATTGCAAATTTTATCTTCGTTGCAAACGGAACTTTCTGATACTTGAATGATCAATAATAATTCGTCTTTATCATTATAAAAATTAACTTTGCCAGCATTGCTAAAATGCGGCCCCTTGACTGATATCTTGCCTTTAGCAACCGGCGGATCAAACTTGAAATTCCCAATAATACTGCCTGAAATACTGACTACTTCGCCCCTAAAAGGCTTGGCGGTATTTAGTTGCGGCTGAACAAACTGGTCGGCAATAAGGTCGTACTTAAATTCAAAATCTTTATCGGCAAGTAACCGGCCATTATCGTAATAAAGATGAAAAAGATAAACAAAAGGAAACTCTTCCGCCGGCGTCACAGAGTCAGCCCTTGAAAAAGAGCCCGGACTCATCAGCGCTGAAATCATCAGAACCGATAAAATTACGTTTTTTAAATTTGCCAAATTCATATATTAGAATCCTAAATTATTTATACAATAATTTACATAGGTAGCGCCCTGTTTAGTTTGCCACAA
>JACOZW010000062.1 GCA_016181145.1 Candidatus Yanofskyibacteriota bacterium
GCCGCTTTTACCAAGGGTTTCAGATCAGAAATATTTAACTCGTAAATCCCTTCCTCTTTTTTCGATTTTTGGAAACCCATCCTTCTTGCTGTAACATCATATCGAATAAACATCTGCTGATGCCTGTAGTCTCTATACCAGCTCGACTTCTTACAGCTTATTAACTCAACACGCCTAATACCGTTTGCTTTGGCCCATTCACAAACTATCCGAACCAACAGTCTCTCCCATTTTATCTCAGCCAGAGCGGCAATACGCATGTCTTTATCCTCTGGATCGGCGTAACTTGGCCCTTGAATTTGTTTAATACAGATTGAGTTTACTAGACCCTTATCAAATGAAACGCAGGCAATAGGAATCCAGGTCCAGTCTAAAATCTTGTTTCTGCGGCATTCCAAAATTATTCTATATGGAGCATCGAAATAAAATTCTCTTATATCCCGACCATGCGCGAGGAAAGCCCTATACTGGTAGTCGACTCCACTTTTTCCGTTTTTAAGAAACACGGGAATTAATTCCGACAGATCCACTTCTTTGTCGGCAGATTTCCTGAACTTCCGTAGGGCCAGAGATGAGCGGACAAATCGGATCATAAGCTCCCTTCTGCAGGTAAATACCACTAGGAACTGATGACTGAAAAATATTAAACTATATAGTAGCTCAAGTCAAATTTACTTCCCAAGATAGTAGTCACCTATTTTTGACTCATCCCATAGATGGTGTTAGGATATGATGCCATTAAGTACTGGGGAGTGATTACCATGTTTGCAATGCTTCAGGCTATTGAAGACGGCCATGGAATAATTCTGTGCTTTGCTTCAAAAGAAGATGCGGATAGATTCAGGCAATTTACTAATATCTACATGGATGATAGCGGTGCTGGCAATGGTTACGGAGCATATTGGGTTTATAACCACAAAGAGATAATCCGGTGCGATAAAATTCCTTCATTTTGCGCTACTAGGTTAGAGCGTAAGCTTGTTTCCTTAATGGTAAGTGGCATTTTAATTGCAAGAATGGCGACCAAACATCATAGCCATAGGATGAATATAAGTATAGGGGAAAGAAATGGTGCCATTACATTCAATTTAGATAATCTCCCCGCCAGAAAAAGACCTACAGCCGGGGATATGTTTCGAACAGTTAAATCAATTGGCAACGAAGATGAAAGATTAATTGGAGAGGGCAGAGTTCTAAGAGATCTGGGTGATACTCTGGAAGTTATCTCTTGCTGGGACGAGGATGACAGGGGTAAACCCAGAAAAGATGCTAAGGTTGTTACAGTAAGAACCGATGCCGTTATGAAAATCAACGACTGGAAGCTCGAACATAGAATGCAGTATTTCGAGGATTAATGGCCATTCCCATGCCGACCTAACCGTCGGCTTTTTAATTAAATGGAGAAGCTATTTAGTATCCTTTGATTTACTCAGGGCAAGCAGTTCCCCGCCAGATTATAGCCAGCCTTCTCCGCTTCTGTTGCTGAACTGAACCAGACTTGATTTTCGGGCTTGATTTTTTTGGCGCTGGCACACCAGGAATAATGATATTTTTTAGAAGTCGAGGTTTTAGAAATCACTACCCGCAGATCCAGTTTTTTGGTTTCCGATTTCCGGTTTCCGTCTTTTGATTCAATCGCAGAATAAATATCGGCTTTAAGGCTAGAGGCATTTCCCGAAGAATCCGTTATTTTCAGGGGTCTTTTATTCAGGGCATCAATTTGACCCAAATTATAACTGACAAAAGATATAAGGCCTATGCATAAAGCCAGAAAGACGTGATATTGGTAAGACTTGATTAAGTTGAGGAATTTTGATATCATAATAGTCTAGTTAAAAGTTCTTCAAGTTCATAATGTTCATAAAGTAGGATATATCATAAACCTAGAAACTTTCAACTTTATAACTTTATAAACTTGCGCATGGCGCATGGCACATACAAAAGCTATAGGTAGTACACAACTAGGACGAGATTCGCAGCCCAAATATCTGGGCGTGAAACTCTATGACGGTGAACCGGCAAAAGCTGGTAGTATTATAATCCGCCAGAGAGGCACCAAATTCTTACCCGGCAAAGGCGTTAGAATAGGATCGGATGATACAATTTACGCAGTAGTTACCGGCAAGGTAAAATTTACTACCAAAAAGAAGGTTAGATTCGACGGCACTCATCGACTCGTTAAAGTGGTCAATGTCATAGCTAACTAACCCCGCCATGGCGGGGTTAGTTTATTCAGGTTTTATAACCACCTTGAGTTCTATTTTTACTTCCGGCGCTAATTCCGCTTCTATCATGTGCTCTCCCTGCTGTTTTATATGTTCGCCGTGTTCTCTAAGATTGACCATATCGGATTCAACCTTAGTGCCAATTGCTCTTGATAATTCTTCGGCAATCTCTTCTTTTGTCAGTGAAGCAAACAACGTGCCGGTTTTACTGGATTTTTTAGTGAATTCCAAAACCACATCTTTAGCTTTTTCGGCTATTTCTTTGGCTTTCTCATGGGTAGCTTTCATCTCAGCCTCATTTTTTCTTTTCAGGCCCTCGGTTTCCTTGATCGCAGTTTCGGTTGCCATCTTAGCCAGCTTATTTGCCAAAAGGTAATTCCGTCCATAGCCATCAGCAACTTTTTTAACATCGCCCACCTTCCCAACGCCTTTTATGTTTTGTAGTAATATGACTTTCATAGATTCAAATTAATAAATTACGTATTTCGGATTACGAATTTAAATACGCAATGCGTAATTCGTAATCGCACAATAGTATAATTGATTTACTTAAGTAATTCAATAGCTTTATCTAACTGAGGATCCTTACCCGGTTTGCCCAACTCAAAACTCGCCTCCCCTGCCTGCGCAGGCGGATCAGCATCTTTAGGAATCTCGACTTTGTAGTTTGGTTCGATTCCCAGATCACTAATAGATCTGCCTTTAGGTGTTAACCATTTGGCAATTGTTACCTTGAGCGATGACCCCCCATCGTATTGTTGCAGTTCTTGTACGGAACCCTTACCGAAACTTTTCTCTCCGACTAACTGGATACTCTTATTGTCACTAAGTGCTCCGGCAAGAATTTCGGAAGCCGATGCTGACCCCCCATTTATAAGAACAATGGTCGGGTAAATCCTCAATGCTCCATTACCCCTAGACTTGAATTCTTCCTGCATGCCACTTCTAAACTTTTCTATCGTTACAGTTTGATTTTTATCCAGAAACCAGCCGGCTAAATTAATTGCTGAATCAAGCAGTCCGCCGGGATTATTACGCAAGTCGAGTATTAACTTTGTTGCCGATGACTTCAATATTTCATTAGCCGCTTTTTCAAAATCCGGGTCAACATTTTGGCT
Source organism: Candidatus Yanofskyibacteriota bacterium (assembly GCA_016181145.1). Taxonomy (GTDB): domain Bacteria; phylum Patescibacteriota; class Minisyncoccia; order 2-02-FULL-40-12; family GWA2-44-9; genus 2-01-FULL-39-28. The sequence continues at coordinate 3,344 of JACOZW010000062.1, forward strand.
GAAAGTGTATACTTGGAGATAAGCGATATTGCCGTCGAGAAGCTGCCATTTCACGCTTGGTATTCTGATAGTTTCCCGAGTCAGCTGAAAATCTCTGGTAGCCGATTCTCCGTTACGGGATATGGTTAAGATGACCTTAGTTCCTACCTTACCGCGTATAAGATTCACCACTTCCTCCACATTCATATCGGAGATTATTTTACCGTCTACTTTTAGTATTTTATCTTCGGCCAGAATACCTGCTCGGAAAGCGGGAGTATCCTGCAGGGGTGCAATTACAGTAATAGTATTGTTTCTCTTTCCTATTTCTATGCCAACTCCGCCAAAAGCACCGGATATTTCTTCTTGGAATTTTTTATTGACAACCGGCTCAAAGAATACTGTATAGGGATCGCCGACGCTATTGACCATTCCCTCAATTGCCCCGTAAAGCATTTTTTGCAGATCAATTTTACTTGTATCTACGTACTTCTCGCTCAAAGAATCCCAAACCTCCCAGAATAATGCGAAATTAACCTCTTGTGGCTGTCCGTTACTCTGATTAGTTAATTTCTGAATAATGGGTATGGAAGGATCAGCAATCTGACTCTTGGCAAACCAAAAACCGCCGCCAAAACCTGCCCCCAGGGATAGGATTACAGCGACCACTATTAATTTTCTGCCTGCTGAGCCAGTAAGCATTAGTTTAGGCGGAAAAACTTTTGGCCCGCGCTCCGCCGGAGGCTTTGGCGAGGCGAGCCGAGATTCCGTGTTTTCTGAAGTATCTAATTGCATCGATTATGTGCCAACGCGTTTCTTTATTGATTATATCAAAAGCATTAAATTTTCCTTTTGAACCACGCCTATGGTAATGATACATCTGTGATCGAGGAAAATATTTAACTTTATATCCATTTTCCCAAAATCTTTTTGCCCAGTCAACTTCACTCATGTATAAAAATAGTTTCTCATCCATAAAACCAATCTTTTGAAAAGCTTTTTTATCTGCCATAATAGCCGAGCCCATTATCCAGTCAACGCTTAATATCTCATTCCTGTTCATATCTTTTGCCAAAAAACGGTCCAGTTCTTTTTTTGCCCAAGGTAAATTACCAAGAAAAGTTCTCCTGTAGACTACTGTCATAGGTCCGTAAAACCTGAAGGAGGAGTCTTGGATGCTTCCATCAAAATTAAGCAGTTGAGGGCCTACCATGCCGACGTCCTGATTCTCCATAAGATAGCCGTACATTTTCTCTATAGAATTATCGAGGGGGATAATATCTGAGTTAAGAATCAAAAAAGCTTCTCCGTCACTGTTCTTGATCCCCTCATTAACTCCTCTTGTATAACCGATATTATCCTTGAAAGACAGGAGCCTTACTTCAGGGAATTCTGAAACGATACCGCGTGTTTCTATAGTGCTTGCCACATCAACAACCAAAATTTCATACTTAAAGCTGGGGCTTAGAGTTTTGGCAAGGGACTTGAGGCAAAGCCGAAGTAGCGGAGGATTTTTGTAGTTTACAATAATGATCGACAGCATAAGCTATGAAATCTTATTTTAGCGCATCCTGAAAAAACTGTTTTATGCCCTGAAGATTATCCCCTTTTGGCAGAAGGACATAAATATTTCCAATGTGAGTTTCGTATAAAAGATTCTCGGTAGTAATGGTGAGCCTCCTGATCTTATCGCCGGCACCGCTAAATTCCTTAGAAAGGCTAACAAGACCGTTAATATCCCAAATCTTTAAATCTGTTTCGATATTACTCTGGATAGTATGGAGTATGCCGAGGGTTTTGATGGGATCGGAAAGAAGGCTCAGTGCCATTACCTTATCTTTTATAGCCACCATCACTTTTTGCTGTCTCTGGGCGCGATCAAAATCGCTTGAAGAAAATCTAGAGCGGACATAGTAAAGAGCAGTTTGACTGTCGAGGTGATTTTTGCCGGCCGGCAATGAGAATTCATAGCCCCACTGAGTTTTTTCGGTGAAAGGCTGGCTTAATTCTATATCTATTCCGCCCAGTTCATCAATTATTTTTTCGAATGAAGCAAAATTTACAACGATAGCATTATCTATGTAGACGCCCGTAATTTTGGAGATTAGTTTCCGGGTAAAACCTAAGCTATTTTTCCTGAGTACGCCAGTTTCATAAGCTTCATTTATTTTACCCATTTTAGTCCCGTATATGCGCACATATAGGTCGCGGGGAATAGATATTAAAGAGGTCTTTCCGGTTTTATTATCATGGCTCAAAACCATCATGGTATCAGTCAGCCACGCCCCAACTTCTTCCGGATGATTTTCTTCCTCCCCACGAATACCTAATATCAGTATATCCCAGCGACCGTCATCGGATTTAGGCATTACATAATCAGGATCATCATCTATAGTCATCCCCCCTTCACCATTCGGACCGGCGAAAAGATTAGTTACTTTATTCCATATAGTGTTACCGCTATCTTCATTGGTAACGTTTATCTCATTAGCACCGATGCCATATTTTGACATGCCGTAAATCAAGCCGGAAGCCGCCAGAACAAAAAACAGAACGCCCAGATAGCGCTTTTTGCGATATGTTTTAAATTGATTAAAATCAGGCTGATCCAAATTAGTACCTAGAAATTAGCCATTAGAACTTGAGTTGAATACTAGTGACTAACAATTAATAATTAATTAAACCACCTTCTTATGTCTTCTGGCTTGACAGTCGCTTTTTTCATTATTTCATTCCTTTTGCCGATCATCTTAGGCAATAATCTCAAAAAATTAGGAAACTCCAACAGCACCTTAGGCTCAAAGAGAGCAGCATATCCGAATACGGAAATCTCTCTGCCTAGAATGATTGGCAGGTCTCTCAAGATATTTATTGTATAGTCATTTTTAATAATTGTCCAGCGCAAATTGCGCCAGTCTAATTGGCGTTTTCTGATAGGTATCTGGCGTCGGACCGGTACTCGTAAAATATAATCTAGCCAATTTTTCTTTAAACTTTTGGTTGTTTGCCGGTCATGCCAGGCTACTACCGAAGGAGCGAATATTTGCTTCCAGCCGAAGAGATTCATTCGCCAGGCGAAATCCAGATCATCACCGTACCAGAAAAAATCATGATCACAGAATTCGCCATCAACACGGATATCTTCCATTGCCCCTCTCCTGAAGAAGGGGGCCGCACCCTCAACACCGAATATTTCCTTTTCCTTATTGTATTCCGGTCCGTCTTTCTGGCCGTGTCCAATATTAGCAACTCTTCTTGACTTAAAAATTTCAAATCCGCAAGTATCAAGTATATCTTTAGGTAAATCGTAAATCGTAAATCGTAAATCGCTTAGTTCGTATTTATATATCTTCGCCTCAAGGGCTCCGATTCTTGGATCTTTTTCCATTACCTCGACTGCGTTTTTAATAAAATCCCTATCAAGAATTACGTCAACCGCCATAGCCAAGACGTATTTACCGCTTGAATATTTCAGCAACTCTTCTTGTCCGGGCCACATTCCCAGATTTTGCTTACTTTTAATTAAATCCCATTTTAAAAATTTTACATTTTGATTTTTAAATTTTGCATTCTCGATAATACTCGCGGTATTATCGAGTGATCCATTATCCAGAATATTAAACTCAAGCAATTCTTTCGGATAAGTTTGGTTCAAGATTCCATCCAGGCAATGACGGATATATTTCTCGCCATTAAGCACTACCAGATTGATTGTAATCAGAGGGATTGACATATTTTGAAAATATAATAACATATAAACAGCTATTTTCCAATAATGCGGTAGGTGGACTTGGGTATTTTCGATGTACATGGAGAACTTAATTCAAGCGAGAGAAAGTATGTTGAACTTGAAATGCGCCAGGCAGCTAGACTAAGGGCGCTGGAGATGCAGGATATAGACTACGATGCCGCAGTTGCCCTACTGGCATTCATAGGTTCAAAACCAAAGGGAATCGCACTCAGTGGAGAAATCGTATCTTTACTGAGAGAAAAGCCTTATAATTTTTCGCTAAAACACATCGCTGATTTACTCAAGTACCTAAGCCAGAGCAAATTTGTCTGCGTTGGAGGAGTTGTTGAGAGACGTCACCCGTTAGGAAACTTGCCTATTCAGTTGTCATCGATGCTTGAACGCAAAGAGAGCACTACAATTCATTAGCCCCGACTTAGTCGGGTTTTTTGTTGCTCAAAATTAGAGCGATTGTTATCACAAAAAGCAGAAACGACCTCTCGTCAAAAAGCGCAACATCGGTTAAAGAATATATTAGAACCCACGGGACAAATAGAAGTGTTGCACCAAAATACGTAACGAGGAGAGGATCTTGCTTCGCCTCGCTGTAACCAAGCGCAGGCGGGTCTGAAATAAAATTGTCATAAGACTTTTTAAATACTAGCCACAAGAACCAAACAGTGATTATTAATGCTAATATTCCCATCTCGGCGGCAATGTGAAGATAAATATTGTGAGCTGATGACCCGGCTCTGGCCAAAAATATTCTCTGATCAAGCACTACCGGAAAATTACCTATACCCACACCCAATAACGGGCGTTCTCTTATTGATTCTAGGCTGGCCTTCCATATCTCTATGCGCTGACTATTCGATGTCTCACCGAAATCTATTATAGATTTAATCCTCTCACCAAATAATCCCCAGTCCCCTTTTGATAATAAAAACTGGGGTGATACAAATATTGGATAAGCTATGGTAAAAAGTAAGAAGAAAACCAGCATATATGAAGAAATATATTTGAAAATATTTTTATGATTTTTTCCAGCTTTGCTTCTGTGCATCCAGCATATAACCCCAGCTATAATAACCAGAACACCGACGCTTGCCGCCCAGATCCCACGCGTTCCACTCAAAATAGCTATTAGGAAAGCGGCCGGAATCCAAAGTATCCTCATATTGGCTCTTGTTTTTATCATATCTTTCAAATTCGTAATTCGTAATTCGTAATTCGTAATTTTTAGCAAGGAAACTGCAAACAGAGCCGGTAATCCCAATAAAACAAATTGTGGGAAAGAATGAGAGTCTGGAAATAAAGAGAAAACCCGCAGTGATAATTGGGGGCCGTAATAGGCAAACCAAGTATTTCCGATTCGTACGGCAATCTCCGACCAGAGGACCCCGAATTGCCTCATCTGAATTCCTTCTCCCCAAATCCTCATAAATTGGTAGATGTCTATAAAATAAGTTGAAATAAGCTGAATAAATCCCGCAACGATAACTATAATTACTGGTATAGTAATATTTTTTACCAATCTCACGGCAAAATCCTTCTTTACTCCGGCTAAGTAGTAAATAACCATTCCGGCTAAACTAAGATTTATAAAATATATTACCCTCGTAATTGCGGATACCTTGTCTGTGGCCGGAATAATAGAAAGCACTGCAAAGACGAGGAGAGCGACCAACAATTTGGAGTATTTTGTAAATAAGTTTATTTTAAAAAAGTATTTTAAACCAGTAA
>JACOZW010000063.1 GCA_016181145.1 Candidatus Yanofskyibacteriota bacterium
CTGCATTTTTAAAATAAAACCCCGAATTGGGGTTTTATTTTAAAACTATATTAGCACTACAGAAAGCAAACTGCTTTGCTTTCGTGGGGAATCGAATGTCGGAGCGATGTATTTTTGCAATTGGCAAAAAAAACACCGCGAGAAGCGACCTGAATCCAGAGGAGGCGGAAGCCGACTAGAGGTGAAGCCGATTCCCCCTGGCGACGATTTTCTTACAGTACTTGATTTTTTCGGTTTCTTGTAGTATAATTAACTTAATCCGAAAAGAAAGGAGAGACAGATATGCATGTAAGGGTGACAAGATCTTTCAATGGAGTAACTTCCGCCGATGGTAAATCGGTTACGCCCGACGGCGAAAGATTCTCCATACCGATTCAGGACGGGCATCAGTCCAAGCCCGGAACTCGTGGAAGATTTTGGGAAGCCAGAATGACAAAATCAATGCGACCTTCCAGGACTGTTGCAATTCCATATTCTGACAATGCTTAATCTTGACCGAGAGCTATAAGTCATATCCTCGCACATCTTGTGCGGGGCTTTTTGTTATCTCCAGTTTCATGCCTGCCTGCAGCTTTAGCGTAGGCGGATCAGGATGAAATGACCCCTCCGTTGCTAAAGCTATGGAGGGCAAGGCAAGGAAGTATGTAGTTAATTGAGCTACTTCGGGTTTTCCAGGCAAGGAAGTATGTAGTTAATTGAGCTACTTCGGGTTTTCCTAGGTTCCTTAGCCTGGACTACCCCCAAAGGGGAATGGAAAACTTTCGGTAATTTGTTAATATAAATTTATGGAAAAAGTTGAAGGGCAGGATCAGCAAAAATTGATGACGATGAAAGAACTTTTAAGAGATCAGCCAACAATTCGTCAGTTAGATATTTTAGCTAGGGCTGACCGGCTTTTTGCTGATAAATTTTCTGATGGAAAAGGGCGTTACTATGGGGGCATTCTTACGGGCATTCTTACGGAAGAAGAAATTGATGCCCTTGATCCGGAATACAAAAAAAGAAGCCAATCCTAAATCGTGAGCTGGACTGTAGCTTTGTGAGCCAGTTGTCCCCAGACGGGATTTTTTTAAATCCTTTTTTCTTGATAAAATGAATTTATGAAAAATCCATTTAGGGAAATGTTTAGTAGTGAAGAACCACCCAAAGAGAAGGAGCAGGACGTTTTTCCCGCTGAAACATCTGGCAATAAATTACCAGACCCCGGCGATAAGGACAAAAGGTTAGCTGAGTTAAGAGCGTGGAGAGAACAGGTCGAGGTTGGATTGAGGCATAATGATGAGCCTCAATCGAGGGGGCAAGATGTTGCCAAGCTACAGGAGATAGATGACAAGATTAAGGCGCTCGAGCAAAAATAAATAAATCCCGACGCTAGCGTCGGGATTTATTTTGCTTCGGAAACTATTTGTTTGAATATTTCGGGATTATGCTGTGCAAGATCAGAGAGTATTTTTCTGTCTATTTCAATTTTGGAATTGAGTAGATTATTTATGAGTTTTGAATATGTCGTTCCATTCTCTCGGGCTGCGGCATTTATTCTGATTTGCCATAATCTTCGGAAGTCTCTCTTCTTCTTTTTTCTGTCAGCGAACTGGAATGACCAAGCGTGAAGAAGGGCTTCTTTAGCCTGGCGGAATTTGGACTTGCGGGTCCACATAAAACCCTTCGTGTGTTTCAACAGTCTTTTTCTCCTTGCATTCGCTTGTACTCCTCGTTTAACTCGTGCCATGTTATAACTTTTGCGCCCTCCGCTTAATCATTAAGCGGTACGAGCCCTTCGGGTTTGGCCAATTTCTTCGTTAAATTCTCTACTTGCTCCTCGCCATACCTCTCAGTATGGCTCGTCGCAATTCTCGAATTTGCCCTGAACTTGGCTCAAACACAGAAAGTTAAAGATATCTAATTAAAAATTAAAGCTTTATACTTTCTAATTAACTCATGCGGTCCCTGAACATCTCCCTTCTTATCGCGGGTTTGCTGTCCGTTCGCCCGGGCATTAAAATGATTTTGTCCTGGCGGACGTTTCATTATTTTGCCGGTTCCCGATACCTTGATCCTTTTTAGAAATGATTTATTGGTCTTTCCCATTTTTGTCTATGAGTGTAGCGAATAGCTACAAAAATGAGGACATCGCCGAAGCTTTAGCGAGGGCGAGTACTCATTCAATATTTATTTTTTATTCTTATCCTTCTTGATGACAATCGTCCAGCCGTAAGGTGATCTGCCTATTGGATTCAGTAGTGTGTAGGGTTCGCTCAGGAGCTTGATGAATGTTTCAAGCTTCTCTTTGCCCATATGGGCTAATCCTTTTTCTCGGCCGCGGAGGGTTAATTCTACTCTGACTGGGTGTCCGTCTTTCAGAAATCCGTCTATCTGTTCTGATTTGAATTTTAAGTCATGTTGGCCTGTTTTGAAGCCTACCCTGACGGTTTTCATCTCCTGGTCCCTTTGTTTCGGCGCCCCTTTCTCCTGCTTCTCTTTGCGATATATATATTTACCATAATCCATGATTTTAGCAATAGGAGGCTTCATTTGCGCTCCAACTTCAACTAAATCAAGATCCCTCTCGTGGGCAAGACGCAAGGCATCAAAAATCGGCATAATACCGAGTTTATTGCCCTGATCGTCGATTACATCGACCTCCGGGACGCGTATTTGATTGTTTACTCGTAAATGTTTTAGCACGCTCTGATGAATGAAATTGTAGCACAATAGCTTACAAAGATAAATAGCAACGAACTTTCAATTCGCCGTCTAATATTAAGGCGTGAGCGCTCAGTAGGTTCTACTAAAAATATTTGAGGACTCCCTGTAGGACATGAAAAGGCCGTAAAACATCAAAACGGCTGATAACACCGATGATTTTATGATCTTTATCTACGACCGGTATCGGGTTTACTTTGTGATGTTCCTTAAATAATTTGATGATCTCGTCATACGGCAGATCTGCCTCAATAGTCAGCGGATCTTTGTTCATTATGTCCGATACCTTCAACGACAAGATCTCTTCTTGGAAATGAGACTCTTCTGCCTTGAACTGAGGAAGGTTGCGCAGAACTATTTGTAGAGTAGGAAGGTGAACCGCTGAGGTCTTATTGATAAGATCGTATTCGGTTACTATGCCGACTACTTTACTATCATTGTCTATTACCGGAACGCCATCAAAATTATGTTCAGCCAGGATTTTAGCTACATCCAGAAGATTAGTCTCGGGATGAACCGATACAACCTCTTTAGTCATTAGGTCTTTAGCTAATACCTTTGTCGGATCGTTGTCTTTCATAATTTATTATTAATTATTTTATTGGTATTGGTTGTCTATGAGTATGATTGTGAACTCTTCGGACTCTCACCCTATCTACATCATACATTATATAAGTAGCGTTATTTATTGGCAACCCCCGACTATAGCATACCCAGAACTAGAACTGTTTTAGCTTGGTACTAGCGGCATTGTTTTGTTCCTTATGGATGAATGGGGGGACATTCTTAATTTAGGTCTGCATATGGTATGATATTAGTATGGATAAGTACGGGAAAGCGTCATATCTTCCAGTTAAAAACATGAATTAAAATTCTTTCCCGATCGGTGACTTAAAATGCCTTTTTCTAAAACTAAAAATCTGGGGACAATCCTCATAGTTGAAGACAATATCTTTATGGCCGAGTTGCTGGCCGAGAAGATAACGAATGCGGGCTATGAGGCCATAACTGTTTATGGCGGTAGAGATGCCCTTGATAAGATATCAAGCGCTAAACCGATTCTTGTATTATTGGATCTTCCTTTGCCTGGCGACATGGATGGTTTTGAATTGCTGACTGAAATACGCAAATCTTTGGATAAGACCAAGCTACCTGTGGTGGTAATGTTTAATTTGAGCCAGCCAGAAGCAATAAATAAGAGCCTTGAGCTGGGAGCCAATTACTACATCATCAAGGCACTTTCAAATACTGAAGATATCGTTGCCAAAGTTGAGGCTGTACTAAAAAGCAAAACAAAAGAAGTTCCAATTGAAAAAATTGAAGTTAGTCCGAAGGGGACGAGTATTAAGGAAATTGCCCAGAAGGTAGAGGCGGTACGAAAAGAAAAAGTTGAGGTTTCGTTGGAGGTGCCCCGCAAGATCAAGGCAAAAATCGACGAGATGTTATCGATGCCAGAGAATGAGATATCGATAATCAGTTTAGTTGATAGTATGATGGAGTACGCTTTTTTGGCCAGGGCTTCGGATATACATCTTGAACCGGTTGAAGATAAGCTGATTGCGCGGCTTAGGATAGACGGAATTTTACACGATGTTTTTATGTTTCCGAAAGGCATTCACCCTGGAGTCATCACAAGGATTAAAGTTTTAGGAGGTATGCGTACGGATGAACATCAAGCTGCCCAGGATGGACGTTTTAGAATTACTATTGCCAGCCCCTCAAGCCAGTTTGACGTTAGAGTTTCTATAATTCCGACTTATTACGGCGAGAATGCTGTCCTGCGTCTTTTAGCCGAACAAACCCAAATAGCTAAGATTGATGACCTGGCTTTAACTGAAGAAAATAAAGAAAAAATAAGAAGAGCTACTCAAAGGCCTCATGGCATGATTTTGGCCACGGGACCTACCGGTTCTGGAAAAACGACAACACTGTACACTATATTGAAAGAAGTAAACACGCGGGAGGTTTCAGTGATTACCATTGAGGATCCGATAGAATATTCTCTTGAGGGAATTGATCAAATTCAGGTTAACCAAAGAACTGGCTTAACTTTTGCATCCGGACTACGCTCTATATTGCGTCAAGATCCCAACGTTATTATGGTGGGTGAGATAAGAGATCAGGAGACTGCTTCGATTGCAGTGAATGCCGCACTGACGGGTCACAAGCTTTTAACCACTATTCATACTAACGATTCTGCGACTACATTACCGAGGCTTTTAGATATGGGGATCGAGCCGTTTTTAGTAGCTTCGACTGTAAATGTTGCCATAGGACAAAGATTGGTTCGTATGATCTGTCCGCATTGCAAAACCAAAAAGCGTCTTACGGAAGCCGAATTCGACAGTTTAAAAAATCATCTTCCTGCTGAGATAGTCGATGACCATAGAGATTTTTCTTACGGCAAGGGATGTGCTGAATGCGGCGATACCGGATACTTCAGCCGAATGGGGCTTTATGAGGTTCTTGAAATTAATGATTTTATCCGTGAGGCGATTATGAGGAGGGCCGATGCCGGAGAGATAAAAAAAATAGCCATTAAGAATGGCATGGTAACTCTTCTTGAGGATGGCTTCAGAAAAGCAATCGAGGGCCTTACTACAGTAGAAGAGATACTGAGGGTCGTTAATGAGTAATGAAAATTAAGAAGTTTCGTGTTATTAGCGGGTCAGCTGGCAACTTAAAAGTCAAGATGATAATGTGAAGTTCAAAATCTATTTAAATTCTTAAAATTTTTAGATTTTGGATCGCCATTTTGCATTTTGATGGTCATATTTTGAATTTAAAGAGCTTATTTTTCAGGTTACCAACAAAAGAGAAAATGCTTTTTGCCCGGAATCTTGAAGTAATGATTCGTTCCGGCATGCAGATTCTTCAGAGCCTGGAGATATTAAAGGCTCAGTCTAAATCCATCACTTTTAGAAAAATACTGGATCAGGTCATATTTGATTTAAAAAATGGCCATTATCTCGCCGATGGACTTGCCCGTTATCAGAATATCTTCGGAGATTTTTTCATTAACCTTGTTCGGGTTGGGGAGGCTAGCGGTACTTTGAGCGAGAATTTAAAATACTTGGCCGAGGAACTTAAGAAAAGAGATGAGTTGCAGAAAAAAATACGGGGAGCAATGGCTTATCCGGTGGTCATTTTTGTTGCTACGATCGGCATCACTTCCATAATGATTTTTGTCATCTTCCCAAAGATCCTCCCGGTTTTAACAAGTCTTAATGTTGAATTACCGCTGGTTACCAGGACATTTATAGCTATATCTCAGTTTCTGACTAAATACGGCTATTTAGTGGGATTAGCGCTGGTGGGTCTGGCGGTTGGTTTTTGGGCCATACTTAAAATACCCAGAGTTAGGTTTATGTGGCATCAGACAATTCTTGCTACCCCTCTCGTTAAGGATATGTCCAGGTCGGTCAATATAATAAGTTTTTCGCGCACCATAGGTCTTCTTTTGAGGGCGGGGATAAAGATCGTTGAAGCTCTCGAGATCACCGCTAACACCCTTTCCAATCTTGTGTATAGGATGGAGGTAATGAAGGTGGCCGAGGGCGTTCGCAAGGGTGATCCGATGTCCAAATATTTTGTTGCCAGCTCAAATCTTTTCCCGCCGATCTTCTCTCAAATGGTTGTAGTAGGCGAAAATACCGGCAAACTTGACGAATCAATCCTCTTCTTAGCCGATTTTTATGAAGCAGAGCTCGACGAGACAACCAAATCAATTGCAACTTTTATTGAACCGATAATGCTTTTGATTATGGGTGGTATTGTTGCTTTTGTTGCTCTAGCCATTATTACGCCAATCTATGCTATTACGCAGACGCTAGGTAGATAGAATTGGTAAATTACTAATTACGTATTGCGAATTATTAATATAGATTTTAAATAATTCTTAATGCGTAATGCGCAATTCATTAATTAAAAATTCCGGATTCACATTAGTTGAGACACTTATCGCTATTGGAATATTTGCTATTATTTCGGTTGCCATTTATTCATCCTATTCTAACGTACTGGATATTGTAATTGCGTCACAGATTAATTCTACTGGACTGACTATAATAGCAAATGAACTTGAAACAGTCAGGAATATCCGTTATGACGATGTCGGTATTCAGGGAGGAGCTCCGGCCGGGATAATTCCACCTGAAAAAAATATTAATTTTTCGGGTATAGGTTTTACTCTGAGTACCACCGTCAGGAATGTCGACGATCCATTTGACGGTGTTCTAGGCGGTAGCCCCAATGACACTGCCCCAGCCGACTACAAGATAGTGGAGATGGAGCTTTCTTGCACTGACTGTTTGAGATTCATTCCCATTAAGACGACAACCACAATTGCCCCGGTCAATCTCGAGAGTGCCTCAAGAAATGGAAATCTTTTTATCAATGTGATTAATGCCTCGGGCCAGCCTGTATCTCAGGCTAATGTTTCGGTTACGAATAGTTTGGTAAGTCCGGCAATAAATATCAATGATGTTACTAATAACGGAGGCCAGCTTCAGCTAGTGGATATAGCCACTAGCTCGCTAGGTTATCAGATCACTGTTTCTAAATCAGGATATTCGGTTGACAGGACCTATAAGCCTGGACTGGTGGAGAATCCTAATCCGGTCAAGCCGCATGCCACTGTAAGCGAACAGCAGGTTACAGTCATAACTTTTGGCATAGATCGTTTGAGCGTGCAGGATTTAAATACTCGGGATAAGTTTTGCCGAGCCGTGCCGAGTGTAGATTTCAATCAGAGAGGAGATAAACTCATTGGCGTTGATCCAGATGTTTTTAAATATTCTGTTACTGATTCGACCGGGGTCAGCGGAAGCAAAGCAAGCAATCTCGAGTGGGATACTTATATTCTACAGAATTCGGACACAGACTATGATCTTGCCGGATCATCTCTGCTTTCACCATTTAGCGTAAACGCCGGTACCGACTACACAGTTAATTGGTTAATGGAGCCGAGAAATGGTTCTTCTTTGCTGGTAGCTATTGAGGACGGGGGAGGCCAGTTTATTGACGGAGCCAGCATGAGTTTGGTTAAAGCGGAATTTAGCGACACTAAAATCTCCGGACATAATTATTTAGATCAGACGGACTGGTCTAACGGAAAGTTTAGCCAGAAAAGTCAAAATATTGAGGAGGCTAATCCTGTTGGAGAACTTCGACTTAAGCAAATTGACGGTAAATACGCCTCGATGAGCTGGGAGTGGCTTGAGTCATCCACGTTTGACCTTGGGACATTAGCTGATTTTTATAAATTAAAATGGAATCCATCGGGCCAACCGTCGGAGACCGGAGTGGATAGTTTAAAATTTCAGATTGCGACAAATAACGATAATAGCACTTGGGATTATATTGGTCCTGACGGTACTTCAGCTACTTACTATACTAATTCAGATTCAGTGATTTATGCGGGGCATAACGGCGATCGATATTTGAGATATAAAGTTTATTTATTTACCGAGAACCAGGCATATACTCCTCGCCTCGAAGGCATGAGTATTGAATTTTCTTCTTCCTGTATTCCTTCAGGCCAATCATTCTTCTCCGGACTAACAAGCGGGATATATATTCTTACTGTTAAAAAATCGGGCTACCAGACATATACCGCATCGATAGATATGGGAAGTTCTTGGCAGGAGCATCGGGCAATTTTAGTACCGTAGAATTAGTAAATTACGAATTACGCATTGCGAATTATTAACGCAGATTAAAAATAATCCGTAATGCATAATGCGCAATCCAATAATTAAAAATTCAGGCTTTACGCTGATCGAGATAATTATAGCGATCAGCATTTTATCCGGCATTATTTTTGTTGTGAGCATGTTTGGCCTCGATATCTTTGATCTCCAGATCTTCTTGGGAGATATATTTGTTGTTCAACAAGAGATCACCGCGACCCTAACTGAAATGGGAATCGAAGTAAGGGCAATGGGGCCATCGGCCAATGGAAGTTATCCTGTCGAATCAGCTTCCACAACATCTTTCGTTTACTATAGCGATATGGACGGAGACGGATCTTTTGAAAGAATACGCTATTTTGTTGTAGGCAATGTTTTGCGCAAGGGCGTTATAAAGCCCGTTGGTAATCCGGCTACTTACCCTCTCGCAGATGAGGTAACCAGAGATGTCGTACGGGATTTAATTCTGCCTCCGGTAGCCGACCAGCCTCTCTTTTCATATCATGACGGGAATTATACCGGAACTCAGGAGCCTATGTCGGAGCCAGTTGATATCAATAGAATAAGACTGATCAAGGTTGTAATTACGGCTGATAAAACTCCCCAGGATAATCTGGGACGCTTTGACTACTCTTCACTGATGCTTATAAGAAATTTAAGAAATATTTAGAAATCTTTAAGTAAACATCCATGATCAGGTACCCCAATAACAATAATCAGAAAGGACAGTTGAGTTTGGCAGTTCTTCTATTCGGATCATTGGCTATTATTATACTGGCCGGGCTAATTATTTGGGTTAATGCCCAGCTTAAATCTGCCTACAGAAATATCTATCGCGATTCAGCTTTCAGGATCGCCGAGTCGGGCATTGAATATTATCGATGGCATCTCGCACATGCACCGCTTGATTTTCAGGATGGTACCGGTCAGCCTGGACCCTATATTCACAACTTTTAT
>JACOZW010000064.1 GCA_016181145.1 Candidatus Yanofskyibacteriota bacterium
CTATCTCGCGTAATTTTTCTCTTGTTTCTTTTCTTTGTCTGCGTATGGCAAGGCCCAAGCTTCTCATTTGCCTTCGAGCGACAGTTGTTCGATCCCCTGTTTCCATATTCTGCATTCTTACGCGGCCAAGGCGAAATTCAACCTCGTGTCCGAACTCCGACGGATCATCAAGAAAAACAAGGGCTATTTCGTGGCTTGATAAAACATCTTCCAACACCTTGAAGTTGGGAAGATTCTGCAATCCTATAAAGTCCGAGATAACTATAACGAAACAGTTGGTATTTGCATACGTCCTCATCAAGAAATCAAAAGCGTTGTAAAAGTCTGTTTTATGCCTGTCCATTTTACCCAGACCGTCAGAAGAAAGGCCGTCAAAAAATCTATACAACTGCTCCATCAAATAGAAAACGTTGTCTTCTCCCACCTTAGGCGTTTCATTAAAAATAATATCTCCGGCAAAACCAATCAGTCCCATTGGATCCTGGGAATGGAAACAAGCCAGACCGATGTCCCCAAAAACCTCCAGGAGCATCCTTTCCTTGTGCTGACGGTCACTCACGCCGAAAGTCATAGAAGTTGAGAGGTCAGCCATAACTATTACAGAAAAATCTTTAGTCACCCTAGCTTCTCTCACAAACACCTTATCCTTAGTCATTGACCGCCAATCAATTTGAGCGATAGAGTGTACCTGCGGATCATATTCCACTATCCGGTCAAAGTCGTGGCCATCTCCTTTGAACTGGCTTCTGTGTTCGCCGAAACGGATACTTCTGGAAGGAAGCCCAATCGGTAAAGTATCGGCTGCCCTATAGACGCTTGAGAATGCTTCTTCAAGGGTAAATGCCATCATGGCAGAGGCGTCAATCGCAAAATTTCTTCAACAACATCCTGTTGTTTAACACCGCGGCCTTTGGCCAACGGTTTTAACATTATCCTGTGGGCCATAACAAGACGAGCCACATCCTTAATATCGTCGACAGAAATATAATTTCTTTCCCTAAAGAAAGCGAGGGTTCTTGATGCCGCTTCAAAATGAAAATTTGCACGAGGAGACAAACCAGCCTTAACGTAATTATCAACAAAATCTCTTAACTCAGAAGGAGCCGACACTCTTCTTTCCCCATCGCTCTTACCCTTTGGTCTTGAATTCTCCATATATCGTTGCAACAGCTCATTAGCTGAATCATCCGGCAATTGATTAATCGGTCTTACATATCTGATGATAAAATTCGTCATATCATAGATTTCCTTTAGAGTGGTTACCTTCTGAACCTTTGGACTATTTCTCTCATCATTAGGGTCATAAACGCTGGTTAGACGAATTTTCTTCTCATCTTCTCTTCCTGGCGCATCAATTCCATAACAAGTAGTAAATCTATCTAACTGAGCTTCGGGAATTGGATAAGTTCCTTCCTGTTCAAAAGGATTACCCGTGGCAATAATCCACTGAATTTGCCTTACTTCATCAGGCTCATCAGTAATTCTAACTAGGCGAGTAATCTTACTTACAATTCTCTTGAGAACAGAGTCCATACGACTTCCAATTGCAACCCTTTCTTCCATAACCTGAAGAAGACAGGCCTGAGTCTTTGGATGACCTCTACTAATTTCATCGGCCAGAACTATATGAGATGTGCAAACCGGACCTTCTGCAAAATAGAACGATCCAGAGGCCGGATCATAAATATCAGCTCCCAATAAATCGCTGACTTTCATTTCAGGATGAAATGGAATAAACGAGAACCTGCCGTCGATAGCACTGGCAATCGTAACGGCAGAATCTGTCTTACCAAAACCTGGTGCAGCCATGAGTAGTGTCGGAGGCTTACCAATTCTCTTCCGACCATTTTCCGAATAAGGAACACCGGTCAAAACATCTCTAATTAACCTATCTCCGGTTTCGTCAATACCGATAAGCATTGTTCTATATTCTTTCTGAAGCTTTGCATATCTGTCAAAACAAAAATCTCTCGTAACCTCTTCTGTGGGTGCCATTTCTGCCTCTCAATTTTCAACGAGCTTTGCAAAGAGAATACTGAATTTACTATCAGGAGTCAATCCCGCCATTCAGCACACCGCATTGCAAACAAAAATCCCCCTAATTTTCAAAAGCGGGGGATAAATTTATCTTCACTATCTTTATTTTCTGGCATGCTCATATAAATCTTTTACTGATTCTATGGGGGTAACCAATATGGTATCGGAGACTATCTTGCGGATCGGTTTTCTCTTAAGTTTGCCATCCCTGTCATAATCCAGCCTCTCCGGCCTTTCAGCGGTAACAATACCGACTGCCTCAGGCCCTCCTTGGCTATTTAATCTGACCACCACGCCACCGCTCAAACCGCCAAAGGAAAACTTATGATTTCTGACTGTGACTACTTTAATATATTCATTGGCGCTGAATTTGAGTTCTCCAAGAGGATCTGAATCCTGCTCATCAATATTAATATGGAAGCTAAGATCTACAACCCTAGCCTCCAAACTATCGAATACAACTTCACTCACTTTTTCGGGATCAGCCTGCCGTAGCTCATAGAATTTTTTCAGGATAGGGACAATCGTATCCTCTAAGCCATCGACCATGTTGGATTCTGTAATTTGAGCCGGATGCGGATGAAATCCCTGCACGAAAACTGTATCTCCAACCCTCAATTTAGCCGTAGAGATCTTGTATGCCGGAGGTAACGCTGCTGAATCGGAAAGGTTCAATAGATTAATTACTACGGCGTCTCTCAATGGCGGCACTCGATCGATAACACAGTTATATACTCTGTGCGACAGAAATACCTTGCATTCACTTGCGCCCAGCTCTATAACATTATTCATAAAAACATCAGTAAAATGCTTAGCGCTAAATAAGGCACCGCCGCCGCCGTCAATAAGCCAGCCGGAAGCCATAATCCTCGGCTTACCACCCCACTCACTGACCAAGAAAGCAACCGGCACGTTCAGGCCTCCAATATAGGTACCGGTTTTACGGTATATATTTTCAACCGGTGGAGCGTTGCATCCGAATAAAAGAATTGACATCATCACCAAGAAGCATCTCTTCATCTTAGTAAGTCCTTTTAAGGTACTCCGCTATTGACTATCTACCATTTTATATTATCCAATTCAAGGCACCTTCCGACCGGCAAGTAAAATAAAATCCGCCAGCCGGCGGATAAAAATTAAGCATTGAAATTTCAGCTTTGTTTTAAGATTATTGTGACCATGACCAATTCAAAATAACTTTATTTATCTTTTCTAGCGCAAGATCTAACTCGTCCCGCCCTATAATCAGGGGCGGACTAAATCTTATCACATTATTTCTGGTTTCTTTGCACAAAACTCCTTCGCGAAGCATTGCTTCAGAAAAACGCCTCCCGATACCATCTTGTTCAGCTAATTCCAAACCAATCATGAGACCCCGACCCCTAACTTCTTTTATTAACAGACTATCTATCTTTCTAAGTCCATCCATAAAATACCGGCCTAAGTTTAAAGACCTTGAGGCGTATCTCCCATCAACCGTCAGATTAATAGCAGCAATACCCACGGCGCAGGCTAGAGGATTACCGCCGAATGTACTTCCATGGTCACCTGGTCGTATAACTTCAAATATTTCTTTCCGGCTGAGTACGGCCGATACAGGCAAAACCCCTCCGCCCAAGGCCTTGCCCAGAATCAAAATGTCGGGTTTTACATCCCCGCAATGATCTTCATATTCATAGGCAAAATTAAATCCAGTACGCCCAAACCCAGTTTGAATCTCGTCTAAAATAAATAAAACATTATGCCTATTGCAAATATTCCTGACTTCTCTCAAATACCCGTCGGGAGGAAGAATAATACCGCCCTCGCCCTGAATCGGTTCCAGAAGAACTCCGACCGTATTTTCATTAACAGCTCGCTCAATGGCATTAGCATCGCCAAAAGGAACAAGTGTGAATCCGGGAGTAAACGGACCAAATCCATTTTTATTATCCGAGGAACTTGAGGCGCTAATTATAGAAATCGTTCGGCCATGGAAGTTATTGTCACAAAAAATGATATTTGCCCGATCATGATCAACTCCCTTTTTTTCATAGCCCCATTTCCTGGCAAGCTTTATAGCCGTCTCCACCGCTTCAGCGCCACCGTTAGCTGGCAATATCTTATCCATATCACAAAAGACATCAATAGCCTGGACAAAATCATTATAGATATCGGTATACACTGCCCGCGAAGTGGTCCCTAACCGCCTGGCTTGCCTAATCAAAGCTACGGTAATTCTTGGATGGCAATGACCAAAATTTTGTGCCGAATATGCGCTAAACATATCCAGATATTCCCTGCCCTCAACATCCATTAACCACACCCCACTACCTGAAGTCATCACTACGGGTAATGGATGATAGTTGTTCGCCGAATACATTTCAGTTTGATGGATAATATCTTGCGTCCTAGACACAGCACACCCCCTTGTTAAGGTTCACTTGATTATATAGAAACTACACCAACCATAAACAAAAAACACCATTGTCAACTTATTCTTTTCAGTATAAAATATATGGCTATGACCGGTGATTACCTAAAAAACATAGCACTAAAGATGCCTCAATCTCCGGGAATATACATATTCAGAGATTCGGTAAACAAACCCCTATATATTGGTAAGGCTTTGAGTTTAAAAAATCGTCTTTCTGGATACTTGAAAACCAAAGACCAGCGAATAGAAAAAATGCTGACTGAAGCAAAAAGAATTAATTCCATCCGAACCGACAGCGATATTGAGGCTCTGATACTCGAATCCCAATATATTAAAAAATATCAGCCTAGATTTAATATAATGCTCAGAGATGATAAACAGTACTCTTTTGTAGTTTTCACAGATGACAAATATCAAAAAATATTTACAACACATCAGCCTCAAAAACATAAAGAAACAATCGGACCATTTACCGATGCCGGGGCGCTAAAAACAACCCTTCGCCTCCTGCGTAAGATATTCCCCTATTGCACCTGCAAACAACTGCATAACAACTACTGCCTAAATTATCATATCGGCAAATGCATAGGTGACTGCTGCCTAAAAAATCCAGATGCACGATTTACGATTCAAGATTCAAGATTGTACAAGAAAAATATTAAAGCAATAAAAGAAATTCTTTCCGGCAAAAAGAAATCTTGAAAAAGAAATGAGGGTCTTAGGCAAGAAGGGTGAATTTGAGAAAGCAATAGAGCTTCAATATAAGATCGCAAAATTAAAAAGAGTTTTCCAAAATGCTCAAATTCTTAATACTAAGTACTTAGCACTTGATACGAAAAATAGCAAAAATAGAACAGCCATACTGAAACAGTTAGCCAATGTAGTCGATATGAATCATCCGCCATATCGTATTGAGTGTTACGATATCGCCAACATTCAAGGCAAATATGCAGTCGGGGCAATGATAGTGTCTGAAAACGGCCAGCTGAACAATAAAGAATATAGACTTTTCAAAATCAAAACAGTCACCGGCGCCAATGATACAGCGATGCTCCACGAAATATTAACCCGCCGATTCAATCATCCTGAATGGAAATATCCTGATTTAATCATCGTCGACGGCGGAAAATCCCAGCTTAATGCAGCACAAAAGGTAATATATGGAAGTTCAACTTCCATAATACAAGTGATCGCATTAGTTAAGAATGAAAAACACGCTGGGCATAAAATTATTACAACCAAAAAAGAAGTGTTGCTGTCCGCGTTGCCAGTCAACGTAAAAAACCTACTATTACAAATCGATTCCGAAGCCCACAGATTCGCAATTAACTACTACAGAAGAATGCACAGAAAAAATATTAAATAAAAACGGCTAAATAGCCGTTAAAAATTCCAGTTCCATGATAGCATCACCAACCTAGTCTTCTTGCGCTCCCCCGTTGGTGATATCGCCCAAACCTTTCCTAAGGATGTCTCCAGTGCAAGTCCGCCAATCTCAAGAGGGACGAAAGTCAGTACCGGAATATTTCCCCCACTCTCAGACTGATCAAACGCAACGCCCAATCCGATTCCGCCCACCCACACATACCGCGCAGGGTGAAAAAGCACAGTTTTGGCGCCAATATACCAGCCCCACCTCTCGGACACCGGGTTATATGTTGCACCAAATAGGTTTACACCGCTCTGGGGGCAAAAAATTCCATGAGTATCATGACTCCCGGAAGAACATCCTTGCGCCATTGCCGGTTGCGGAGAAAAAGTCATCACGAAGAAAATAAAAAGAGCAATAATTCCTGTCTTCACTGGTCTGCCTCCATGAAAGATTCTTACCGAAACATAGCCTACTAGACCACCGGCATCGCGTCAAGCCCGGCGTCAATGTCGGTTGAATTTTAATGACTAACGTGATACTATAAACTTTGTAAATATGATGAGTTTCTTACTTAGAATACTGGGTAATGCCGTGGCTATATATGCCGCCGTTTGGTTTGTACCAGGGTTTAGTTTTACAGGCGGAATCAAGGAGTATGCCATCGCCGGAGTAGTTTTGAGTCTTTTGAATATGGTGCTACGGCCAATCCTGAAGCTTATCTCAATGCCGTTTATTATTCTGACCCTAGGACTCTTCACCATAGTCATCAATGCCTTGCTTTTATGGTTAGTTGATTATATATTCGACTTTGTAACTATAAGTGATATTATGGCTTTGGTCTGGGCAACAATTGTCATAGGAATAGTAAATATGATAGTTTCAGTTGTTGTTAAAACGGTTGATTAGATAATTAGAATATTGCGAATTACGAATTACGGATTTATCTTCTAATTCGTAATACGAAATTCGTAATTAACAAATTTTATAATGCTAACATATGCGCAAATAGCGATTTCTGTATTGCTGATAGTCGGTGTCTTGCTCCAGCAAAGAGGCGGCGGACTGTCTTCTGCCTTCGGCGGAAGTTCGATGGAATACAGCACAAAGAGGGGGGCTGAAAAAGTTGTTTTCTATGCCACAATAGTTCTGGCAGTTTTGTTTTTAGCCATATCCATGGCAAGACTCTTAATATAAAGACATCAATTCTCGTTTCTCAATTTTCATCAGATATCTCTATCTTGGAATATTAGAATAGATTAGATTGCTAGAGATTTACTGAAGATTGTGAACTGGTAATTGTAAATTTACGACTAAAGTGAATAAACAGCGCCAACTAGATGATTTCTTTGGTCTTCAGACACCGGAAGAAGAGAGTAAGCCCAACAAGCATGCTGACCTAAAAGATATCCTATTTAAAAAAATAACTCTAAGGTCAAAGTTAAAAATTCTGCCAAAAGTACTTTCAAAGAAAGAGCGCTACCTGATACTTGTTTTTGTTCTCTTGATTCTAGGCTCAATCATCTCTATACCCATAGCCACCTATTTTCATTTCACCAAAGCAGTTGCAGCAAGTGGCGGCTCGATAACCGAGGGTATAATCGGCGAACCCCGTCACATAAATCCTCTTTTAGCCCAAAGCGACACAGACAGAGACCTAGTACGGTTGATCTATTCCGGACTTCTTAAATATAATGAAAAGGGGAAATTAGTCCCCGACCTTGCTAAGTCATACGAAATCTCTCAGGATGAGCTCTCTTACACCGTATACCTGAAAGATAATGTGCTTTGGCATGATAATAGCCCCGTTACAGCCGATGACATCATATTCACAATACAGCTGGCCCAAAACTCTGATTATGGGAGTCTTCAAAGAATAAACTGGCAAGGAGTTGAAGTTGAAAGAGCTGATGAAAAAACGATCGTTTTTAAGCTCAAGAACAAGTATGCTCAATTTCTGACTAATCTCACTCTCCCTATTATCCCTCAGCATGTTTGGGAAAATATCAAGCCGATTAATTTTGCCCTGTCTGAACTGAATTTGAAACCAGTAGGCTCGGGTCCGTATCTTTTTAAAAAACTCCAGAAAGACAAATCAGGCAAGGTATTTATGTACCGGCTCGAGGCTAATAAAAATTTTTACAGCCAGAGGCCCATGATCGAAGAAATTGAAATCAAATTTTATGAATCTGAAGACGCTCTGATCGAAGGCTATAATAAAAACGAAATTGAAAGTCTCGGCTTTATATCTTCGCAAAATCTCGATAAATTAAAATTCAAACAGAGGATTGTTGTCGAGAGAATAACTATGCCCAGATATTTCAGCGTCTTCTTTAATCAGAACCAGAGTAAAGAACTTTCCGATAAGAATGTCCGGCTTGCTCTCGCTTATGCCACCGACAAAAATTCTCTCATAGAAAAGATACTCGACGGGAACGGAATAGTCGTAGATTCGCCGATGATAGGAGAAGTCCTGGGAGTAAATGAAGATGTTAAAAAATACGAATATAACAAAGATACAGCAAACCAGTTACTGCTAAAAGCTGGCTGGGAATTGAGGGATAATGAGAGTATACGAACGAAAAAACCGTCTGCAACAGGAAGAGCCTCGTCTTCAGGAGGAGATGATAAATTAACTATCAAGCTGACAACCTCAACTTGGCCGGAGCTGATTGAAGTTGCCCAGCTACTTAAGGAACAGTGGAAAGAGGTCGGAGTAGAAATAGAAGTTGAAGCCCTCCCCACCCCGGACCTTCAGCAAGTTATTAAAGACAGAAACTACCAGATGCTATTATTCGGCGAGATACTGAGCCTTGACCCCGACCCGTTCACTCTTTGGCATTCTTCACAGAAACGTGATCCCGGGCTGAATCTTACTTTATACGGTAGTAAAGAGACCGACACACTCCTAGAAGATGCGCGTAAAACCCTGAATCCGTCCGAAAGAATAAAAAAATATCAGGACTTTCAAAAACTTATAGTTGAGGAGGTACCGGCCTTGTTCCTGTACAGTCCATATTATCTTTATGCTCACACAAAAAGAATAAATGGATTTGCAAATAAAATAATTGCTACGCCGTCAGATAGGTTTTTCAATATCGAAAACTGGTATATTAATACAAGGCGGGTGTGGCAATAAATTCTAGCTATTGACATTTTTTCATCAGTTATGCTATAATGAGACTAATATCGTAGATATCTCATTGTTTGTCAGGTTTTATCTCTAATAGATTGGGTTGATTATCACTAAATAAACCCCGTATCTGCTAATTTATCTGGACATAAATTATCCTGGCTACTCAGTTCATCTTTCAAAAAATTTAATAATGATTTCGGGCGAGTGGTGAAATTGGCAGACACGTACGCTTCAGGTGCGTATGGCCGCAAGGCCTTGGAGGTTCAAGTCCTCTCTCGCCCACCGTGTTCGAAGAGCACTCAAATTTATTTGAGTGCGCAAGGACTTGAATGCCGGAACGATGTATTTTCTGCTATTGGCAGAAAATACCGTGAGGCGGGGTCGCGACCTCATTTTCGGAAGAAAATGAGAGTTGTGGCCAAGTCCTCTCTCGCCCACCACTAATTCAATACTGAATCATGAATCCTGAATAATGAATAAAGCTTGGATTTATTCTATTTTAAATCCGTAATTCGTAATTCGTAATTCATAATTCTCTTTTCAAGGTGATAGAACAAAAAAATAAACAGTCGTCCCAAACAAGACGACCTGCTCCCCGCGGTCACTATAGGCCCCAAGGGAATCCATCCTCGCAGACTAACAGATCTCATGCCCACAGTCCGTATGGAGGCCACCCTCCGACTGAACGGCAGACGGGACTGCCTGCTGGTCAGGTAGGTGATCCCAATAAAAAAGATATGAGAAAGCTCCAGCGGTCGCAAAGAGATCGCTGGATGAAACCAGTTGTCCGCAGAGTCAAGGTTTTACAGGAAACAGCCCGCAAAGAAAGCGCCAGAGAAATCGGTACAGCAACCGGCGGTCTTAAAATTGTCCATTTTGGAGGCTTGGGAGAAGTCGGACGCAATATGTCAGCCATTCAGTATGATAATGAAATAATTTTAATTGATGCCGGAGTAAGATTCGCCGACGAAAAAATGCCGGGTATAGATTTTATCATCCCCAATGCCAGTTATCTCGATGACAAGAAAGATATGGTAAAAGCCATGTTCTTCACGCATGGCCACATGGACCACGTGGGGGCTTTGCCGTTTGTGCTGGATAGGATCGGCGAACCTGATTTTTACGCCGCTCCCCTTACAAAAGCACTGTTGATGAAGAGGTTGGATGAATATAAGGATCGTAAACCGATAGAAATAAATACTATCAATCCCGGAGAGGAAGTAAAAATATCCGATAAGTTATCAGTTAAAGTTCTGCGGATAAATCATTCTATCCCTGACGACCTGGAGATAATCATAAAAACCCCCATCGGCAATATCGTTCACACTTCTGACTTTAAATTTGATGATACTCCGGTAAATGACAAGCCAGCCGATGTTGAAGAGATGGAACGCATGAGCCACAAAGAAGGTGTCCTCGTTCTTATGTCTGACTCAACTGGAGCGGAAAATGAAGGTCACTCTCTGTCGGAACAGGACATAACAAGGAATCTTGATCAAATTATCGGCGATGCAACCGGTATGCTTATACTGGGAACATTCGCCTCGCTCATAAACCGCGTCCAGCAAATAATCACTATATCCGAAAAGCACGGTAAAAAAGTTGTCTTTGATGGTTATTCGATGAAAACCAATGTCGAGATCTGTAAAAAACTCGGCTATCTAAAGATGGCCCGGGATACCCAGATATCGATGGACGATATAGACAGTTATCCACGCACTAAAATCGTAGCTGTTGTAACCGGAGCACAGGGCGAAGGCAATGCCGTTTTGATGAGAATCGCTAATGGGGACCACAAATATATCAGAATTTTAAAAAATGACACTATCGTTTTTTCATCTTCCGTTATTCCGGGAAACGAAAAGGACGTCCAGTTCTTAAAAGACCAGCTCTACAGAAACGGCGCTAAAGTTTTGAATTACAAAATGTTAGATGTTCACGCCGGCGGACACGGCAACAAAGAAGATCTGCGAAGAATGATACAGCTCATGAAGCCTAAATTCTTCTTTCCTATCCACGGCCAGTATTCAATGATGATAAATCATGGAGAGATGGCTAAAACAGAAGGAGTAGTTCCGGAAAATATTATTATTGCCGACAACGGCACCATCACCCATATCGAGAAAGACCGCTGGTGGTTCGACCGTGAAAAAGCTCCGTCCGATTATGTTTTCGTTGACGGTCTTGGCGTGGGAGATATCGGTAACGTTGTTTTGCGCGACAGGCAGATTCTGGCCGAAGATGGAATGTTCGTAGTTATCGCACTTGTCCAGCATTCAGCCCAAGGCGCACATAGGTTGATAGCCAGCCCCGATATTATTTCGCGAGGATTTATATATCTCAAAGACAACAAAGACCTCCTGATGCAGGTGCGCAAGAACGTTAAACATATCGTAGAAAACCAGAGAGTCTATGAACCAAACTTCGCCTACCTCAAAGACCAGCTTCGCAATCAAATCGGACTATTCCTCTTCCAAAAAACTCAACGCAGACCGATGATACTTCCGGTTGTCATTGAAGTCTAAATTAAAAACTCTGCCGTATGGCAGAGTTTTTAATTTTATTGTATTCTATTCTTATGACTAAAGTGTTTTCGGGTATCCGCCCGTCAGGTAAATTACATTTGGGTAATTATCTGGGAGCTATAAAGAATTGGATAGAATTACAGGATAAGGCTGAGCAAGCTATTTTTGCCGTGGTTGATCTACATGGAATTACCACGCCCTATGATCCTGCTGCATATAAACAGCAGGTGATGGATGTAATCTTGGATTATTTGGCTGCCGGAATTGATCCGGATAAATCTTTATTGATCCGCCAATCTAAAATCCCCCAGCACACCGAACTTGCTTGGATATTTAATACTATTACCCCAGTCAGTTGGCTCGAGAGATTGCCAAACTATCGGGAAAAAGTCGAACAAGTTGAACAATCCGGCGATAAAAATGCAAAAAGCTATCAGAATAATCTGAGCATACTCGCCTATCCAGTTTTGATGGCTGCCGATATTCTTTTATATAAATCTAATCTGGTTCCGGTCGGAGAAGATCAATTATTACACTTAAACCTAACTAACGAAGTTGGTGCCAAATTCAACCATGTCTTTGGCGAGGTTTTCCCTAATGTCAAAACTCATCTCGCTACCGGCGCACGCATTATGTCCCTCCAAGATCCAACAAAAAAAATGTCTAAAACCGGAGATGATGGCATAGCCCTTTCTGATGAACCTGATATAATCCGAGCTAAATTCAAAAAAGCCACCACTGATTCCGGTAAAGAAGTAAAATTTGATCAAGAAAATAAGGCGGGTATCTCTAACTTATTAACTATCTATTCCCTGCTCGCTAAAAAAGAAATGAGAGATATCGAGAAAGAATACGAGGGTAAAAATTACGGTGATTTCAAAAGCGACTTAGCTGAGGTAACAGTTAATTTTCTTAAACCCTTCCAGCAAAAGAGGGAAGAATATCAAAAGGATATGAGCCAAGTAGAAGCAATCCTAGAGAACTCAGAAGAAAAAGCCCGGCATCTAGCCGAACAAACCATGAAAGAGGTAAGAGAAAAAATGGGGATCTAACCTGTCAGAAGATACTCTATCAGCTTTTTCGTATCCTCGACGCCCCTAACCTCAAAACACAATACTCCCGCACGAAGTGCAGCTGAATCGTTGCCTCCCAAGAATAGAGCGTCTCCGACAAAAAGCATATCCCCGATAGGAACATTCAGATACTTCTCAATCTGCTTTATTCCATATTCCTTGTCGATCCCTTTCCGGGTTATATCAATTGAAGTAAATCCCGCAGCTCTTACCTCCATCTCGGGGAGGTATTTCTGTAAGATTTCAACTAACTTTAATTTAAAATCCGTATGTTCTTTTTTCCACTCCTCCTTAAGAGCCAGAGGAGCATGCTGGCCAAGAGCCGAAAAAGTTATCTCGCTTCCCCTGTCTTCTATTATATCCGGATGTATAATCTTTTCGGGATATTCATAATTTAGCTCAGAGAAAGCCTTATCAAAAGCATCTAAAACATTCAGCTTCTCTTCCGGGGAAAGTTTCATACTGTACACACACTCCCATTTTCCGGCATTGTACCGATAAAACGAGGTGGACGTAGTCGGAAACAGGAATAAATTTTTGAGAGATTCCTCAGACGCCTCCAGCTTCTCAACAAGCTGGCTCTGAAATAATTCATATTTTCCCCCGCCAATTACCGCAACCTGCCTTTTCTCCAATAACCTTTTCAATAATCCGGCCATTTCTTCATCAATATCACCCTTGCTTTCTGCCAATGTACCATCGAGATCAAATATAATAAGCTTCTTATCTCTAGGAACTTTATTTATTGTATTAATTAAATTTTCCACTCTATTATCTTTATGGTCTTTTTATCGTATCATTTTTATCGTCCTCCTGCTACAATCTAAACATGTCATTATCTATCAGCACACCCTGAGTCACGCTCCAACTAATTCAACTCAAAAGCTAGTCCCCCCCTCTCTTTCAAGATAAAGCTACCTAAACCGGATTGGAGAACGGTTCCTAGAACTCATTTTTAAAAACAAAAAAAGCAGCCGATATTATCGGGCCGCTTGATATTGATT
>JACOZW010000065.1 GCA_016181145.1 Candidatus Yanofskyibacteriota bacterium
AAAATTTTCCAGATGCTCCAGCGTCGCGGAAATAACCGAAAAATCTGCCTTCGATGGAGTTTCTTTAGTTATATCTAAGAGTTGAAATTTATTTATTGCAGATGGGAAAATCTTCTTGGCCTCAGTAAGATAAATAGGTTCAATATCAAAGCCACGGTAGTCGATCTTTATTTTTTTCTCAACTAATCCCTTATAAAACTGACCGACATTACAGCCGATATCATTTAGCGATGAGTTGGGGGTTATATGCGGTTCAATCAAGCCGATAAATTGTTCTACCCATGTCAAAAGCGGGCCCTTCATTCTAGACAAGAAAGTATTCAGTGATTCTTTATTTTGTGTTTTATGAAACATTAGTCTTCTTTCTTGAAATTAGCAGACAGATATTTAAAAAGTATTCCAGGATTTTTTTGGACCTGATATTCCAGATAATCAAAATCTTCGGGATGGTCTACTTCTGTTATATGCTCGGTCGGCATGCCAAGTATGTTGGGCCCGAATACCTGCTCATCTTTCAAGATTTCTGATTTGACTACATCAGCAATGCCATTGGGACTATAAGCTTGCGGGAAATTTTGCCGGGGCAGATTAAAATACTCTACTCTTGGGTCGTCAGGGAAGAACCCCTCCAAAAGGTTATCGGGGGTTAGCTTCACTAATTTCTGAGGTGGTTCGGCTAATTTATTTAAAGTTCGCAAAGAAGTAGCCCGGGGATGATCGATAAGAGTTTGTATGGCTTGAGCGATTACGACAGGGTCACGGAAAGGTGTCGTTGGGCGTAGATATGCCAGAATATCAGGCGCATCGCCCTCATTCTTTTTAAGCCACTGAACGGCATGATAGAGAACATCAAAATCAGTTGAAAAATCCTGTGCCAGTTCAGCCGGTCTTATGAATGGTATTTCGGCTCCGTATTTTTTAGCGATATCGGCAATTTTAGGACTGTCGGTAGATACGATCACTCTCTGTATATTTTCAGTCAATTTAGATGCGGCTATCGAGTAGGCGAGTAGGGGAAAACCTCCCAGTAATTTTATGTTCTTAAGGGGGACTCCCCGGGATCCGCTTCTGGCTGGAATGATGGCGAATATTTTCATACGAGAAAATTAACATAGAATATGGGAGTTGGCAATAAAAAAGCACCCATTTCGGGGGCTTTACAGTAGCGTTTCAATCATATCGGCGACTCTCTTTGAGTTGTGGCCGTCTGTTTTTAAGTGTTCTTTTTGGTTTTCCCTGAGACTGTCTCTTCTGGCATTATTTTTGTCGTCGAGAAATTCAGTTACTAAGTCGTGGAGGTTAGAATTATTTGTGGCTTTGGCCGAACACCCGAGAGTGACGTAAGGCGGTTCTTTTAATAGTGGACCAAGGTCCTTTTCCATGTCCTTGGCTATGCTAGGAATGTAGCAGGCAGAAATGTTTGGCTTGCCGTCAAGTCTGGCTCCGACAAGTCCTGCTTCCAGAAGCGATGTTGAATAATCCGAGATAACGAGATTCGATGCCATGAGCAGTGTCTTCATATCTGCCCGTATAACAGCCTCATCGTTTATCAATACTTCCGGATGATAACTTTCAAGTTTATCCATCGCCTCATTCCATAAGTTCAGCTCAGAAACCATAAGAGGCTCTTTTTTTAATCTGGGATGACATCTCGGTATAAAAACTAAGGGCTGTCGGGATCTGTTATTCGTCAGGTAGGAATTAATTATCTCAAGAATTTCGGACAAAAATTGGCTGGCACCGTTCAGAGCTCCACAAGGAAAAAATACTACTGCCGAATTTGAACTTTTATTTAATTTAGTCAGGATCTCTGTTCGTGCTTTGACCGCATCGGAATTATTTATATTTGAATAAGTATCAAACATTGGAAACCCGGTCTGCCAGATGCGGCTTGGGTTAAACTCTGGCCATGCCTTTTTGACAAGCTCTGCTCCCAGCGTGTCATTTACCGTTATGTAATGAGGCCGGTGTTCAAGGGGGCTCCATTCGTCTGTCAGTCTGACTCCCCAATAATCTTGAACGGCAACTGTTTGGCAAGTATCGCGTAGAATGGAGATTAGATTCCTTCCGATGTTATGAGCGGAGCACATGCTGGTTACGAGCAATCTGGGGTTCGGAAACTTTTCTGATACTTTTACCGCATCTTCGCCCAGGGTGAACCGGATGCCATTTTTCTTCAGTACTTCCGATGCAACACCGCTGGCGCTGGCAACTATTTCTATTTTGCGACCCCTTCTTTCAAGTTCCCGAATGACCGGAAACAGATTGTTCAGTCCGCCCATATCCTTAAGGCTTACGAGAATGAATTCTTCCACCTATATCCAACCCGATTGTAAAAGTAAAACTCATATTTAAATAACACGAAATTTGATAGAGGTCAATTTAATTTTTAGGAAATTAAAAAACCACAAAATGTGGTTTTTATCCTTTTCTTCTTAATTTTTTCATTACTTCAATTTCGGCCGGGTAAATCCTTTTTACTCCATCACCCTCTGCTACTTTTAATTCTCTGATCATCCTACACAGATTGATAAGCTGCTGAGGTTCAAGCGAACTAGCCTGATCGCTCCCCCAAAGAGCTCTTTCAAGAGTTATGTGTGACTCAACCATACAGGCGCCTTTGGCTGCAGCGGCATATACCGGCATAATTCCGCTAAGATGAGAGGAATAGCCGATAGGTACAGGATTGAACAGTTTTCTGAATTCTTTTATCACTTCAAGATTAACCATACTCAAATTTTCTAATCCATCACTTGTAACTTTAGGATAGACGCTGGTGCAGTGAAGAATAACTAAGTCATTTTTTCCGAGAATATCTACCGCATGATTTATCATGTTCATATTGCTCATGCCGGTCGAGAGAATTATCGGTCTTCCCTTACTTCGCACATAACTTATAAGTCCGTCGTCTGTGAGGCAGGCGGAGGCGATTTTATAACAGGGAGGATCATACTGTTCTAGAAAATCCACGCTGGCTTCGTCCCACGGGGAGGCGAACCAGGGTATATCTACCTTGTTGCAGTATTTGTCTATTTCATCATATTCTTTCTTGCCAAACTCCAAAGCCCGCTTAAGGTCTCCGTTGGTGGAACCAAAGGGAGTTTCGCGGGGCTTAGCTAGTTCCTCCGCCGTATAAACAACATCTACTGTTCTTTTCTGAAATTTAACAGCATCACAGCCGGCGTTCTTAGCCATGTCTATGAGTTTTCTGGTAAGATCGAGACTACCATTATGATTGATGCCTATCTCGCCGATTATAAAACAAGGCTGGTCGGGTCCGACTAATCTATTTCCGATCCTGACAGTCGACATAATAACTCCGTTTTCTCAAAGATCATTTAGACAAACTTTACAAAAAGTATTCTGGGGGTCAATATTGACGATTATTAAAATAATTGTTCTATTTGTAAAATAAAAAGACCGATCCCTGGGATCGGTCTGTGAGTATATGCATGCTACATGTCTAAAATTCTGTCTATCTGGTCCGAATCGACGTATTCTCTGGCTTGGAGCAAGGCGTCATTTGACATTTCGCTGAAGTTCAATGGTTCGCCATCGGGTCCGACAAGGAGTTTGGTGGCATCGTCCAGCTCAAGCAGGTAGTTAAGAAAATTATCATCACAAACCGGTTCAACTGGACACCTCGGGTTGCTTGTCGGTTTAAGATTGAGGCCGAATACTCTCTTCAATTCTTTTTGAACTTTTTCATACTTGATAAGCTCAGTACCGGGATACCAGGTCATTGAGAATATTCTTTTATTTACGGCACTGGCTGGAATATTATGTAGTTCGTAAAGATATTCCTGGTATTTGATGAAAGCAACTGTTTGTTTTAATCTCTCGAGGGTTTCAGTCGGCGAACCCATTATCCATGTGCAGTTGGGATGGATTCCGTAATTGAGACAATTTCGGATAGCCATAGTCATCGACTTGGGAATACGGTCATAAACGATCCCGTTTACTTTTATGCTCTCAAAGCCCATGGACAGGGTATGACCGCCTTTACCGATTGCTTCAAGCGTATCTGGATGAGCACTCTCGGGACCAAAGCCGATATAGACACATCCGGATTCAGACATCGGCTTGATCCTTCTTGGATCAGCACCCTCATCCATTCTGGTATGGGTTCCATAACGCACACCCAGCTCTTTAAATAGGGGCACCATATCTTCTATGCGATCAATAGCTACGGCAAAGTTATCATCCGGATAGACCATAAATTTAATTCCATATTTTGCTATAAGCGCTATTAATTCACTGCGGAGATGTTTTGCCGTTCTAACTCCCCAAAGTCTTTCACCTTGTGAACCTCGAAAACAGTAGAAACATACGAAGGGACATCCTCTGCTTGATACCGAATTTGCTTTGGGAACTAAGTCTTCATCTTTCCATGGCGTAGCAGAGCTTGTTCCAACGCTAGCACTCCATGCTGGCGTATTCATTATCCACGAGAGAACCGGTTCTCCAAAAACATCTTTTTCCAAAAAACTAAGATCGGCAAAGGGTAGATCTGGAAGTATGCCCTTCTTTGATCCACTTGGTCTTTCTCCGGCGTACATAAATCTCTGGCGTCCTCCCAACTCATTTAAATAGTAGGGGGCGAGCTTTCCGGAATTAATGGCATTTTGCATTCCCATCTTCTTGATGTTCTTGGCGTCAAGACAAATCTTAAGAATGACATCATCACCTTCGGAGTGGGCAATGGCATCAAGCTCTGGTATGTAATTGAACAAACCCGTTTTTAGCTCCGTAGCTAATCCATTTCCCGATACTAAGAATGAGTCTGGTGCTAGTTCTCCCCTTATCATTCTTGCCACTTCGCGCTGTTTGGCTACATCTTTACCCTTATATGCTCCAAGGGTAGTTATCATTCCGGAAAGACCAACTACATCGGGCTCCCCATGGACTTCAAAGTGTTTTTTTATTAATTCGTATGACTCTCTTTGAGTTAACCATCTACCATCTTTCAATCCTTGTTTTTGAGCCGTCTCGTCCTTAATGCGGTAGGCGTTTAGGTCAATAATCGAAGCAGTTACTCCGTAATTATCACGGAGGTTTGTAGCCATCAATAGTGGACCCTCTGGAGTAGCGGTTGGTCGTGAGTTTTCTCGGAGTGGCATATTAATAAATACCACATTAAGACCCTCGAGATCTTCGGGTTTTATATTTTTCGATATCTCTGATGGATGAGTATGTGTTTGTGGATCTGGCGGGCTTTGAGCTATCGGCAGTATCTTGCTCATCGTGTTCTTTCTAGTTATTAACGTACTGTTTGATTGTAAAATTATACATTTTTAAATTCCTCCGTCAATAATTGGGTTGACTAGTACTACAGATCATGTTAAAAATTATAAGGTTCTTGATCCTTAAAATTGGTGAATATATGGAAAAAAAGATAGGGACTGCAGTCAATTGGTCTCAGGTAAAACTTTTGGCTCTTGATTTTGACGGAACGCTCACTGACGGATTTGTTTATATCGATCAGCATGGTAAAGAATCTGTACGTTGTTCGCGGCGCGATAGCCTCGGGATAAGTATCCTAAGACAGCTTGGGATAATTATAATTGTTATCTCAAGTGAAACTAATTCTGTAGTCTCTGAGCGTTGCAGGAAAATGGGAGTAGAGTCTTTTTCTGGTGTCCCTGGCGATAAAAAACTGGATGTTATGAAGAAATATATGGAAAAAAATAGGATTTTACAGTCCAATACTGCGTACATGGGAGATGATGTCAACGATATCGGCTGTTTGGAATTTGCCGGGGTTGCCATTACGGTTGCTGATGGGCATGAATTATGTAAACTTCATGCCGATTATGTTACTGAGAGGGCCGGCGGCAATCATGCTGTACGTGAGGTTTGCGACCTAATTCTAAGAGAGAAGAGATTAATAAATTAATCCCGCCATGGCGGGATTTTAATTTGACGTTCATCGGAATAAGTGCTTTACTAATGGCTAATAAAGTTTTTTAACAAAAAGAGGTTTGGGTGCCAAAGATCATCCCTCTTGTCAGTCATGGTAGTTCGATTATGTCCTCAAGCAGTCATCTCAATCCAGAAAAGATGGAAATTCGTAATATTTTGGGCATCAATCCCGGTTCTGTAAATCAGGACAGATTACCCATTCCTCCATTAGGCATTCTCTATGTAGCGGCTTATGCGAGGAAGCATGGTTATAACCAGTGGCGTATAGTCGATAACGACGTTATTGAAAACAGGCCAGTCGATGGATTTAGCGAAGATATCGCCTGGGCTGACATTGTAACCCTTACCGGAACTACAGCCCAATCTAAGCAGGCAATGCAGATTGCTGCTTTGGCAAAAAAGATGGGCAAGCTAGTGGTTTATGGCGGTCCGCATGCCACTCCAACATGGAAACAAACGCTCGAGATGAGCGAAGTTGATATTGTTGCCCGGGGAGAAGGCGAGGTTACCTTTTTGGAGTTACTTGATGCTCTTCGGGAAGGCCGTGACCTCTATTCTGTAGATGGTCTCGCTTTTAGAGATGCTAACGGAATTCCAGTGAAGACCAAGCCTCGCCATCGCAATTTTAGTCTTGATGAGATACCATTTCCGGCTCGCGATCTTGTGCCGGTGGAGCAATATGGTAACAAGCCATTAGTGCGTTTTAGTACTAATGAGCGTTATGCCCATCTTATTATGACTCGCGGTTGTACTGATAAATGCGAGTTTTGTAATACGCCCAATAATTGGGGCGGTCCGGTGGCAAGAAGTGCCGAAAATCTTTTTGCCGAAATGATGGAGATATACGAAAAATATGGCATTAAATATTTTCATTTTCAGGACGATGTATTTACGGTTAATCAAGAAATTGTAAGATCGCTTTGTTATTTATTGATTGAGGTCAGGCTTCGTAGGCAAAGTAAAATTTCTTTTGAATGGTCCTGTTTGGTCAGGCCAGATCAGGTTAACTACGAACTTCTGTGCTTAATGAAGCTAGCCGGATGCGTTCAGGTTGAGATGGGAGTAGAGTCTGGAAGTGAAGAACTCCTGGCAACAGCTAGAAAAAGATATACTCGAGATATTATTAAGCAGGGCGTTGAAAATGCCAAACGCGCAGGTATTCTTGTCTACGCTTTTTTCATTGTCGGCCTACCCGGAGAAACGATGGATACTTGGCGGCAAACCGTAAGATTTGCTAAAGAATTAAATCCGGATGGAAGTGTTTGGACTGTCCTTACTCCCTATCCCGGTACAGAAATATATGAAAAAAGAGAAATGTTTGAGAGGCAGAATATAATGAAAATTCTAAATCCCGATTGGACTAGTTGGCTATACAAGACCCCAGTTGTTCAAGTCGGCGATCTGACTCCGAATATGTTGCTCAGGATGCGAAATGTTGCTAATCGTATAGTTAACGGCCCGAGTTATAAGGGAGCTTACAGGCTTGAGGCTATTGAATACGATAAAATTATTTCAAAGAAAAGCATACCAACCAAGGAGGTGGTGTCGTGAGTGATCGCTTCTCTCTCAGAGATAAAACAATAGTACTAACCGGAGCAGGTGGATTTTTCGGCCGATATTTTACAAAGGCTTTTTTAGATGAGGGTGCCAAGGTCATCCTTATAGATATATCTATGGACGGAATAGAGAAATATCTCGAGGGATATGAGGGTCGGTATAGACTATTTCTCGTTGATCTCTATGATCGGAAGATGGCTCGAGATTGCTACGAACAAATAATCTCTACCAGTAGGGTTGATGTCTTAATAAATAATGCATTTGATTTTGGAAAGAAAACAGGATTTAACACTCATGATGGTAGGTTGGAAAATGCTACCTATGAACAGCTCTTAGCCTCCTTTGAGTCGGGTTCGTATTGGGCCATTCAGGCAACTCAAGCATTAGGATTTGCCATGAAAGAACAGGGAAGTGGTTCTGTTATCAATATATCTTCAATGTATGCGATTTCGGTCCCTCCGCCCCATCTTTATGAAGGTACGGACAGATTTAATCCACCGGGCTATAGTATGGCTAAAGCTGGCCTTCTTCAGTTTACTAAATATGCCGCATCTTTTCTTTCTCCTGAGGTAAGGGTAAATGCTATTTCTCCCGGAGCAATTCCGAATCTAGAAAAAAAGACAGACAACTCTATCTCTACAGACGATCCTGTTTTACAGAAACTATCAAGGAAGATACTTTTACAGAGAATGGGTCACCCCAGAGATCTGGTTGGGGGATTGATATATCTTGCTTCAGACGCTTCCAGCTATGTGACCGGACAGAATATTGTAATAGATGGCGGGTTTACAATCACTTGATTATTCTGCTGAATCATATGATCAAACACTCGCTTGTAGCGAGTGTTTTTTATTTAAAGAAAGGTGGGTGATCAGTAGATGGGAAAAACCATAAGCGTGCCGACTAAGAAAAGGACAGCGCTAGACGCCGGTGTTACACATATTGATACCGCCGAATCTTACGCCGGTGGTTATGCTGAAATTTTGATTAGAGAGGCTATATGCGGATATGATAGGTCAAAAATTTTTCTGGTTTCAAAAGTACACCAAGATAATTTTGAATATGTAAATATTCTAAACGCATGTAGACGCAGTCTTGAACGCCTTGGGACAGATTATCTTGATTTGTACCTCTTGCATCGGTACAACAAAAATATTCCTCTTAGTGATTCAATGCGGGCACTGGATGAACTTATTAGGCTGGGGATGGTAAAAAATATTGGCGTTTGTAATTTTACGAAAGAACATCTTGCTGAAGCACAGTGTTATACAAAAAATAAGATCGTATGCAATCAGGTTCATTACAATCTTTCATTCCGCGAGCCCGAGAGAAAAGGCTTAGTTGAATATTGTCGGAATAACGATGTCTTCCTTTCGGCGTGGCGGCCGGTAGGAAATCTCCCGGAGGATATCCCGCTTGTTCTAAAAGAAATGTGCGATAAGTATAGGAAAACCCCGTCGCAGATATCTATTAACTGGCTGATCTCTCAGTCTTATATCACTACACTTTCTAAAACTCGCCATCTCGGCCATCTGGAAGAAAATCTTGGCGCTTTAGACTGGATAATGGATAAAGAAGATATCGAAAGACTAAGAAAAGAATATCCTAATCAGCAGGATATTTCTGATGATGTACCTCTTG
Source organism: Candidatus Yanofskyibacteriota bacterium (assembly GCA_016181145.1). Taxonomy (GTDB): domain Bacteria; phylum Patescibacteriota; class Minisyncoccia; order 2-02-FULL-40-12; family GWA2-44-9; genus 2-01-FULL-39-28. The sequence goes on from JACOZW010000065.1 coordinate 9,121, forward strand.
GATAATAAAAAACCGATCGTAGCGATCGGTTTTGTTTTTACGCTTTTTCAGTATTTGCAATGCAGTCGCGGATAACGCCGACTGCTTCGTATACGGCGTCCGCTGTAATGGTTAGCGGTGGAGCCAGTTTTATGGATTCCCTGAATGTGCAGACGACGAGAACTCCACGATTGATACATCCCAGTGCAACTTTAGTGGCGGTATCAGATTCATTGAATATCAATCCCGCTATCATTCCCCGGGCATTAACCTGCTTTATGCTAGAGAATTCAGACAGTTTAGAAAGTTCTGACTGAAAAACATTCATTACTTCTGTTCGTTTCTCGATCTGTTTCGGATCGCTGAGGAAGTTCAGGCTTGCTAACCCAGCTGCACTGCAGAGGGGATTTCCGGAATGTGTGCCATGAAGGTCGGCTTTTTTATCGTAATCAATTATTTCATCTCTGCTCAGAACGGCTGAGAGGGGAAGGGACGATGCCATACCTTTACCTAAACAGAGAATATCGGGTTCTATCTCGCCATAGGTCATGTATCCATAAAGTGGGCCGATGCGATAAAATCCTGACTGCATTTCATCAAAGCAGATCAGAATTCCATTTTGTTTGGCAAAATCGTAAAGTTTAGTGATGAACTTAGGTGGATAAAACCATGCACCCCAACCCTGAAAAGTCTCCAAAAAGAAAGCTGTTATGTCTTTGGCCGGAGGTAAGTGGTCAGGATTAAATTCATCACTCTCCTTATATGGAAAATCAATGAAGTGAATTCCCGGATCGCTGACGCCAGACCAATCTGCTTTGTTTTTATTTCCGCAGATGAGGTCATTACTTAATCCTCGGCCGTGATAGCTGCCACGCAGACTGATAATGTGCCGGCGATTAGTTCTATTGCCCCAATTTTTAATTAGCTTATAGGCCAAATCAACTGCCTCAGAACCAGAATTAAGAAGAGCTACTTTGGTGAAGTGGGGCGACGATAAAGATAGAAGCCTGGAAACAAGGTCTCGTCTGATAGTCGTCGGATAGTTGTAGGCGAAAAGCAAGTCATCATCAAGCTGTTTTTGGATAGCAGCCTTGATGGCCGGATTTGCATGTCCGGCATTTGCCACAAAAATACCCGAGGTCATATCAATCCATTTATTCCCCTGATCATCGTAAACAGAAAAATCTTTTGCCTTGCTCCAAGTGATCGGGATAGCCTGAGCAGCAGAATGGGGCTCCATCTCATAAAGCTGATAGTAGAGATCGCCTTTTTCTAAGACAAAACCGTCTTTTATTATTCTATGTTTAGTCTTGATTCTCACTTTCGAACCTCCTCGTTGTGCTTTCTCCTCAACTAACTCCAGTAAAATCCCATCTGGATCATAAGCAAAAAGAACTTTCACCTTGCCGTCCGGAGAATGAAGCGGTTCAGACAGGCATTGATAGCCGTTCCTAGTAAGATGGTCATGAAGGGCCTGCAAGTCACTAACCGTAAATGCCGGATGAGAGCAGCCTAGTTGGTTAGTAAGAGAAAGGTCTGGTTTTTGGTTCGTCCTTGGATCGGGATGCGAGTGATGTTGAATTAACTCCAGTAATCCTCCCCCGGGAATATTGAGCTTGATCCACTCTATGGTTACGTTATCAATACCGGCCAGATGACTGATAAAATCACCTGTTTCCGTATCCTGCCTAGCGATAGTCAGGCCCAGAAAATTTTGATAAAAGTCCAGAGATTTTTTAATGTTTCTTACCACTAGTCCGACATGGCGAAAATTCTTTATTACATTTTGATTTTCCAATTGCTATCTCCAAGCTGGAAAAGAACTTCGCCATATACTACAACTT
>JACOZW010000021.1 GCA_016181145.1 Candidatus Yanofskyibacteriota bacterium
TGTTGAACCGGTAGCAGTAGAAACCAATATTCCAGTACCTTTTACATGCTTGACCGGATGACCGGCAACTTTCGCTTCAAGCTCAACTATCCCTAATGGATTTTTAACGACAAGTTCATTTAATGCTTCGGAAGTAAATACAATTTTATTTTTTCTTTTTACTTGAGCAGATATAATCATCCGTTCAAGCACCTCGTATTTGCCATTTAAAAGATTTTCCAGCGCCTTCAGAAAATTACTCTCCTTGCGAACCGAAGCTAGGAATCCGACATGTCCTAAATTAAGCCCTAAAATTACCGACCCTCTCTCATGATATTTACGGGACGCTTCGATGATTGTACCGTCACCGCCAAGCACTATCACTACATCCGGCTTATCTGAATCGGGTATAAGCTTGGGATAATTCTTCTTAATAAGTTTGTTAATCTTAAACTCCCAGGATATTGTCCGTTGATTTTTATGGTTATTAAATATGTGGAATGTTTTTGGAGTTTGACTTGTCATAGTTACTTTGCTATACTTAGTGTATAATATACACTATGAAAAGTAAAGCTATAAATCACGGATTCATCAGAGTCGCCGCAGCGGTACCGAAAATGAAGGTTGGCGATATTGACTATAATGTAGCTCAAATTCTTGAATTTGCCAAAAAGGCCTCGGATAAAGGCTCGTCAATTACAGTATTCCCCGAACTATCAATCACCGGATACACTATGGGCGACCTCTTCCACCAGCAATTAGTTATTGAGAAATCTAAAGAAGCTTTAAATCGCATAGCCAAATCATCGCGCAACCTAAAAAGCTTGATACTAGTAGGACTGCCTATCGCTTTCGAAGGTAAGCTTTTTAATTCCGCCGCTATTATCTCTAAAGGAAAAATTTTAGGCCTTGTCCCTAAAACCCATATACCGAATTATAAAGAATTTTATGAAGAGCGGTGGTTTGCCTCGGGATACGATCTTTACGATAAAGAAGTGGAAATCTCCGCCCATATGGTACCTATCGGAACAGATTTATTATTCCGTATCAAAAATAGCCCTGAAATTGTTCTGGGAGTGGAGATATGCGAAGACCTATGGGTGCCTATTCCCCCCAGCTCCTTTCAAACAGTACGCGGAGCAACAATTATTGCTAACTTATCGGCATCAAATGACTTGATTGCAAAAGCAGATTATCGTAAAAACCTTGTTGCCCAGCAATCAGCACGCGGCATTTGCGGATACATATATACTTCATGCGGAGTTCATGAATCAACTACTGATGTAGTTTTCGGCGGACATGCTATCATCGCCGAAAATGGATCAATCCTGGCCGAATCGAAAAGATTCCAGTTGGATGGCGAGCTGGTGCTATCTGAAATCGACATTCAACATCTTATTAGCGACAGAGAAAGGACTTCGAGCTTTAACGGGTCGGTAGACAAAGCAGAGAAAAAAAATTTCAGATTTATAGACTTTGATTTAAACATTCCCCCGCCCCAAATCCTGAACCGCTACATAGATTCGACACCATTCGTACCATCAAATCCGACTGAAAAAGATAAACGAGCGGAAGAGATATTCTCCATCCAAGCCATCGGCTTAGTTAAACGGTTAAATCAGTCTGGTATCAAAAGAATAGTGCTCGGACTATCGGGAGGACTCGATTCAACCCTCGCACTTCTGGTCGCCGTAAAAGCCTTTAAGCTTTTAAATCTGCCTTTAAAAAATATATATGCCTACACAATGCCCGGCTTCGGAACAACTAAAAGAACAAAGTCCAACGCCGTAAAACTAGCCGAGGCTCTTGGTACTACTCTGGAGGAAATTGATATTACTAAAGGTGCATACGGCCATTTAAAAGAAATCGGACACGATGGCAAAAATCAGGATTTAACTTTCCAGAATGTTCAAGCCCGATACAGAACTCTCATATTAATGGACAAAGCTAATTTTATCGGAGGATTAGTTCTTGGCACAGGCGATTTATCCGAAATAGCCCTAGGATGGTGTACTTTTAACGGCGACCAGATATCCCACTACAATGTCAATGCCAGCATACCTAAAACACTGGTTAAGCACCTGGTGAACTGGGTCAGCGAGCAGAAAGATTTCAAAGAAGCCCACAAAATACTTACAGATATAATTGATACGCCCATATCGCCCGAATTAATCAAAAATAAAGGAAATGAAATCAGTCAAAAAACAGAAGAATTGATCGGACCATACGAATTACATGACTTCTTCCTTTATCATTTTATACGCTGGAACTCATCTCCGGCAAAAATTCTGTTCCTGGCAAATAAAGTATTCGCCAAAAAATACAAACCCGATATAATAAAAAAGTGGCTGATAGTTTTTGTTACGAGATTTTTCCAAAATCAATGGAAACGCTCAGTAATGCCCGACGGCCCTAAGGTCGGGTCAGTAGCTTTATCGCCCCGAGGCGATTGGCGAATGCCGTCCGATGCAGAAGCTAAACTTTGGCTAAAAGAGCTAAGAGACTAATACTAAAGATCAAACCTTTAGTCTTTGGGTCCTAAGCGTGATATGAAACATTTTTATCAATCTGTTACAACCGATATCGTAATATTTACCATCGAAGATGATCAGCTTAAAGTTCTCCTGATCAAGCGGGCTAATGAACCCTTCAAAAATCAGTGGGCCTTACCGGGCGGTTTTTTGTTTGAGAAGGAAGAACCGCATAAGGCGGCGGAAAGGGTTCTGAAAGAAAAAGCAGGCATTGAGAATGTATATCTTGAACAGCTCTATACATTTGGCGGTTCCGGACGCGATCCTAGGGGAAAAATAATAACTATCTCATATTTCGTCCTGACTCCTAAAGATAAGATTAAAATAGTGTCTTCACCAAAAATACAAACTCCTACCTTTCGTTCTATAAAAAAATTGCCGGATATGGCCTTTGATCATAATCGAATAATTACCTATGCATTACAACGGCTTCAATCCAAGCTGGAATATACAAATGTGGTCTACTCGCTACTGCCGCAATATTTTACATTCAATCAGCTTCAAAAAACATACGAAATAATACTGAATAAAAAATTAGATAAGCGAAACTTCAGAAAAAAATTCATGCTTCTTGGCCTTATCAAGCCAACAAAAAAAATACTTAAAGGCGAACGCCAAAGACCTGCCAAACTCTATCGATTTGTTTCCCGCAAACCGACTGAACTTAAAAAATTCTTCTAAAGTGACCTCGGAATTTTATTTAATTAAAACGCGATGCAAATTGCACCGCGTTGATTTATTACGCTATCGGACCGTTGCCACGAGCTAACGGCCTGTCACTGCCATCGGATAATACTCGATTGGCCGCCGAAACTGCGCCAATCGTTCCAAGAGCCGGCAAGACCATACCCGCCAGACCGGTATCCTTCAGGGTCTTATTAACGACTTCGGCGAGATTATTACCGCCAAGCCATGTTAGGGGCGACAGGGCCTTGGCAACTTCGGCTGCAAGCTGTTTATCGCCCAGCGACTGAAGCGCAGCAACGAGATCGGGAGAGATAGCTCCCATTCTGTCAACGACTGCCTTAACCTCAGCCTGAAGTTCCTCGAGCCTCTGTGCACGTTTTTCGTCTTCGAGATCAAGAAGCTGCATGGCACTGGCTCTTTCACGAGCCAGCTGCGATGCATTAGAGGCATCTTTTGCCTTCTCATTTTCTGTCTGAACTTTAAGTTTTTCCTCAAGAATAGTTTTCTGTCTGGCAAGCGCCTCTTTTTCCTGTTCGTGAAAATGCTGAGCAGTCTCATTTTTCTGATCAGCGATCTCCCGATTTATCACTTCGGTTCGGCGAGTCGCCGCAAGTTCTCTTTCCCGGCTGGCCACTTCGAGAGCCTGGCGGACTGCAGCTTGCTGCATATCAGTAAGCAATCTGCCGATCTGAGCATCTCCGATTGTTAGATTTGATACTTCAACATCGTAAATCAATACGCCATTTTCTTCGAACTGCCGGCCCTTGCGTCCGCCTTCTCCGGACACACCCAGAACAGTATCACGAACGATGTCAATATAACCGGCGTTAAGCTCTTCGATAGTATGCCGTTTCGCAGCATTACGCAGTAATGAACGAACATGATCGGTCATGAACTTGACATAATTCTCGACAAGGAACCACTTGGAAGGTTCGCCGACAAAATTAACTCTATAAGAAAGCTTAACCTGAGCCCCAACCATGTCCTTTGTAACAACGTCAACTATATCGGAAACCTGATTAAAGCTGACGCGCAGATATACAGTACGCTCAAGCTTGTCCGTATTCTTTGGCTTTCCGGTCGACAGATGAAGTACTTGCAGGGTCTCATCATATTCAAGAAGGACAGTCTTTGGCCCCACCTCAACGCGCTGGTTGCCATCCTTATCAACCACTAATACCGCATACCCATTCCAAATGTTGAGCGCTACCGCACCTTCAAATTTTGTATCAAGCGTAATTGTTCGGGGAGGCGTATAGCTTGTTCCCCGGTCAAACTGATCGCCGGAAAATGCCTCGACATTATTTTCTGAAGATACGCTTCGCATAGCACGTCTACCTGGCGCATTGGAGAGCATCCGAACATCAGCATCGGAGACAATATCTCCACGCTGCTTCTGCATTTCACGTAAGCGCTGATTATGTTCCAAAGCCCTCTTGTTTCCAGGATACCAAAGATTTACCTCATCATCCGTTAGTGTACGAAGAACAATGACTTGATATCGAGGGTCCGGAAGGAAAATTTGCGGGCCTCGGATTAGCTCTGGATTTCCAGTCTTCTTATCCAACACATAGCGGGCTTCTCCTTCAGGAATGGCTACCCCGTAATGGATCTCCCGATCTCCATACTTGATAAGACTGTGCTCAGCCCTGGGATAATAAAGACGCTGTTCTTTTCCGGTAATAAAAAGTTCGTCTCCGGCCTTGAATTTTTGTCCACCCTCTTCGTAGTCAGCGGTAACTTTAATATAAATACCCATATCATCATTCAGTTCTATGGCCTTATATTTACGGCCCCCATTTGCTGATGGGATAAAGTTCTCTGTTGGTTCAGGAAATACTACGTCCGGACCTTTGACATATCGCTTGTTGCCATCTTCAGAAAGTAGAACACAATATTCGAGACGCTCTAGCGTTATAGCCTCACGAACATACTGACCCCTGTCGTCTGTCACGACTTCAATGCCAGTAGGCGGAATATAGAATGATACCTCATCGCCCTTAATAACCATTAACTTGCCCATTGTCAGTTCTACGGCAGACTTACTACCTTGTTGGGAGGTCGTCTGGGTCTGCTGGGAAGAATTATCTTGTCCGCCGCCCGTAGTTCCTCCTACGGGAGTAACCGGTGCAGCCGGTCTTATTACGGCCTGATTCTTCTGAGCCTCCTCATCGTTATAAACTCGAACGATAAGGTATTGGTTAGTACGCAGACGATGACCCTCAACTACCTGAGCAACCTGACCTGGCCAAAGAGGAAATGTTTGGGGTCCCGGAATATTGATTTTCCGGCCCGATTTCAGCCTGGAAAGACTATTTACCGTTCCCAGCTCTGGATGGTTTTTATTTTCACCTTCCGCCGGGTTTTCGAGAACTATGTAATATCCTTCATCTGCGGTCGGAAACTGCTGAACCGCCTTTTGAAGATCTGTCTGGACGAATTTGCGGTGAGCACGATCGTAGACAATAGGACTATCGGTAGATGCCAAAGTGCTTTTATGCGGACCGACATATACAGAAATCTGGCCCTTCGTCTGATCCTGAATAAAGACGAACTCGTTAGGAGCTAATACAAAATCCCGCTCTCTACCCTGATCAGCCACTTTTTCTCCTTTTTGTTAATATACTTTCCCGCCATACAGGCAGGAGCAGAAAAATAATAAACATAAGTAGTCAAAAAGTCAAGATGTGGCCAAAAGGATAGAAATTGACTTATTAATATTTTTATGTATAATAGTGTAAGTTTTGCCGTTCATTAACATAGAGAGGAAACCGGATGAAAATCCAAACACTCAGCATAATTGCCGGAAGCGAAGCCTGTAATGCCCGCTGTCCGTTTTGCGTATCGAAGATGACTCCCCCGTTCGGAGTTGAGCTGAAAGAACCTGAGGTAAACTGGCGTAATTTTAATAAAGCCTGTGAGCTAGCAAGGCGAGTAGGAGTAATTACAGCTATGTTCACGGGAAAAGGAGAGCCAACTTTATTCCCAGAACAAATATCTAGATTTATGAAAGAGATGCTGAAGTATAATTTTCCTATCATTGAGCTCCAGACTAACGGAATAAAGTTATTTGAAAATCCAGAAAAATATGATCCATATCTTCGAGAATGGTATGACTTGGGAATGACAACCATAGCAATCTCTATTGTCCATTATGATCCAGAGAAGAACAGAGAAATATATCTTCCTTATAGGAAAAGGTACATCGACCTTCCTAAACTAATTGCCAAAATACATAGCTTCGGTTTCTCGGTACGTCTGACTTGTATCGCCGCCAATGGCTATATTGATAGCGTTGAAAAACTGCTTGAATTGATACGCTTCGCAAAAAGTAATAGAGTTAAACAATTAACTCTTACCCCAGTAAATAAGCCCAAGGATATTCTTAATGAAGAAGCATGGAGCTGGACTAATAAACACCATCTGACCCCAGATCAGCTTAGTGCTATTATCAATCTGCTAGAGGACAAGGAGAGAAGTTGTCATAGACTGACTCTATCACATGGTTCTAAAGTTTATGATTTAGATGGCCAGAATATATGCCTGAACCACTGCCTCACTGTTCAGCCAGATGCAGAAGAATTAAGAAATATCATTTTCTATCCCGACGGTCATGCAAGACCCTATTGGGACTCCGACACCATCTATTTCTAAACTAACAAGACCGAGCTAAGCTCGGTCTTTATGTTTGAATCTGCTTGACTCATATCATATAAAATGTCAGAATGTGCGACAGTAATCTTAACAAGAAGAGGCGAGGCTAAAAATGTGGACTATCCATTGCTTGGTCAATACCGTTTATATTCCCAATGAATGCGGGCACGATCTATTTAACCTAGCTCAAGATTATGAGGGAGAGTTTTGGAATAAAGTTGATGATGTAACCGAAGATGGACTTCTCAATTTCAACCCATATCATATGGAATACATGGACTATCTGCGTGATAATACTGAAGCCATCAGAATACTAAAAGCATATAATGTCAAGGGCGATATTCGTTTTGGAAGCCTTGAGGGCGATAATGCCGGCTCATTTTGGGGTTATCATTTTGATGGTCGTGGTGGTATGAAACACTTGAAGGGCAACCTTGTCTGGGAAGAGAATAAATCAAGATCAATGGAAGGTAAGGTCGTCGTCATCACTGGTTATCTCCCCCATATTACCCGCCTGGAGGCGGAGGAGAAAGTTCGTGAATCCGGTGGAAAAGTTTCAAAAACTGTTTCTAAAAATACAGACCTACTTGTTGTCGGAGACAATCCTGGCTCTAAATTAGAAAAAGCGAAAAGGCTGGGAATAGAAACCATCAGCGGAAAAGACTTCTTAGCTCTGCTAGAGGAATAAGCATGGCACACAAAAGAAAATCTACTCTTTTTGATCCCAAATCAAAAGAGCCATTCACGTTAAGCAGAACTAAATTGGATCTGTTTCTCAAGTGCCCGCTCTGTTTTTATCTAAACCAGAGACACGGAATCAGGATTCCGGACGGACCTCCTTTTGTGTTGAATATACGAATCGATGCCCTGCTCAAAAAAGATTCAGATCTGAATCGAAGGTTTCAGAGACCGGATCCAAGGGCCATAAGATTCGGAATTACCGCCATCCCCCTCGATCATCCGGACATGAAACATTGGCTAAATGTTTATAGTAGCACGGGTCTCGAATATCTTCATCCGGAAACTAACTTCATTGTTTTTGGAGCTCCGGATGATATTTGGCTGGTTGATGGTTCTCTATCGGTGGTCGACGTTAAAGCGACTCACACCAATAAACCCATAACTGAATCCTATTTTTGGGACCACAATAAAAGACAGGTTGAATTATATTCATGGCTACTGGCTCATCAAAACTTGCCTTATCCGGTATCTGCTACAAGCTATTTTATTAGAATAAACACAAAAAAGAGCCAGAGCGACTTTGAAAATAACTGCCTCGAATTTGA
>JACOZW010000048.1 GCA_016181145.1 Candidatus Yanofskyibacteriota bacterium
CGGCTGAGGCAGTCTATTATGAAATAGTAAATCATCTTGAAGGTGTTGATATACCTTCTTATGCGCGCTCTAAAAAAGTAGCTCTTGTTTCACCCAGTACTTTTTATCTGACGACAGCCGCTATCGCTCATTGGTACAAGAACGTTGAATTTAATAAACAGACTCAGGATATCATGAAACGACTTGAGCGGATAATCTCCGATGGCCAAAAGCTGGGAGATGATTTTCAGCTTTTGGGCAAACATCTATCAAGTGCAAACTCTAGTTACGAATCGGCCGGTAAAAGACTTACTCTTTTAGTCGATCGGGTCGGTAAGATAGTTGAGATAGGGGACAAGGAAAAAGACCAAAAAACACTCGAACAAAAAAATCCGGAATAAATTCCGGATTATATTTTTTCTAGTAACGCTCTGCATTCGGTTATACATGACTGGGCTGAGGATACTGTAGATCTCGCCAAGACGGCTATAGCGTCGTCTTTTATTAGTCCTTCACCGGAAGCACTGGTAATGAGTATACCAAGATTCATTGTTTCCTTGCATTGGGTTAGCTTTGTAGCATAGTCTTCAAGCTGTCGTTTTCTACCCAATAAGGTATTAGTAGTCTCTAGTAAATCATTAATTTTCTTTCTGTGCTGATCCATTTCTTTAGCAATGGCCTCAGTAATCTCTACTATTTGAGTATGGTCTCGATCTTCTGGTTTTGATTTGGATAGCATGAACTGCCAAGCCTTTAAGTTTTCACTTAGCTTACGGATACTTCCTTCCAGATTTTCTTTTTGTTTATGCAATGAATCTATTTGTACTTCCACATCTTTAAAACATGACCAAATATCAGTTACAGAAGAAGACAGGTCGGAAGAAGCGGGGAGAAGTTTTCTTGTGGCTATTTCCAGACTTTTTACTCCGGCGCCCAAATATTTGGCACTTTGGCTTGGTATAAGGAATAGGCTACCTATAGTTTTCGTAGTGCTAAAATATACAATTTCAATTATCCCAAGTGCGATGCCCAAAAGCTTAACTGGCCAAAAAAACGTTGTAATACGACAATAGCGTTCCCTTTCTTCTTCTTCGGTGCTTCTTCTAGAGTCGTTAAATAACCCTCGAAGCGATGGGGATTCCTCTGTGGAAGATTCCCTTCTGTGCCAGTCATGATAAGAAAATGGAAACAGAAGAAGGCGTTTGAATCTCCTGGGCAGACCTAATTTTTCGGTAGGTGTATTATCAAGATACTCGCTATTGGCAATCTTCCCAATGGTATAGCCGGTAAAGAGATAGGCCAATATAGACAGGGTTGTTATTAGCATTGATTTATGGGGCAGGTGCTTGTGGATTGAATTTATATTTGAAATAGGTTATTCTGAAGTTTGATTTTTTACTTTGTGTAACCTATAACTAGTCTCGTTAGAAGTCTCGCTCGCGACAAGGTCGCGAGTTCGGAGGACCTCGGCGAGGCTACTTCTAACGGGATGAATACTCTATGGTTTACTTTGGCGGGGGCAGTTGCTTCACTAATTTATGGAGCTTTTTTAATCTGGCAAATTCTTAAGAAACCAACCGGCGATGAGAAGATGCAGTCAATACAAAAGGCGATACAAGAGGGGGCGGAGGCTTATTTAAAACGTCAGAATACGACAGTTCTTGGAGTGGGCGTAGTTGCCACCGTATTATTATGGTTTTGGCTTGGTCAATTGACGGCCCTTGGATTTGTAATTGGTGCTGTCGCTTCAGCTCTGGCTGGCTATGTAGGTATGATGGTGGCGGTGCGAGCTAATGTTCGGGTAGCAGAAGAAGCCAAGAACGGCTTAGCTAAGGCATTTGGGTTAGCTTTTAAAGGTGGGGCAGTTACTGGATTTTTTGTTGTCGGATTAGCTCTTCTTTCGGTAGGGCTTTTTTATTGGTTCACTAAAGACGTTAAAGCCTTGGTCGGTCTTGGTTTCGGGTCATCTCTTATATCGGTTTTTGCCAGATTGGGTGGCGGTATATTTACTAAGGGTGCAGATGTAGGTGCTGATTTAGTTGGAAAGGTTGAGGCCGGTATTCCTGAAGATGATCCGCGCAATCCTGCGGTGATTGCTGATCTTGTCGGCGATAATGTAGGGGATGATGCCGGTATGGCAGCTGATTTATTTGAAACTTATGTTGTTTCAGTAATTTCGGTGATGCTTTTGGGAAATCTTCTTATCCCTTCTGAGTCGGGCTATACCGAGATTCCTCTTCTAATAGGTTCAGCGGCAGTAGTTGCTTCAATAGTCGGTTCTCTTTTTGTCAGGCTGACAGGTTCTATTATGGGAGCATTATATAAAGGGCTTGGTGTTACTGCAGTTGTTTTGGCTGGAATTTTCTACTGGATGATCGGAAAACTTCCCTACATTAACAATCTCAAAGAACTCTCGGGTGGAATCGTTGATAAGATGGATGTTTTTTGGGCGCTTATGATAGGTGTCGGAGTTACCGGATTGATGGTTTTGATAACCGATTATTATACTTCTAAAAAGTTCAGACCAGTTAAGTCGATTGCTAAAGCTTCAACTACAGGACATGGTACGAATATTATTACCGGACTGGCGGTTTCAATGCAGTCTACTGCGCTTCCGATTATTGTAATAGGAGCCGGTATTTATTTTGCCTATTTCTTTATGGGATTATACGGCGTTGCTTTGGCGACAATGAGCATGCTTTCTTTAGCTGGCATTGTTGTAGCTATAGATGCATTCGGACCGATTACTGATAATGCTGGAGGTATTGCTGAGATGTCTGGCTTGTCTCAGGATGTACGCGATGTGACTGATGCTCTCGATGCGGTTGGAAATACAACCAAAGCAGTTACTAAAGGATATGCCATTGCCTCGGCTGGTCTTGCGGCTTTAGTCTTGTTCAATGTCTATACTCAGGAGTTTGCCGCATTAGGCGTGAATCTTTTCTTTGAGCTTGCTGATGTTAGGGTTGTCATAGGGCTTTTTGTCGGAGGTATGATGCCATATCTTTTCGGTTCATTAGCGATGGAGGCAGTCGGAAAAGCAGGTTCGGCTATTGTTGATGAGGTTAGAAGGCAGTTTAAGGAGATGCCCGGTATTATGCAGGGCACAGAAAAACCTGACTATGGGAAGGCGGTTGATATTGTTACAAAATCGGCAATCAGAGAAATGATTTTGCCAGCACTTATTCCGATAGCTTTTCCAATAGCAATTGGTTTCCTCCTTGGTCCTGAGGCATTGGGAGGTTTATTAGTCGGAGTTATTATCACTGGATTATTCGTTGCTATTTCTATGACTTCGGGCGGAGCGGCTTGGGATAATGCAAAGAAATATATTGAAGAGGGTAATTATGGTGGGAAAGGTTCCGATGCGCATAAAGCCGCAGTTACCGGAGATACGGTAGGCGATCCTTATAAAGATACTGCTGGCCCGGCCATCAATCCGATGATTAAGGTTGCTAATATTGTTGCTTTACTTATAGCCGGATTCTTAGTATAGTTGCGTTGTGGGTGTGGCTGAAAAATACGAGGCACAGGACAGCAAATCCTGGACTGGCGGATGGAAGTTCCGCCCACCCACTCCAGCCAGCTCAGCTGGCTCCATTTCAAATTTAAATCAAAGACCCGCATATGCGGGTCTTTGATTTATTCTAAGGCAATCGGTGAGAGCTTAATTTATCTGAAGTAATTTCTCGTAGCCTTCCTTAAAAATCTTTTTAAGTTCGTCCTGTTCGGAAGGGGAGAATTTAGAGAGAACGAATTTCATGACGAACTCGTCGCGTCTTTTGTCTGTTTGCTGGCGGGCTTTTTGCAGGGCCGGTTTGGCGAGGCCGATCCGAAGGCGATAGAACTTTTTTGTCTTGAGAGCTTTCATTATTGATTCTATGCCTTTATGTCCTCCGGAATTTTTATCAAATGAGACTTTAGTATTCTCAAAAGGAATATCTAGGTCATCCTGAATAACCAATATCTGCTCGGACTTAACTTTATAGAAATTTTTGAGCTTAACTGCTGCCTCGCCTGTTTTATTTACATAAGTATGGGCCTTAGCCAATACGACCGAGCCCTTCTCTAACTTACATTTTACCACTTCAGCATTTAGCTTTTTATTAAATTCCCAGTTTGAGGAATCGGATTTTTTGGCAATATAATCCAACATCATAAATCCGACATTATGCCGGGTATCTCTATACTGCTCGTCGGGGTTGCCGATGCCGATAATTAATTTAATAGCCATAACCTCCATATTATAGGCTTTTTTAAAAAATTGAAATAGCAAAAAAATCATGCTATCATACCTGGATGCCAAGCGAACAAGACATCCTAGATCAGATAAACGCCAATCCGAATCAGAATTATCATACCAATAACGATCCGGATAATAATGAAGAAAATAATAGCAAAAACTCTGAGGTTTTGGCTTTTATTTGGGAAACCGCAAAGATTATAATAATCTCGCTTGCCATAATCATCCCAATCAGGTATTATCTGGTTCAGCCGTTTTTTGTAAAAGGTGCCTCCATGGAAGAAAATTTCCATGATGGCGACTATCTTTTGATCGATGAGATTAGTTATCGCCTGGAGAAGCCTAGCAGGGGAGATGTTGTCGTCTTTCGCTATCCGGAAAATCCATCCCAGTTTTTTATTAAGCGGATTATCGGTCTGCCCGGCGAAACCGTAGAGATCAGGAATAATATAGTCAGGGTATATAATAGCGATTTTCCAAAAGGACTCGTGGTCGAAGAGGATTATTTAGCTTCTTCCCAGGAAACTTTAGGAAATTTTCAGACTAAGCTGGGTGAGAATGAGTACTATGTTCTGGGAGATAATCGGACGCACAGTTCTGATTCAAGGAGTTGGGGCCCGGTTGATAAATCTTTAATAACGGGAAGAGCTTTTTTGAGGCTTTGGCCGTTTAATAATATAACAAAAATAAAGAGTGTAACTTATTAGTTATGGCTAAATCAAAACAAACACAAGCACCAAAGGGGATGCACGATATTTTGCCTGAAGAGCAAAAATATTGGCGGCACATTCTTAAAAAGTCTGAGTCTTTGGTTGAGGATTATAGTTTTGAGAAAATTGATACGCCGATTGTGGAGTCTACCGAACTTTTTATAAGATCGGCCGGAGAGGGTTCTGATATTGTAGAAAAAGAAATATATAGTTTTAAGACCAGGGGCGGAGACGATCTGGCGTTGAGGCCGGAGGCTACTGCTTCTGTTGTCAGGGCATATCTTGAAAATGGGATGAATGTGCGTCCGCATCCGGCTAAGCTTTATTATCACGGACCGATGTTCCGCCATGATCAGCCCCAGCAGGGAAGATACAGGCAATTTCATCAGTTCGGAGTTGAGACGATAGGTGATGCCTCTGAGATTATAGATGCCGAGCTGATTTTTCTTGCCTATAAATTATTAAACAGTCTGGGCCTCGATAATTACAATGTCTATATTAACAGTATGGGAGATTCAAGCTGTCGGCCGGCTTATCTCAGGAATCTCAGGGATTTCTATAAAAATAAGTTAAAGAAAGTATGCGCTCAATGCAAAGTAAGATACAAGAAAAATGTTCTTCGAATGCTTGATTGTAAAGAAGAGGGGTGTAAGGAGATAAACAAGGATGCTCCGCCGATTGTGGATTTTCTTGACGAGGATTGTAAGAATCACTTCAGGAGGGTTTTAGAAATTTTAGACGAAGCTAAAATACCTTATATTTTGAACCCCCGCCTTGTTCGTGGTTTGGACTACTATACGAGGACGGTTTTTGAATTCTTGCCCGAAGAAAATACCGGAACCCAGTCTACGATTATCGGCGGTGGTCGGTATGACCGTTTGATAGATTTTATGGGCGGTTCAAAAACCCCTGCCGCAGGATGGTCTATGGGTATTGAGAGGGTTATCCTCGCACTGAAAGAGAAAAATGCTTCTATTCCTGAAATAGGAATTAAACCTAAAGTTTTTCTAGTTCAGTTGGGAGATGCCGCTAAGAAAAAAAGCCTTACTCTTTTTGAAAATCTTAGGAAAGCCGGAGTTGAAGTTAAGTCTTCTCTCGGCCGGGATAGTATTAAATCACAGTTAAGAATAGCTAATCGATTGGGAGTTAAGTATACATTGATATTCGGCCAGAAAGAAGCGTTGGAGGATACGATTATTGTCAGGGAGATGGAGACCGGCATTCAAGAAACAATCCTGCTTAATAAGGTAGTTGAAGATATTAAGAAAAGACTTAAAAAATAGATTTACGATTTAAGATTTACGATTTAAAAATATTCGTAAATCCTGAATCCTGAATCCTGAATCTTTGATCGACGATGTTTTTTGTAAAATTATACACGGCGAGATAAAATCAGAAACAGTATATAAAGATGATGATTTTTGGGTGATTCATGATATTAATCCCCAAGCTCCCGTTCATTTACTAATAATCCCAGCAAAACATTTTACATCGCTGGAGGATTTTATGGAGGGTAATAATAACGGTTTGCTGGGCAAGGCTTTAGTAATTGCTCATAAAGTTGCCCATGATGTCGGAATAGCCGAAAAAGGTTATCGCTTGATATTAAATGAAGGTGAGTATGGTGGTAAGTTGGTTCCGCATCTACACATACATTTACTGGGTGGTAAAAAGTTGGGGCCCAAAATAGTAGGATAAATTTTCAATTTTCAATTTTCAAACATCGAGAGTTTATTGGAAATTGTAAATTGGTAATTGATAATTACCGCACATCGACCCATTGGTCGCCGACGCGTGTCCCCATTGTAACTTCTCGAGTAGCAGTAAGACGGGGAGGAAGAACAATGGGGCCCCTCGCGGGCGACCCTGAATGGGTCCCTCGATGAGAGAAAGGAGGTCTTTAATGGTTGAAGTAAAAAGAAAACCAAATGAAAGTATAGGCAGTATGTTGAGACGGTTTAACCGCTTTGTTCAAGTAAGCGGGGTTTTGGTTAAGGCAAAAAAATCACAGTTCAGGGTGAAGAAGCCGACTGAACGAAAAGAAAAGAACGCCGCAATTATGGGAATGCACTTAAGCGCATTGAGAAAAAAACTGCAGAAGCTCGGTAAATATGATGAAGAAACTTTTGAAGAGGAGAAGCGCAAGCTTAAACAAGAGCTAGACCTATAAGCTGATTCACGATGTAAGATTTACGATTTAAGAACATTCGTAAATCACGAATCCTGAATCCTGAATCACTTCATTGATAAAAGAAAAATTACAATCTGACGTGAAAGAAGCTCTCAAGGCTGGTAATGCCGTGAAGAGGATGGTTTTGGGTTCGGTATTGAGTGCTGTTAAGGGTCGTGAGCTGGATAAAAGAGGTAGGCTTAGTAAAACTGAATCCGATCCGATAAAGCTGGAAGAGTTAAGTAAGCTTAACGATGAAGAGATTGTTGAGGTGTTATCTTCCGAAATCAAAAAACGCAAAGAAGCAATGGATCTGTATGAAAAAGGCGGACGGCCTGAATTAGTCGCAAAAGAAGGGGATGAACTTAATATTCTGATGGAATACATGCCCGAACAGATGTCAGAAGATGCTGTTAGGGAAGAAGTTAAAAAAGCCGTTGCTAGTACTGGTGCCGTTGGTGTCAAAGATATGGGGAAAGTTATTGGCGTGGTAATGGCCAAGATAAAAGGCAGGGCAGACGGGCAGTTGGTCAGTAGATTAGTGAAAGAAGAATTGTTAAAATGATGTATTACGGGGGTTGTTTATTTGAGTAAAACCGTTAGAAATGGCGGTTTTTACGTTAGATTGACTTTTTAATGAAAAAGGTGTATAATTATGGGTGGACTAGGATAGTACTTTTATAGCTACTTGTAAGTATTGATTGCGGTGATTTGGACATATTATGTCCAAATCACCGCAATCAAGCGGACTGGTAAGCCTGGGGGTCTGACAATTTTGTCTAGACTTAGGGGCTAACCGAGTAAGGGGAAGAGAAGATGGACGCAAAGTCGCTAGGAAGGGCGCTCGGACTGATCGAGCTAATCGTTGTCACGATTATGACGGCGATCAGAAAACACGGCGCGGATGTGTTCGCTGTCGTTTCGGATGAAAAACTTCGAGAACTGACGAACCAATTCGTCGATGGGTGGGTCGCTGCCGGTAAGGCGATGTCGAACTTGTTTCGGCTGAACGTCGGTGGTGGCAACCGCACGACCGAGAAGGTGGTCGTGGCGGGCGACTACAAATGGTCAAATCCAAACATCAACAGCCAGTTGTTCCCGTGGCGCCGTCGCCAAGGGAAGAGAACTGTCGAGCTGGTCGACATGACCCAGCACGGGTTTGCACCCGGCTCCATCTACACGTTCTCCGACGCTCTTGCCGTTCTCGTCAAGCTCGGCCTCGAACAGCCAGTCTATGAGGATGGCTTGCTTTTCGGAGAACAGCATCCTGAGAAACAGCGGGAACAGCCGATCATGTTCCCACACGAGCCCGTGGTCGTGGGTGGCGGCCCGGACGTGGTCTATCTCTGGAGCGCTGCCGATGTTCGCGAGCTCGGTCTGAGTTGGGCCGGCGACAGGTGGAGCTCGGGTGTTCTCGTCGCCGGCGTTCGCA
>JACOZW010000049.1 GCA_016181145.1 Candidatus Yanofskyibacteriota bacterium
CCGATACTAATTGTCCATAATTTATGATATCGGTCATTCTTTCTTTCGATGAAGATGTCTGGCGGGTCTGATATATCCCAAATGTTAAGCTGAATAGTAATAGAAAGATAAAAAAGCGGTTTACGGGTTTTGATTGTTTATCCACGTCTCTTTTTCAAGGATCAAATGATTGGCAATATTGTAGATTATTATGGATACTTAGTCAATTTCTTGAAGAGTTAGGTAATTTAGATTACAATGATAGTGTGTTTGATCATGAGAAAAACAAGGCATTATTATACATTTATTCTGGGGCTGGCGGAGTTGATGCCCAAGACTGGGCGTCGATGCTTTTAAGGATGTATCAGCGTTATTCTCAGAAAAAAAGCTGGGATTTTAAAATTCTGCATCAGTCGTTCGGTGAGCAAAAGGGGATAAAGAATGCAGTTGCGGAGATTAACGGAAAGGGAATTTATGATATTATGAAAGGAGAGTCTGGCGTCCATCGTCTTGTGAGAATGTCGCCTTTTTCTGCAAAAGGACTGAGGCATACATCTTTTGCGCTGGTTGAGATAATGCCAGAGATTATCAGCAAGGGTTTTAAGATAGATGCGAAGGATTTAAGAATAGAGACTTATCGCTCGTCCGGGCCGGGTGGCCAGAATGTTAATAAACTGGAAACGGCAGTTCGGATAACTCACATACCCAGCGGGATGGCTGTAGCTGTTCAGTCGGAGCGTTCACAAGCTCAGAACAAGGAAAAGGCCGTGCAGTTATTAGTTTCTCGTCTGGCCAAAAAAATGGAGGAGGCGCAGATAAAGGAACTATCCGATTTAAAACCCGAGATGAAGTCAGGTTCAATAGAGTGGGGAAGCCAGATAAGATCTTATGTTCTGCACCCGTATCAGATGGTTAAGGATCATCGTACTGGGGTAAAATCTTCCCAGCCGGATCGAGTGCTGGAGGGGGAGCTGGATAAGTTTATTCCTAAGAATTAAAAATTACGAATTACGAATTACGAATTAAATCCGTAATCCGAAATCCGTAATCAAGTAATTGATCGAATACAAAAACGTTTATACAATCTACGATGATAATTTTATGGCTCTAGGAGGAATTGATTTGGCGGTTAAAGACGGTGAATTTATCTCATTAGTTGGTCCGTCTGGGGCCGGTAAATCAACTCTTCTTCGTTTATTAACTCGTGAGCTTTCGCCGAGCGATGGACAGATTTGGGTTGACGGGGTCAATCTGGCCGACCTTTCCAGTAGTGAGATTCCTCTTCTGAGAAGGAAGATCGGAACTATTTTTCAGGATTTTAAACTTCTTTCAAATAAAAATTCTTTTGAAAATGTTGCTTTTGCCATGGAGGTTTGCGGAGCTTCACAGGAAGAAATAGACTGCGATGTCCCAAAGGTGTTGGGTATTGTGGGCTTAACCGAAAAAATGCAGAGCTTTCCCCATCAAATGTCCGGAGGAGAGAAACAGCGTCTGGCTATTGCGCGTTCTCTGATCCACCGACCCAAAATACTTCTGGCCGATGAGCCGACCGGAAATCTGGATATGGTAAACAGTTATGATGTGGTAAAGTTATTGTTAAAGATAAATGAGTTGGGAACGACTGTTATTCTGGCTACGCATAACCGCGAAGTCGTTAATGCCGTGGGGCGGAGGGTTATAAATATGGAAAAGGGCAAGATCGTGAGGGATCAGGTAGAGGAAGGAAAGTATATTATCTAAAAATTTTAAATTAATGAAAAAATCTTTTGAAAGAATTTTTAACGCCGGTTGGACTAATTTTAAGAGGAATAGTTATTTGAGCTTGGGTACAACCGGAGTAATGGTGTTGGTGTTACTCTTATTCTCAGCTTTAATGGCTCTTAATTTTTTATCAGTGAAGATAGTTGCTTCGCTTCAGGAAAAAGTTGATGTAACCGCTTATTTCAAGACAGAGGCATCTGATGAAGAGATAACAGCGATAAAGGAAGCCGTTCAGGGCCTGAGCGATGTCAGGGGTGTTGAGTATATTTCGAGGGAAGATGCGCTTGAGGAATTTAAATCCAAGCATTCCGGCGATGTGTTGATACAGGAATCGCTGGCTGAGCTTGATACGAATCCTCTTCAGGCCTCTTTAAATATAGAAGCGACAGATCCTTCCAAATATGCTTCGATTGTCTCGTATCTTGAGGCCAACAAGTTTCGAAGCCTGATAGACAAAATCAATTTTTACGAGAATGAACAAGTTATTGATAGGGTTC
Source organism: Candidatus Yanofskyibacteriota bacterium (assembly GCA_016181145.1). Taxonomy (GTDB): domain Bacteria; phylum Patescibacteriota; class Minisyncoccia; order 2-02-FULL-40-12; family GWA2-44-9; genus 2-01-FULL-39-28. The sequence goes on from JACOZW010000049.1 coordinate 2,238, forward strand.
AGCGGATATCCGGCGGTCTTCAAAACTGGGGTTTCGCGCTTACTGTGGCATTGGCTATGGTTGCCGTGCTGGTAACTTTCAATACTATCAGACTGACTATTTTTAATCAGAAACAGGAGATTGAGATAATGCGCCTTGTCGGAGGTTCCAACTGGCACATAAAAGCTCCGTATTTGGTGGAGGGCGGTCTGTACGGAGCGTTTGCCGCTATTATATCAATTGTTATTTTTTACCCGGTTGTTTATCTCTCTTCGCCTAAAGTTGAGGTGTTAATGCCCAATGTCAGCCTCTTGGGATACTTCACCGCCAATGCCCTGCAATATGTTCTGCTGGTCTTTTCCGTGGGCATGCTACTTGGGGCTGTTTCGAGCTTCGTAGCCATCAGGAGATTTTTAAAGATATAACTCTCAATAAATATCTGGTTTTAGCGGTTAGGGATATCCATCCCTGGATTTGACGATCCTGTATTTTGTCAGGCTAAATATAAGCATAGACCGCGTTGACTGTGGACAAGTGATTTTTCCCACAATTGCTAGGATGGTTTATAATAAAAAGTATAAGTTAATTTATAAAATTACTAATACGCAGTAAAATTTGGCCTAGCAAATGACAGTATCATTGTTAGGTTTTTTTCCGCGTGCATTAATTTGAATAGTAAAAAGTTGTTGTTAGTGGCAACTGTTGTTGTGGTCGGAGTTTTAGGATATTGGGCGGGTGACCAGATGGGCTACTCGCGATCTCAGGCCGAGGTCAAAAAAACCCAGGAGCTGGCCGGTCAAAAAGCGGCTGAAGATGCTGCCACGGCGGCCAATCCGTTTAAGGCGGCTAATCCTCTTGAGGGCGTAGAGTCTAACCCATTTGAAACAGCCAAGAAAGTACTTAATCCTTTTAACTAACAATGAACTTAACATATTCCTATAAAAATCAACGGACCATACTCTTTATCATAGTCGGTGTTTTTTTAGCATCGGCTTTTTTGTTTCTAATCTCGGCTAAGGCTGCCGAAGAATCTCAGATTCAGGCTGCTATTGAAGATCTTAAGTCTATTACCGGTAAGGATATAGCATCGCAGGATCAGGCTTTAGAGTTATGCAATCAGGAGCAATACCTTGATGTTTGCGCCGATATAGGCAAGAAGCACAATCTTTATACAGAGGATGAGGTGACTAAGGTAGACGCTTTTCTGAATGAAGTAAAAGGGCAGGTTTTGACAGATATAAAAGCTTGTCAGGATGATGAATGTCTAATAAAGGTAGCTAATCAGCTAGCTGAGAAGGTTCGGGTTAACAATCCCACGCTAGCTACTGATTTCAAACTAACCTCTGCTATTATAGGGGAGAAAAATTCTGTAGTTCAGGCGGCTAAAGAAGTCGGGATTAGTTTTCGCGACTGTGAATCGATGGATCCCGATACAGCCCCAATTGAACTTTTAAGAAAATGTGCTCGATTGGCCAAAGATACCAGAGTTCAAAAATACATTCCCGAAGAGAAGCGGGTTCTTGCTGCACAGTTTGAAGATTCCGCCACCCTTAAATTAAGAGAGGCACTTGGAGCTGGTAAATATCAGTGCGGTGACGGGACTCTTGATGGTTGCGGTAAGTTTTGTTTAAATCCGGTAGAAGGAACTGCTATTCCAGCAGTCTGTTCCCAGATTGCATCCGAAATATTCGGACAGGAGGGAGTGAAACAGCTTGAAGCTGCTCATCAGCAGGTTGGACAGGTAAAAGATTACTATTCAAAAAAATTTATTCTCACTTTACCTAACGGTAAAGAGTTAGTTGGCGAAGGCCAGATTAGAAATGCTTGCGACCAGGCATTTTCAGACCAAGACCTTAACGTTGCTAGGGCTTGCGGTGAGTTTGCAGTTAAAAACGGCTTTGCCTCCCAAGAAAGTGTGACGAAGGGATTAAGGGTAATGGAAACATTCAGCCAGAAAGGAGCTGATGTTAAGTTTGAGCAATGTATTACCGCTCCTGAATCCTGCCGTGAGTTTATTCCTGAAGAGGAGAAGGAAAGATTTGATGCCGGCAATCAGATATTCCAGATAATGAGAACAGAAATTGGCTTTGATCCGCAACAATGTGAGCGAGGAGCAGCGGATCAGACTATCGGCACAAGATGTTTCGAAGGCTCAAGAAGGGCTTTGGCTAAAATCGAAAGTCTTGGTTTGGCTAATCAATCTCAAGAGGCAAAGTTTATTATCGAAGACATTAGAAAACATATATCTGAAGGAGATAACTTTAACCAAAAAAGAGAGCAATTTCAGGAGGTTTTTAACCAGCAAGGTGGTCCTGGCGGCTGTAAATCTGAGACCGAATGTTTTAATTATTGTTCTAATCCTGTGAATGGTGCTGAGTGTATTTCTTTTGGAGCAAAACAGGGCATTTCTGGTTTCAGGGGCGAGGAAGCTATTCAGAAGTTTCAGGAATACAATCAGGGCATACAAAGATCTTCCGATGTTACTTCAAATGAATATAGATACTATCCTCCAGACAATAGGTATCCACAATATCCCGGACAGGGTCCTTATCCCAGCTTTCAACCGCCAGGACAGGTCCCCGGTTTTAACCAGCCAGGTCCCGGATTTAGTCCTCCGCCGGGAACAATACCATATTATCCGCCCTATCCACCACAATACCCCGGACAGGGTCCGGTCGGGCCGTCACCGGAATGCTTTGCCGCTATTCAGTCTGGTGATTTTGTAAAAGCGAAGACAGCTTGCGAGTCACGCACGGGTATTCCTTTACCGTCATTTACTCCGGTCGGTCCCCCAATTTCAATTCCCTCATGTCCGCCGGGTCAGTACTGGAATGGCCGAGAGTGCCAACCTCCACAGACTTATTCACCGCCACCGGTTGTTTCTCCTAACTATCCACCTCCGCCGTCACAGCCGGTATCTTTGAAGAAGTGTTTTTATCCCAATGCGACCATAAATGGACGAGCTCCCGGCTATACTGTTTGGTGCGAAGCTGATTATTACAATTGTCGTCAGGGTGATCCTTCCGGCGCAGTCGTCAGTTTAGATGGCCTTTCTCTGGGTGCGCCCAGCTGGTGCGAGGGCGGTTTCCAGGGTTGTAATGATAATGGATTTTGCGATTCCAGCGAGACGCCCAGCTCATGTCCCAGAGATTGTTCTGGCCAGACTTATTCACCTTATCCGTCTCCGATCTATTCACCGTATCCAACTGGTCCTTATCCGAGCTATTCGCCCGGTTCAACCAATTGGATAAATAAGACATGGAGATTTAAGGATAGTAATACCAAATCCTCATCTGTTCTCAACAGGACAGATAGTGAATACACTAACTATATTAATAGTGTCTATAATGATTGTCTCGGTAAATATTTCGATGGCTGGAAGCCGGGTGGCGGCGATCAGAGTAATTGGCAGGAATTTGGCATCCCTGTTTGTTCTAGTACTGTTTCGACTACGACCTATTCGCCTTATCCAAGTTACTCACCGACTAACAGTTACAGTTCTTGTTCTCAATCCCTGATCGGTCTTCTTGGTACCGGTTGCCACCAGATGTATACAGATTCGTCGGGCAGGTTTATTTTCTGCGATGGTCCGATGACCAAATCAGCTAAGGAAGGGGATACAGCGACTACGCCAGGTTGTTCTTACGGAGGCGCGACTTACTCGCCATATCCGAGTTATAGTCCTTACCCTTCAGGCAGTTGTCCTTCGGGTTATCATTACCATGGTGAATCGGGAGGGTTTTGTATTAATGATCAAGAGAATTATGGCGGTATTTGTTACAATGCCGGCGGTACCAGTCAAATCACATGTCCGGCTCAACCGACTTACACGCCTTATCCAAGTTACTCACCATCAACCAGCAGTTCTTGCTCTCAATCCCTGATCAGTCTTCTCGGCACCGGTTGCCACCAAATGTATACAGACTCGTCGGGCAGATCAGTTTTCTGTGATGGACCAATGAGTAAGTCAGCTAAGGAAGGGGATACATCAACTACGCCAGGGTGTTATTCTGGAGGTGCGACTTACTCGCCGTATCCGAGCTATAGTTCATATCCGAGTTCTACTGCAACCTCTTGTGGCTCCGGCTACTATTGGGATTCTGCTACAAGCACCTGTAAATCTACCTGCTCTTCTACGCAATATTGGAGTGGATCGGCTTGCGTAGATAATTCAACGACGACCACCACATATACTCCGTACCCGACAACAGCATATACTCCTCCGCCATCATGTTCGTCCGATCAGTATTGGGATGGCAGTACCTGTGTGCCCAATGCCACGCCCGTTCCCACGCCCGTTCCCACTACCGATCCTTCTGCTGCATGTTCCAGCTCCGGTGGTTCCTGGGATGGTTCTACCTGCGTGTTCCCGACGCCACCGCCAGCTTCACCCGTCTCGGGCTTGCCCAGTCCTTATATGGTTGCCCACTGTCAGAATTTAGGTAGGACCTGGAATGGTAAAATATGCCAGGCGAACGGACTGTTTGCAAGGTTTTATGAGAGTAGCGGTATGGCCAATATATTAAGACTCTTTCTCTTAGTTCCGTAGTTAACTGATAAGATAAAACAAAACCCTGTTCTATGAGAACAGGGTTTTGTTAATAACGATAAGTTTACAGAAAACGAAGTTTTGCGAGAATACTCCAAACAGCCTCTGCTTAAGAAAAGGAACGGAGCGACGCTACGCGAATACTGGAGCTTATCGCGAAAATGTTTATTTATTTACGGTTTCCTATGTTAATTTTCAAGATCTATTTATACTTCAAGAATAACCGTAAAACGGCTCATGTATACATGAGCCGTTTTTAAATAACTATCTATTACAG
>JACOZW010000035.1 GCA_016181145.1 Candidatus Yanofskyibacteriota bacterium
AAGGCGTACTTACAGGCTTTTGATATCTTTGTACTCCCATCCGTCAAAGAAGGCTTCCCTTGGGCGCTTATCGAGGCCATGACGGCCCGTTTACCAGTGATAGCAACTCGAGTAGGCGCAGTACCAGAAATAATCAAGGACCGTCAAAATGGCATCATTGTCGAACCAAACAAGCCCGAACAAATCGCTAAGGCCATCACGGAGATAATCAACAGCGATTACCTAAAAAAGGAGCTTGCGATCCAGGCCCATCAGACCGTTCTCTTTAAATTCTCAGAAGACAAAATGGTGAAAGAGATCGAAGTCCTCCTCTAGATCTATCAAAAACCACAATCGCACAACGACCCTAGGATTGTGTTAACAGATTAGGAGTGCTAGTATATGTCCGGTTTCTTTCACAACAAGGAATTGCCTATTATGCTTCTGTTAGCAAGCATTGCACTCTCCGTAATAATCTGGACATTCCTTTTTAACCTGAAGTTCACCATTGTGCTTATAGTCGCCATCTTCATTCATGAATATGGCCACTTTTACTGGATGGGTAAAGAGGGAATAAAAAATAAAGATATGGTGTTTATACCGCCCTTTGGAGCGGTGGCGCGGACAAAAGAATATTGGCCCAGCTATGGGGCAGAACTGAGAATAGCTTTGGCCGGACCTGTTTTCGGACTTTTATCCGTCGCTCTGTTCTGGACGCTATACTTGATATATCCTAAAGATATCTTTCTGGCTTCGGTTGGCATAGCCTGTATTATTAACCTATTTAACCTGGCCCTACCAATACCAATTCTTGATGGCGGACGGGTTATAAAATCAATCCTATACTCAATAAATCAATTACTAGGAGATGCCTTTTATATCTTCGGGTTTATTTTTATTATTTTTGCATTCCTCTCCGGCTACCTATCTACGCCTATCCTGCTACTAATCGGCTATATTCTTTATTCTGAATGGAATTATGTAAAACATAGCAGACACGCCCTAGCAATAATGAATTCGAGAAAAACCTTTTTGGAGAATCATGGCGCAGATCTTAAAGTCTTCGGACAAAACACTGAGGCCCTGATCGGATTTTCAAAAAAAGAATTTTCTAAGCTGGATGCCATTGTTAATCTAAAAAGAATGAATATTGAAGAAATGATACTGGGCGCTTCTACCTTTTTGATATTAATAGTCTCCTATATCTTAATCTTGTACTGCCTGAGCATGTATATCGATATATCCATGGCAGGAATTCAGTCTTATTTTAAATAGTAAACATCTGTCCCAAACTAAACGGCCGAACAATCGGCCTTTTTTATTTGCAAAACACCACGAGATTAAGAGACTATTCTGCTATCCCCCGGACTGCCAATTTAAAATTGCCTGCGATGGGTGAATTAGCATAATTATATTTAAAGTTAAATTATCGCGGATAGAATAACCCACCCACAACTCCATTGCGACAGTTAGCGCTATCACCATCAAAACTGGCAAACGATAAGCCAGCCAAAAACCAAAAGTCATCGCCAACACATCAAATACAGAATTAATTACACTATCACCATAGTAGTCCAGCGATATGGTAACCTCCCTATAACGATTAATGACAAAGTCAGTATTCTCAAATAACTCCCAGCTCACCTCGACCAAAAGCGCCATCAAAAACATCTGCCATACTGATAACTTCCATTTTTTACTCAATAACCAGGCAAACAAATAGAACCCAAACCCATGTATTATATGAGAAAAAGTGTACCAATCGGTCAGATGTTGTGAGTTCTCCGAGCTATACGTCACCCCGTGCCAAAGCTTTACATATCCGCACTTACAAATCCAAATCTGACCCATCAGATGTAAAGTCACGGCAAAAACAACCAAAATCCCGATACTTATAAAAATATAATTCCTAGTTGATAATTTTTCGAGTTGGGGCATGGGGATATTAATTCTGCTTAACTTTAAGCAATTCCTTAGTTGTTACATTATACCCCCAAAGATTTTCGTTATATTCTAAATCTTCTTTCAGGGAATCGGAAACAACAATAACTTTTGCTCCCGAAGATAAATCTTTATTATCGTTTATAATTCTCTCCACAAATTCAGCAATTTGTTCTGGCTTCATGGTTAAATTCCAATCAAAATCCTTATTATGCTCCTGCAGTTTTCTTAATAAAGGGGTGTCTATATAACTTGGTAATATACTGATTATTTTCATATTCTTTTCTTCAAGTGCCGCTACATCAAAATAGGTATTTAGTGCAGCCTTAGAACTACAATAGAGCGCATATTTTTCTCCCACCAGCCTATCTGATACAGATGAGATATTAATAACTAATCCCTGTTTTATTTTTTTCTTCAGTTCTTTAACTAATAAAATTGGCGCCTTAAAATTGATATCGAATAATCTTTTGAAGTCTTTTTCGTTGAAATCAAGAGCATCTTGTTCAAATGCAATCCCTGCATTATTAACAAGTACATCAATAGCATCTTCCGTAATCTGACCCGAAATATGGCTAAAGGAATTATAATCTGCTAGATCGGCCTGTATCCAAACGAAGTTGGGACTATCATAATTTGAAGAAGACCTTGAAATACCATAAACTTTAAAACCCATCTTCAATATAAGGTCGCAAATGGACTTTCCTATCCCGCTACTTGATCCTGTTATAACTGCTGTTTTCATAAATATAAGCTATTTTTATTCTATCATAACAACTAGTCTATAGCGGGACTATAATTTAAAAATCCTTAGATTATTAACATCCGTCCTCTCCTCAATACTTGTATTTTTAACTATCGGCATAACCAATTCTTCTATTAGTCCCACGCATTTGTAATCAGAAACAAAGTATTTTTCAGCTTCTTCTTTTCTGCTATTATCGAGATCTGTTGCAATCGTAATGTGGGGTTTAAAATCAATCTCATACTCTTTGTTAGAATTATCCAAATAAGCATTGCAATCTTCTAGGGTCGCCCTTAATTCTTTTTGAAAATCGATAAGAAAATTGTTTTCTTTAGCGTTAAGCATAAATATATATTTTCCATCAGACTCTTTGTCTACAATCAACTTATCAAAAAATATCTTCTTATCAATTTCTCTAATACTTATATTGTTTATAGTTTTAATTACCCTAGATTGTAAATCGTCAATTTGTTTTTCGTCAATATAGCGGGGCTGTATGAGGGTAACATGTAGGTCAACTGGCTCAAAATATTTTTCCAGAAATTCATCAAACCATTCCGGTTTTTTGACAAGCCTTACTTTTATATAAAGTGCGAATATTTTCATAAATTTTATATCAGCATATAAGCTCTAATTAACCACCGACTCCATCTTCTTATCACCCTCGCCCTCAGTAACCGTTCTCTCCACTGATAACCTATAGCAATCCTCCGGTAAGTATCCTAAATTCTTTCTCAGTCTCCCAAACCTTAACCAATTCATCAAAGTTTCCATCAGGATCTTGCATGAGGTGCGCAAGGCGGTCAATCTTTTCAAATTCTGCGGAAGTAAGCTTCTCGAACTTTTGTGGATTTCCGTAAATTGGACCGTGATGATAAATAATTTCATTATTCATAAGAGAGTTAAAATCATAAAATAATGACCAGAGAACGACAATAGCACCCTTACTGCCTCCGGCATTATAAAAATGTTGCGGATCAATCTTTCCGGCACGAATATCCAGCCAGGCATTAGCAGGAAAATCAAACTTTCCTTCCGGCATATCGTACGGGTCAAAATCGTCTTTCAAGCTTAAACTTCCATCAACGTCAATTGTTATCCAACGGCCTTCACTTTCATTCCAATACTGGTTTATCCAATGGTCGGCGCTGACATTCCCAAGTTCTCCCATATCAAAATATGACGCGTTACCAGAGCGAACCCTTGCCGGAATCCCCTTTGACTTTAAAATACTCGCCATCATTACGGCAAGAAAACGGCAAGTTAAAACTAACTTGTCTTTCGGTTCACGGTCATTTACAAAACCTCGTTCATCTCGCCGGTAGAGTTCGGCCAGCATGGCAGTAGCTGTAACCAAAATATCATCCTCCGATTGTCGCCACCATGGAACTTTTGTCATATCGCCAAATTTTAGGTCAGCATTTGTACCGATATTTCCATCAGCAAGAGTGGTTCGATGAAGAATATTTTTACGGACTAGAAACCCAATTTCCCGAATGTTATCGGGCAAGTCATTTTTTAATTTTTCCTGATATAGGCCGGGGTAAGTGTAAGTGCCAAATTCAAGATAATGTTTTAATACTTTTTTATCCATCTCTAAATTATATAGACTTTAATTCTAACATTTTTACGCATAGCAGTCAGGTCAAAGTTGATTCCGTGATCCAGGCCCCAATTCTACTCAACATCTTCCCGCAAATAATACTTAACCGGATCTACCGAGACTAAACGAAGTCCATAGTTGTTGGGTTCATAACCGGCTTGAAAGGCGTAATAAGCAAGGGATATATAATCTTGTCCCGCAACAGGAGTAGCTGAACTAAAATTCTCAGATAATGCCTCAAGCGTAACGCTCCCGCTAGCCAGTCCGCTGAAAATATGGGAATGGCTTGGATGATTATCAGATAGAGCTTCACAATCACCTTCTTTGTCGGGAAGTATCAGCGCCGAACCCTTAGTCATGGTACTTTTACAATTGGGATATTTAACTTTTAATCCATCGGGGGCAATTAGTCCCCATGACCGATAAAGATCGCTCTGTTTGTAACTAATCCAGAATAAATCTCCCGTTGTCGGAGCCTCGTGATTGAGGTAAAAAATTATCACGTGCCAATTATGTACCGGGGGCTGTTTAGAGCTTAGGTGATTAAAATTAGTAGCAATAAAAGGATATTTATCCCACGATAATTTTACAAAATATTTATCACTTGTATCTTTGTAAAAATCAACTGCGGTGAGAAAGCCTGAGGTAGGTTCTGGCGTTGGCGACGGAGTAGGCTCTGGGGTCGGGGTAGGGGTAGGCGTCTCCGCCGGAGGCGGATCAGCCTCTGGCTGAGGTTCGGGTGAGGCTGTGGGCGTAGGAGCGGGAGTTGCGACCAAACCAGTTCCATCACTTCCGGAAAGCATAATATTCGGTGGGAATAAGGGGGTGGGACTAGGAGTTAAAGTCATCGAAGGCGAAGGAGAAGGACTAGGCTCCGGAGCTGGGGTGACTAGCAATATTGCCGAACTAATGGCTGTTGATGATTCAGATAATGAAGTAACAGTCGGCGAAGGAGATGGGCTTGCCTTCGGAGATGGAACAGGCGTTGGTGTGGATGAGATTACAGCAACCTGATCGTTCGTCCCCGTACCAAAATCATCAACCGCATCCTCGCTGCCACCGAATAAAGAATCAAAACCGTCCATAAGCATTCCTAGATACGGCCTGCTGGCCTTATCTCGCGCCAACTTTTCTTTAGCCTTCTCCCCTTCTTTGAAAAACAAATCCAACACCCCCGCACCATGTTGCACCGCCTTCACGGATAAATGGGACCAGTATGCTGATAGGACATTGGGGCGATCTATATCCTCTATCTTATTACTTGCCCACAGAAAAGTACCCTTAGTTAAACCGAGCATATAATCTCCATCCTCATTGTCTCGCTTAAGACCGTACAAGTCACCATCAATTTTTTTAAAATAATCTGGTACGGGTAACTTAAAATTCTTTATCGAATCCCTGCTGTAAAAATTATTATTGGAATAATTAGACATGCTGTTAAAATAATCATTTAGATTAGCAAGCAGAATCGGCTTCCTTAAGTTAAGCCGGCCGGCTAAATCAGTATCGGGATTATTTAAATCAAACTTCTTGGTCCAGTTTTCATAAGGGCTTCCGCCGTCATCAAAAGGCGGATGGGCATCGTTTCGAGTATGGTCGGGAACAGCAGAATCTTCCATAAGATGAATGACGTGGCCAAGAGAAAAAAATGCCTCTTCATCCTTGCCTTGAGCATACAGATCAACTGCTTTTTGCCAGGTAAAATTTGTTTTGTAATACACCGAGTCTATTTTAGACAACTGGCTAGCAGTCAGGATGCTATCGGCCGTTCGTGAAAATAATTTGTATAACAAGGCAGTTTGACTGTCTTCATCCTGCGCCCAGTATTTTGAACCCTGTCCTTTATATATTCCGTCGGCCAATCCCCTGTCATTAACCGGATCATAAAAATGATTTAGATAGCGCGGGTTAGTATCCTCGTGGCGAGCACCGTCAATTAAATAGCTGGCTAATTCGCCGGCAACTTTTTTATTAGAAAAGTTAGTATTATAAAAGCTGACAATTTCTTTTGTCAGTAGAGCATGTGTTTCAACTCCGTAAGCATCGGCTGAAGAAACAAAAAGGACGCCAAAAAGCATCCCTCCAATTATAGCTATTAATATTTTCAACAGACTATTTTATAAGCTTTCTATTTTCCAAACTTTTGAATATTGATTGAACCGCATATTTATCCTGGCACCTACATCTCCGTTTTCATCATACATTACAAATTTAAAATCATTTTCATCCGTTTTACCTTCCTTATCTTCTTGCGTCTTGCCTTCAATATCCCTCGCCATATCATCCAGAACCCCCTGCTCCTTAAAAATCTTCAATGTCTTAAGCCATTTTTCACGGGACAAGTTATCATCCAGCATAAAATATTTCGATGCCAGCTCTACATCCTCGTCCTTCAGTGCCACTACAAAAAGATCGAGAGTTTCTTGGGGAGTTTTACCGCCATAGCTGTCCTCGGTCATCGCCTCAATATATCTCCTTTCCAGCGCTTTATAATCACGGTATTCCCCGTATCCCTGATATCTTTCCCAAATAAAAAAGCCCGCCA
>JACOZW010000036.1 GCA_016181145.1 Candidatus Yanofskyibacteriota bacterium
AGAAACCGAATGTGGTCCGAGTCTGGGTATAGTCTTTAGGCGATAAGACTAAAATAGAATCGGGGGCGTGCTGAGATAGATTAGGGCTTTTACTTTGTTTTTATTATATAAAATGCTAGCTTTAGTTTATTGTTTTTTGAAAATTATAGTAGAATGAGGTAGCTATGGGACCAAAATTAAAACTGATTTTTATATCGTTGTTTTTAATAGCCGTTATACTTCTTTTTGCCTGGAGAATTGATGGTCAGACTCTAGACATTCTTCCTGCTCGGGCACTGGTGATTGAGGCTGTTAGCCCGCCTTCGGTAACGCCACACCCGTTAGAGACTTGGAATTTTACAGATAAGCTAAAAGAAGCAGAGGGCCTGGTAGCATCTTCCAGCCTGGATCTGAAAGTTTCAAAAAACGACATCGTTTATTACGAAAGCAGAATAAGTCGAGATAATGAAGGCAGAATTACTGGAATTACTCGCAAGAAAATGTCGGATCCTGAACGGGAAATTGCCCTGGTCTTGGTAGATATTAACAGCGGTGACTTGGAACTGATTAAAATCACCGAAAGAGGCAATAACCTCACTTACCCTAATGGATATGAGATTGAAAATGTTGAGCGTCCCAGCGGTATTACCAATAATGCCTGGAATACTTGCCGCAGAGTTATCCAACCCGACAACAAGGCAATTATTCTTAATGTCTGGCCTCATTATGTGACTAAGCGCGTGGCGCATGTTGCTAAAAATAAGAAAGGCAAGCTGGTAACAACCTATAAGAGCCAAAAATTCTTGGAAAAAGTTGTTTACACTCCTTACTGTGATCAGATACATATTCCCGAATTCGTAGGAGACGGGAAAAAATACAGAAAATCAATAACTGAACAGGCATTTGCCATACTAAGAGACAAACAGGTTCAGTCTAAGGCTTTTCCGGGTACTCTGGTGGCCGATGTAGAATATCTCAGGCCGGAATATTTTGAAATGCTACCGCTTGTAGAACACATGGATTATGGCGAGTTTTCTTTGGATCCCAGAAAGAGTGCCGAAAGGGTAGATGTTATACTCGGAACCAATATGAGCAGGGCTTATAGTCTTACCTGCAGTAAGGCAAAAGCCTGTGGGGCGCTTCAATATACTAAGGCAACCTGGAATAGCATGGATAAAAAATATCCCGCAGCTGATCTGCCAATTTTTGAATTGGGCGTTGCTAACCATGTAATATCTGTATCGGCTGCGATACTTCTTTTCGACAATAATCTGGCTGCTGCCATTAAGGAATTCGGGACAAAGATTTTAGATGATCCCGATCAACTGTCGGAGATGTTGTATGCAAATTATAACGGCGGGACAGTAAGGCCCTATAAATCTTACAAGGCTTCTATTCTGAAAAGCTTGGAAGACTGGCTCATCAATCCCATGCGCGCTGAGACTAAGCAATATATAGAAAAATACAGGTATGTAAGAGAAAACTATAACTAAAAAAGCACCCCCGAGGGTGCTTTTTTACGGATAGGAACCGATTTACATATTCACATCTGTTTCCTCCTCCGGTTCGCATGAGCAAATTTCTTCTATCTCGTTGCAGCCTTCGCATTTCATGGCGCGATCTTCACTGCCGCAATCGACACATTTGCCCTGCTCCGATGCCTCTGACTCACATTCTGCGCAATGGCCCTTAAGACCCTTGCCGCAAGTTTTACATTTATTTTCCATCCACCAATTTTAACTCAAGAAAAGAATAGTTAAAGCTCATCTGTGGATAAAGTTAAAACACTTAGGGGCGGTATTTAAAATTAGGTTTTTTAACCAAGGATCGCCGGCGTATTTTAAAAAGAGGCCCGTAAGGCCTCTTTTTACCAATGGATTAATATGATTAAAATATAACTTAAACATATAAGGACATCACCTGGAGAAAAAACCATATCTGCTCCCCGGAAGTATAGGTAGTCAGATAAAAATCTGAGTTTTGTATGCTCATCGGTTAGGATATAGTTTGCGGGAAGTTCGCTTATCTGGCATTCATTGGGGGCGTCTGATATTAATCGCTCAAAAAGCAGTTTATCGACTGGCATTTTATCGTCATTTACTAAAATGACAATGTCATTAAGCAGCATGCCCAGGGCAAGAAGTAAAAATCCGTAATCGACTTTCCGTATCCCAAAACTCAGGATAAATAGGGGTATGATCAACGATAATTTCGTGCTAATTTGATATCTCCAGAGATAGCCAGCAATAACAGTTGTTAGGAATACAAGCAGGGGGCCAGGTTCATTGACTAGCGTGAGTATAGTCAGGACAAATATAGGCACATACGCTACTGTTACCAAGATGATCTCCTCGCAGAGTTGTAAAAAAGACTCGTTATACTATAATCAAAACTTATGAAAAGTCAATCTAAAAAACGGGTTTTTGTAGCCATGAGCGGTGGGGTAGATTCTTCTGTCGCGGCGGCATTGCTCCAGAAACAGGGTTATGAAGTGACCGGGGTTTTTATGCGTCCTTGGTCCCCGAATTCAGAAATTACGGATTCCGGATTACGAATTAAAGGCCAACAATCCGTAATGCGTAATTCGCAATTGGATAATTGTCTTTGGAAACGGGATAGAGAAGACGCCATGAGAGCCGCCTCAGTATTAGGAATACCGCTTTTGACTTGGGATTTTTCCAAAGAATATAAAAAAGAAGTAGGAGATTATATGATACGAGAGTATAAAGGCGGAAGAACACCGAATCCGGATGTAATGTGCAATAAAGAGATAAAATTTGGGTTATTCTTTAAAAAAGCGCTTAGAGAAGGAGCTGATTTTATTGCAACGGGACATTATGTTTGCCTACGGCGAACAAGTAAAAAGTTGAAAGTTCCTAAGGTTCATAAAGGTCAGAAACTTTATAAACATTATGAACTTTATAAACTTTTAACTGCCGTAGATAAAAACAAAGACCAGTCTTATTTTCTGTGGACGCTAAAGCAAGAACAATTGAGATATTGCCTGTTTCCAATCGGGGATTATCTCAAGCCCGAGGTCAGAAAATTAGCTAAAGAATTCGGCTTGTCTAATCATGATAAAAAAGACAGTCAAGGAGTCTGTTTTATCGGACCCCTTGATATGAAGAATTTTCTATCTAAATATATTAAAAATAAAGTGGGAAAAATAATAAATACTGACGGTTTGATAGTGGGCGAACACGACGGAGTTTATTATTATACTATCGGCCAAAGACACGGGTTAAATATTGGTGATGGCGGCGGTCCATATTATGTTATCAAAAAAGATTTGAAAAAAAATATAATCCATGTAGGCAAAGAAGGTGATTTACGCGGACTAAAAACAAAAGTAACTGACTTGAGCTGGCTTAATAATAAAATTACATTTCCGGCTAAAATTGATGTAAAAATTCGTTACCGAAGTAAATCAGAAAAAGCCATCTTATCTAAAGATGGCACCCTTAAATTTATAAGACCAATTAGGGCCATTACTTCCGGACAGTCGGCAGTATTTTATAGGAAAAACGAATTACTAGGAGGGGGAATTATTAAATAATGAAGCCTCTAAGACAAAATTTTAGCTAAGCGGGGCCATCTATTGATAGGCTCTTGAGCCAGAAGCCTCATAATCTCCGGATATTTATCGGGACTATATTTAGATAACATTGTTTTTAGGCACTGAAATATTTTTTCAAGCATTGGCAGATATCTTTTATGCCAAGCATTATTTAAGGCATCTGCATACGCAGACTTAATTTCTTCGTTGGTTAGATTATGACCAGCCGAGTCTTGTATTTTGATTCTTGTCCTTGTTAAATTATTTAAGAACCAATTTTGATCGGTCTCTTTTTCATCTATATAACTATAGAGGCCAGGAGATTCAGTTAAAAGATTTTTTATACCGTCTATTTCTTTACCCTGTTTCATATAGGCTAAAATTTCAGTTTTAGCGCCATATAACCATCTTGTTAATAATATAGTGGTGATAGAGTCGCGTATTACTTTATCAAATAAAACAGGCCCTATTTCTTGACCGATCATAAGGCCTTTTAGCCAATTTCGTTCACTTTTTACAAATACCGATCTGGGATAAATATTTTTATGAATAGAGTGCTCCTCTTCATGAGGTTTTATTGTTTCCTCTGAATATGTATGTGATGGCCTAAGGCTTGTATTTTCTACTAAAACTTTGTTGCCCGAGAGCTGTACAACTCTCGGGAACTTTTGGTTTAATGCGACTCCGACAGACATTCTTGCTCTTTCTTCGGATCCACCCATTACGGCAGCGTAATCTCCTAGGTTATGGGTTTTAATATACATATTTATTGGCATGATTTCTATCTCTATTTTATCGTGTGGAGGTTGGCCAAATAAATCAATAAATAACTTAGTTTCCCAGTCGTTTGGATAACGCGCCCTGTAGTCTTCTACGGTACTAACTATATCCTTATGAGCTTGAAAATATGATTCGACCGCTTGATTAAAATATCGTGCCTGGGATAAAACGCTATTTTTTGAAACGATTTTTGTTGCCATTGATTCCAGCTCATCCAGCTCGGCATCCGGATTTTCTCTTAGGGCTTTTTCTAAATCTACTTGAGCTTGGGCCATGTTTTTTCTAAAAGTTTTTAATCTTTTTCTAAAATCATCCATTAGCAACCTTCTTTGAATTGACTGTTCTTCTTCGGGTAATTCGGCGACTGCTTTTTTAATTGTTTCCAGTTCTGCTTCCGGAGCGAAATCAACATCTTCCGGCATGTCAATATGCTCTTTTAAAAACTGGAGCATCCAGAAATCCAAATTTTCGATTCCGGATTCCTGAGTGTCTATATCCAACTCACGTTCTTGGGGTTCTGTTGGAATTTGTTCAGTAAGTTTTCCCATGGAGCTCTACTTTAACACCCTAAACAGGCTTTCGCCAGTCATCTCCTCTGGTTTTGGAAGCCCCATAATCTCCAGAATGGTCGGGGCAACATCGGCGATAAGTCCGGATATGCTTGAGAAGGATTGTTGTACTTCTTCGGGGGAGCGGGGTCTTTCGTATTCTTTTACTACAATATGAAACGGTACCGGGCTCAGATTATGTCTTGTTTCGGCCTCGCCTCCGCTGTAAGAAAGAGATTCGGCATTGCCATGATCGGCTGTAATAATGAGGATGCCGTCTTTAGCAAAAACAGCTTCTCGGAGCTTTCCTATACAAGTATCAACCGTTTCAATACCCCTAGTGGTTTTTTCGAGATTGCCGGAGTGGGCCAGCATATCAGCGTTTGCAAAATTAACGACCATGAAATCATAAAAATCTCTTTGCAATTCCTCGACTACTTTGGCTAATATCTCATTAGCCATCATTTCTGGCTCCAGCTCGGGTTTTTTAGTTGATTTTATGAATATATCGGTTTCGCCGGCAAAGGTTTGGCTCTTGAGCGCATTAAAAAAGTAAGTCACATGGGCATATTTTTCTGTTTCTGCAATATGGAGCTGGGTTTTTCCGTTTATGCTTAAAAATTCAGCTAAACCATTGTTTACTGTCGGAATGGGGAAGGCAACCAAAAATCTCGGATGTATAATATATTCGGTCAAGCCTACTACTAAGAGATCATCAATTTTATATCTTGCAAAATATTCAATATTTTCTTCGACGAATGATCTGGTGAGCTGTCTCATGCTGTCCTCTCTAAAATTGAAGAATACCACCGCATCTCCGGGCGTTATTATGCCCGAAGGTTCAATTACTAGCGGCGGAATTTTTCCGTCAGTCAGGCCTTCACCATAGTAATCACCCAGTTTTTTGAGTGGATCATCTGTTTTTTCACCGTCGCCTTTTACCATCAGGTTATAGGCTTTTTCCGTTAGATTCCAGTTATTATTTCTATCCATTGAATAATCCCGACCGATTATAGTAGCTATTTTTACGGACGGAGTATCTTTAATGTATTCCTGCAATTTGGTCAGAAGAGCTTTCCCCTCCTTTAGACCCGAATCTTTTCCGTCCATGAAGAGATGGAGTTTGATTTGAGCGACATTATTATCTTGAGCGAGCTTAATCAGGGCGATGATATGATTAAAGTAGGCATGGACTGATCCCGATGTTAGTAGTCCTGCAAGATGAAGCTTAGACTGGTTCTTTTGTACCGTATCTACGGCTTGTTTGAGTGCGGGGTTTGTGAAAAATTCTCCATTTTCAACGGCTTTGTTTATCCTGCTCAAATATTGAAAAACTGATCTGCCGGCCCCTAAGGTAAGGTGGCCGACCTCGCTGTTGCCGGCCTCTCCCCAAGTCATACCGACTGCCTTGCCTGATGCCTGAAGAAGCAGAGACGGATAATTAGCCACAATAAAATCCATATTGGGCGTTCGGGCATCTGATATGGCATTACCAATTTTTTGAGCGGAGTAACCCCAGCCATCAAGAATTGTTAGAACAACGGGTCGCATGAGATACAGTATACAGTATTTTGTATTAAGTATTAAGAGGAGCCAAAATTTGCATAAAAACCTAAATCCTGATACAATCTAATTAAGTTTATTTTTAATTTCGGTTATTTTTACTTACTAACTCTGCGTTAGTAACGCAGTGATAGCAATGTACTTAACTT
>JACOZW010000024.1 GCA_016181145.1 Candidatus Yanofskyibacteriota bacterium
AAAACCGGACAAATGTGGGGCATAACCGTAGTAGTGCCGCACAACATGCAAGAGTACGTACCTGCCGGATGCTCCTTGCTCCAACTCTCTGGATTTATGAGCCTTATAATAGTCAGCTTAAAACGCTTGGCCAGCTCCTCGCGTTTCCGGTCTGATGCCCCTAATAGCTTGGCCCAAAGGTGATTTTCGGCTATCTTCTGTCTGCCCAAAATCGCCAAGAAAGAATATTGATCCCAGTATGGTTTACCGATGATCGTCCAAACCTTATCTGGCTGACCCGGACGATAAATTACTATATCGCCAGACTTCAAAGAACTAAAATCATTCTCAGTCATCTTCGCACCGCCTCGTTTTCAAGAACCACAACACTTCTGAATATTATACCATAATTTGATATTTTTGCAAGAAAGCGTGGGATACCCAATAAAAAAATCGATTCAGTCTCGATGTTTTTTATTGGGTATTTTATCTATTCCTCTTCTTTTTTAGGGCCTCCAGCCTAAGTTTCTTTATTTCTTTCCGCTTTTTAGTTTTGCGGGAATGGGCTCTGTTCTCCTTAGGATTTCTTCCCAATGCCGTTCTTCTTTTTGCCATATGCGTATTTTTATTTATCTCTTAATTATCGCCTTAGTATACCAGAAAATACCGATAAAAAGCAACGTCAACCAGCTACCGCAGGATCAGGTCATAAATAAACCGAACAAACGGATCAATATCCGGGCCATATACGAGAGCTCCGCCAAGCGCTCCGGTAACAACGATGCTCACTAGTCCAACAAAGGCCGGCACTACCATAATGGCGCTATTAACCAAATAATTCACTGCTTTCTTTGATATTGTATATATCCATATCTCACCAAGCTTAAAATGACTTTCGATACGACCCATAGTCTCGGAGCGACTAATCCAAGCAAGCGCATATAAAACCGCAATGAAACCAAATATAACAGTAGATAGTTTTGCCCAACGGGAATGAATTTCCACAAGCTGATCTAAACCGCCTTCGCCTAACAAATCCCTGGCTATCTTTCCGGTTTTGTAGGCTACGCCAGCGCCTAAGGCACCGATAGCAACAAAAGATGCCTTGATATAAAACCAGTATGTCCTAAATGTTATAAACCTAAACCTAGCCAGTTCAGCTAGGCTATACACGGACAAAAATGCAATAGGAAAATGAACTAAGAATGGGTGTATATTCATATCGTAATTATACCACGATATCATACCGCACCAGAAAAACCGGGCTGATCAGCTAGCCAATAATTGACCGCCACTTGTCGTTTTAATCATAAAATATTATTATCTATCGAGAAAATAAGCTCTTTACAAAGGCAAAACATGTACCGATATGCGGTGGCAGGAGCCGGTCTCCAGGGAACTGCGATAGCATACGATCTGGGCCTTCACGGCAATGCTAAAAAAATATTGCTTATAGATGCCGACGAAGACAGGGCGTTGTCTAGCGCTAAACGAGTTAATGATTTGATCGGCAAGAATATCGTATCAGGTGTCAGGCTGGACGTACGCGAAACGGGAATGTTTATCAAGCTCCTTCAGAACCAGAATATTCAAACTCTTATCTGTGCAATGCAGTACGAACTTAATAATTTAATGACCTGGGTTGCAACCAAGACGAAAATAAATATGTGTGATCTTGGCGGCAGTACAGAAATAGTCCGCGTACAGCACGCATATAATAAACTGGCCCGGACAAACGACATAACAATAGTTCCCGACTGCGGAATGGGTCCGGGACTAAACCTGTCCCTCGCAATGTATGCAATGGATGCAATTGATCAGCCCGAAGAACTTTATATCTGGGACGGCGGACTGCCTCAAAATCCCGAGAAGCCTTGGAACTATAACATGACATTTAATATCCGGGGACTTACCAACGAGTATGCCGGAGACGCTTATTTTCTACGCAATGGTGATATTGTTAACATACCAGCTCTCTCCGAACTGGAAACATTGAGCTTTCCGGAAGCATTCGGCACGCTAGAGGCAGCTGTTACATCGGGCGGTCTCTCAACGGCCCCATGGACACTAAAGGGAAAATTGAAACGGTTAGAAAATAAAACCCTTCGCCATCCGGGGCATTGGGCGCAAATGCAGACACTCCGTAACCTTGGTATGTTTAGAGAAAGACCCGAGAAAGTAGGAAAGATCAACATAGCTCCACGCGACTTGCTTCACGCGCTTTTAGAACCTCAGATAAAAAAATCGAATGTTCATGACATATGTGTCATCCGAACGCTATGCCTTGGTAAAAATCAGAGCAATCAAAAGACAACATCAAAAGTGGAGCTTATTGACCGCTATGATAATAAAACGGGTTTTACGGCAATGCAAAAACTCACGGGATGGCATGCATCTATTGTCGCTATCCTATGTACCAAAGGTCGCCTGCCTCGTGGAGTCGTGGCAGTCGAAACAATACCGGGATCACTTATCGTATGCGAAATGAGAAAAAGAGGATTTAAAATATCCGAAACAATCGAGCTGACAAAATAAATAAAATATTAACCCTTGCACATGCAAGGGTTTTTTATAAAAAACACTGACTAACGCGAGGAGTATAGAGTCATAAAATTACGGGAGCGGAAATATTTTCTTATCTCCGCAAAATATTGCAACTCCTCCGGCGCTAATAAATTTATTTAAGCGTATTCTCCCGGCTATCTTCAGCTTTCTGAATGCAACCCTCACCGCATCTCTCTCGTCAATCGCATTAAAATTCGTAGATGAACTGTCCGAGAGCACAAGCTTAAAATCCATATTCTCTAGACCAAAGAAAGAATTGAGGGTAGAGTACAAATTTCATGGTGTTTTGTCAACATAAATTATCCGTAAACTTTCTATAGCATTTGATTCCATTTCTTCTGATTAAGTATTAAAATACAGGTTGATGAATGATACCCAAACCAAAAGTCAAAAAGCGGTAAAGGCTATCTATTTAAGCATTTTTGGCAATGCTGGCTTGGCTATTCTGAAAGGTTTTGCCGGATTTTTCGGTCATTCCTATGCCCTGATTGCCGATTCTATCGAGTCAACAACGGATATATTTTCCTCATTACTAATACTGTTCGGGCTCAAATACTCAAGTAAGCCACCAGACAAAAACCACCCTTACGGCCACGGCAAAGCCGAACCTCTGATTACATTTGTTGTAGTCGGTTTT
Source organism: Candidatus Yanofskyibacteriota bacterium (assembly GCA_016181145.1). Taxonomy (GTDB): domain Bacteria; phylum Patescibacteriota; class Minisyncoccia; order 2-02-FULL-40-12; family GWA2-44-9; genus 2-01-FULL-39-28. The sequence goes on from JACOZW010000024.1 coordinate 3,182, forward strand.
CTGGTGGCCTCAGCAACTATAATTGCCTATAACAGCATCCAGAATATACGGACTCCCCATCAGCTGCCTGAACCCTATACTTTGATTGTGCTGGCATTAGTTATTTTTATTAAAGAATATTTTTACAGATTAATGACAGCAAAAGAACTAGAAATAAAAAGCGCCTCCTTAAAAGCTGATGCATGGCATCATCGAAGTGACGGGATTACCTCGCTGGCCGCTTTTGTCGGTATCTCTGTTGCCTTATTTTTTGGACAAGGATATGAATCAGCAGATGATTGGGCGGCTCTCATAGCTTCCGCGATCATTCTCTATAATAGCTACCTTATATTTCGTCCCGCGCTTGGTGAGGTAATGGATGAACATTTATATGACGATCTGATAATTAAAATAAAGCAAACTGCCCGAGAGGTTGCCGGTGTAATTGATACTGAAAAGTGTTATGTCCGTAAAACTGGGCTAACCTATCATGTCGATCTTCATGTTATAGTCGGGGGAAATCTGACAGTAAGCGAAGGGCATTATATTTCACACACACTAAAAGATACCCTCCAAAGAGAGCTGCCAGAGATCGCGAATATAATAATTCATATCGAGCCGGATAAATATATCGAGTAAACAGCCCAGCGTCACGAAAAAATACCAGGCCTTCTTTAATCAACGATATCTATCTCATCACCGGCTCAAATACGAACAACAAGGCCGCTCTAAGACTACGGAAAATAATACTTACTGGTTCTGTAGCAGGTGCAGGCGGCGGAGCCGTTTCAGCCGGCGGCGGAGCATAATTCTGCTCTACGGGTCGAGTCTGATAATCCTGAGGGGCCTGTTGTTGGTAATCAGGCGGTGGAGCTTGATTGTCGCTTGGCGGTATATATCCGCCAGGGGGAGGCTGATAACCTTCTGGCGGCATCTGGCCCTCAGGCGGTTGCTGATAGTTTGGCGGGATTTGATAACCTTGTGGAACTTGCCCATCGCTTGGTAAAGGATATTCTCCGGGAGGTCTTTGGTAACCTTCTGGCGGCATCTGGCCCTCAGGCGGTCTAAATTCACCCGATGGTCTCTGATCATATGGCGGAGGCATATTTCCTTCTGCTCCCGGCGGGGGTCCTTGTCTCTGATCAGATGGCGGAGGCATATTTCCTTCTGCTCCCGGCGGGAGTCCGCATTCCTGCGGATGGCTTTCGCAGTAAGAACGGCATTCTTCGGGAGAAGTGCATCCTCCGGGTCCGCCGCGGAATTCACCCGGCTGTCCTCCGGGTCCCTGCGGAGGCATGCCATTAGGTCCCGGTCCCTGATCAGGCCCCTGTTGGCCTTGCGGAGGTCCCATCTTCTGAAAACATGCACCCATCTTTTCACCTACATCCCTGCTCGGCAAAAAAGTTCCGCTCTCAAGTTTTGAAAGCACTTCTTCCCCCACTCCCGCCTTCAAACAATCCCTAACCTCGGCAGGCATGTTTGAAACAGCACCCTTCATCTGTTCACGCCCTTCTTCCATTCTCTTTAACTCTTCCGGTGGCATTAATCCGTTATCTTTGGCAAAGTTAAAGCAAGTTTCCTGATTAGCGGGATCGTTACAGAAAGATTCACATTCCTCTTTACCTCGACATCCGCCGGGACCTTTGCCACCCGTCTTCTTCATCATCTCAGCTTCTTCCGGCTTAATTAGTCCGTTATCAAGGGCGAATTGCATACAGACCTCCATATTTGATTCGCAATATTTGTCACAAGCATCTTTGCCTCGACATCCGCCGGGGCCCTTGCCACCAGTCTTCTTTATCATCTGGAGTTCCTCTGGCGGAATCATTCCTGCTGCTTCGGCAAAACTGATACATTCCTGGAAATGCGCATCTTCTGAGCAATACACATCACACTCCGCTTTGCCTCTACAGGCAGGCGGTTTTATACCGCTTTTTATCGCCTTTAAAACCTTTTTTGCTTCACCAAGTTCTTCTGAAGACAGAAACCCGGCTTGCTCGGCAAAGTTTATACATTCCTCCATGTTATCACCTTGACTGCAATATGAGTCACACTCTTTTTTGTTTTTACAGGCGGGCGGTTTCACTCCTCTTCCCACTGCCGCTTTTATCTTCTTGGCCTCCGCAAGTTCATCAGGCGCCATAAGATTATTCTCTTCCGCAAAGGTAACGCATTCGTCTATGTGATTAATATCATCGCAATACTGTTTACATTCATTAAATCCCCTGCAACCGCCGGGACCTTTAGCTCCTCCACCGGCTAATTTCTTGGCTTTGCTTAATTCCGCTTGAGACATCAGATTATTTTTCTCGGCAAAATCCAGACAAACAGATGTATTCTCCGGCTTATCGCAGTATTCTTTACAAGCACTCTTGCTTGAACAGTTGCCTAATTCTGCGACTGGAAAACTGATATTGCCGGGATTACCAGAATCCTGAGCTAGAACATATCCGCTGAACACAAATGCACCCAACAACATTAATATTGAAAAAATATTTTTGTTTTTCATTGTTTTAATTATTAGACCTGTTGCTTATTAACCCTTCTACTGCAAAGTTCAAATTTTGGTTATAAGCTTACTGAAATTTTCTCGAAATAGTGTAGACTATTCCTCAAAAATTTCAGTAACTTCTATCTCAAAATTTGAACTTTTCGTAACGAAAATTAATAAGCAATAGGTCTATTCAAAAGGATTTGTTTTAACTTCTGAATAGGGATTAGTTTTAATAACCGGATTGGTGTCGGGCGCTTTTTTGAGCGGATTAGTATCTATTTCGAGGACGCCTTCCGTAGCAGTGTCGGTAATAGATTCTGCCGAACCCGACGTCTGCTGAAGCGCCTTATCACCAACATTTGCCGGCTCTCCCTTCAAGAAAAAGAAGTAGACGGCGGATAAAATGGCAATGGCGATAACGACCGCGCCAGCCGACATATACATTTTTCTTTTTTCCATTTATGTTTTGGTTAGTTGTTAATCTATATTAATTATACTACTCCCCGACTCAACTTAAAACTTGAGTTATAAACTAGGCTTAGATGTTGCAAAATATATTGAGCTTTGCAATAATCTTGTCAGATTGCTTTGAAAAAGGAAAAGAACATGCAAACTAAGCTCGCTGCCCTGAACCGCCGGATAACCGAACTCATCGAGGAGCGGAATGCCCTGATTCGCCAATTACGGAGAGGGTGTAAGCATTTGAGGCTAGTTGAGATAGCTTATGATTGTTTGTACTCAGGTGCGCCGCCATTTCGTATCTGTGCCGACTGCGGAGCAGAGGAAAGAGGCTGGCACTGTGGTTATAAAGTACTTGCATTAAGAAGTGAGTGTACTAATATTCTTCTGCCCGAAGTTGAACGTGCCATAATCAGAATCACTTCGGACTCCGCTGTTTTCTATTCCTATCGTAAGGATGGACCCCTGTATAGAGTCGGCCAGAGCCACCCTAATTTTGTAGGTATCGGAAGAAAAATCTACGAACAGCTGACGTCAGTCTAAGACAGTCACCCTCGGGGGTGATTTTTAATTTGTGTTCGCCAATCCACCCAGCTAAGCCGGGTAGACACCTGAACAAACTCAGTGCAGGGTACTAGGATACTTTACTATGCACGTTAAGACCTGCCGTTTAGATATTTACCGGCAATACTCAAAGCGAATGAGGTTAAGATAACGATAACAGTCGTGAACAGAAGTTTTAATAAAATAATGTTCGGGCCATCACTCTCTGGAGAGGTAGTTACAACCATCAGCAATCCGATAATAGCGAAAGCTATGGACGCCCAGATAAAAACTTTTGTAGCTATTTTTTGCATATGTTTTAGTATATCAACGAAAAGCACAGTCTGCAAATCATACTTTTCAATTCACGTCAGCAAGGCCGAAATAAAAAGGTCCGCCAAGGCTGGCGGACACAGATAACACTATCGCAAAATATAAGTTTTAATAAAATTCTGTAACCAAGATGGGTTGGTGAGGTTGGCAGTAACTATGTAATGCGTAACCCACATTGCAATATTGACAACTATTGCACAACGAACAAAAATCATAGTAATCAGGGCTTCCATTTCCCTGTAAGTCATGGCCATATAAGCACTGGCAACAAGACAAATAATCGTCAACAGCACAAGTACGAGTGTTTGGAAAAAATAGCCAAGAACAAACCCAACTAGAATCAATACGCCATATAACAACACCGTCATCTCAAACCTCCTATCTGTTTTTGCGAACTTGTATTATACTACAATTTTATAAAGTATCTGTCAACTCGTTGTGTACAGTCAAGCATTAGTTATGCTTTTTCTTAATTCTTGAATCCCTGCCTTTATCTGTCCGATTTTAACCACAAAGGAGAAACTACTCTTCTATGTTTATCAGGCTGTCTTCTCCTCGGAGTAGCTGTTCGGTGTACGCCGAAGAACTCCTGGGTACTTTCATTACATCGAGCTTTGCCTTAAGAGATGCTATTACTGAGGCGTTAGCGGGATCGTTTACGGTGTTCGTCATCTGAAAGGGATCGAGCGTCAAATCGTAGAATTCTTTATCTCCATTGGCGTATTCGGCGTACAGCTGGGTAGCGGTCCGGACGGCAGAATAAGAGTTTTTCAGTGCTCCGCCACGATACTCAAGAAGAAGTTCGCTCCTTCCGGGAAGAGTTGCGTCGTTCAGGATTGGGACCAAGCTTTGTCCATCAAGAGCTATGTCGGGGGTAGCTCCTGTGAGCTCTGCGATCGTGGCAGCGATGTCTATATTGGCCGCTAGCTGATCTCTGGTGCCCGGAGTGATACCCGGACCGCGGATGACCAGCGGTACTCTGGCGCATTCTTCGTAAGGACATATTTTTAGATCAAGCCATCGGTGTTCTCCCCAGCTTAATCCGTTGTCTGCTGTGTAGATTATGACGGTGTTGTCGATTCTTCCGGTTTGAGTAAGGGCGTCAACTATATCCTTTACTGTCCGGTCTATAGCCTGAAGGGAGCCTATCTGGCGTCGGTGAAAGATATCGGCATTCTTTGATTTGGTCGAAGTTATAAGGGGTAAATCCCTTACCCACTTAGGTTTATCATTTACGTCTGCTTCATTATAGGACGGAGAGCGCGAGGTGGTGAAGCCGAAATTTTTATATGCTCCCGTGTCTTGAGACAATACCTTAGCCGGCGCATGGGGAGCATTAGGGGCAAGCATTAAGAAGAGGGGTTTATCGCTGGGGGCATTATTTATAATGTCTAGCGCCTTTTTGGCATAAACCGATGTCGAGTAGTCATTTTCTGTAGAACCGTACTTAATGACAACCCCATCATCTACTACGGAATAATTATAAAACCTATCGCCTGTGCCGGATATCCATGCCAGCCATTTATCCCAGCCTGGAGGCAGATATGGCCAAGGCGTGAAAGTGAGGGAGTCGTAGCCATTAAGATACTTGCCCGCATAGCCTGTGTAGTAGCCTATATTCTTAAGCCATGTGGCAATGGTTGATGAGTCTTTTAACTTTTTGGGCATTTTGTTGTTCAATACCCCATGATTATGCCCATACTGTCCGCTCAAGACACTGCTTCTGCTGGGGCAGCAAAGGGGGGTGGTGGCAAATGCGTTATTAAATTTCACACCCATATCAACCAGAAGAGACTTAACATTGGGCATGTACTGAAGAGTATGGTACGGCTGATCATCGGCTAGAATAAGTACTACGTTCTTAGGAGCTACAGAGGCTTCGGCTTCTTGGTTGGCCGGTTCTATCGGATTACTATTGAATGTAAAGATGCCTAGAAAAACTGCCAGCGGGTAAGCAACCAGCTGAATATATAATATGGTTTTGTTCATATACTTAATTATACGTTCATTTAGTTAAGCTAGTCAACGTGAAAAAGGTTTATATATCCTTGACTCTCTCGATAAATTTTAATTTATACCTCCTGTTTTTATAAAGAGTAGAAATAGAAAAGTTTATTAACCACGTAATTGCTATGATCTGATTTTAAATCTTTATTCATTTTCCCTTACTTCCACGCCCAAATCCCTAGCCTCATTGATCAAGAAGTCCTGTATAATTCGGACCGATCTAAATTCATCTATATTATTTTCAATTCCTTCTCTGTGCTGAAAGAATTGTTTTCTGTGCCGTTCTTCATCAGAAGTAATAACCAAAATTAATTTACCCAAATCTTTTAATAAATTGGGGTCTAAAAATGCTCCTTCCATAATAACCTCATTACGCTTCTTAATTTCTTTGGAAACACTCTCGGCCAAAGCCTCCCTTACCGCTTTAAGTCCCTTAATAACATTGTCTTTATTTAATTTTCCGAAATATCTGTATGCCTGACCCGTGCTTGAGAATAAAAATGGCGACTCTTCTTTGGTGGTTAATTTTCGTAATCCATCTTTCAACGTATCGGCCTCGAACAGAGGCAACTTCAAATCAGTAGACATCCTCCGGCTAATATAAGTCTTGCCAGATCCTGACACGCCATAGATAAAAATTAGCTTTTTCATTATTCTTTACTTTTTATATTCTAGGATATCTCCAGGCTGGCATTCTAAGGCTCTACAAATTGCCTCTAAAGTTGATAGTCGAATCGCCTTTGCTTTTCCATTTTTCAATATAGAGATATTGGCCATCGTAATTCCAACCTTCTCCGAAAGTTCAGTAACGCTCATTTTTCTTGTAGCCAGCATTACATCGATGTTAATAATTATCATTTCATTTTATAAAAACTTTTAGCGTTTAACTGAGTTCAAGGCACAAACCGAGGCTTGGCTGAAACGTACTCTAGATACGTTGAAGTCAAACGCAGGTTTGTAACGCTGAAATCAGTTAAACCCTAAAGGGTGAGGCGTAGGCTTAATAATTCATTAAGCCAGCCTCACGAAAAAGTTTTATCTAAACAGTTAAATCGTTTTCTGATTTAATATCAATGACATTCTGCAATAGCTTTTGTAGAACCGCAGCAAAGACTGAAACCACTATCGGAGCCGCAACAAAAAACATTCCGAATATTACGAGACCCGGAGCATCATCCGCATCTGCGACTTGAAATATGATTGGCATACCTGCCGCATATAATATACTCATTGTAATTCCGCAATATTTTATATGCCTGAGAGCCTTTACCGAATTTGTTGAAAACGCCGTGTTCTTATCGATATAGCCCAACAATTTAAATGCCTGATATAGAGCAAAGAAAAATGGTATTGCTGTCAGATACCCGCCGATCAAAATAGGATATTTCAAGTGAGCTAGATCCGGCCATTCTATTCCCACTCCTTTGCTTATTGAAGGTATCGCAAAAATGCAGAAGGCCAGTACAGCGCCAGCCATAGTGAAGAGGACCACTTTTAAGAAAATTGTAGATGCTTGTTTCATAATTTGAGTATTAGGCCGTCGGATTATTTTTAGATTTTATATCCAGGTTGTTTTGTAAAATCTTTTCAAAAACAGAAGCCACGGTAGCAACTACAATAGAGACAAACGTCATGAAAACGCCCATAGCAACAGCGCCGGCAGCGTCCTCTTTGCTGCCCTCAACAAAATTTGCAATTAATATCCACGCCTCCCCCACCACAATAAAACCAACGCCGGCCAAAGCACAGTATTTAATAATCCTTAAGGCCTTTGCGGAGCTTGGAGACAGTAATTTATCTTCTCCGATATATCCGAGTAATTTAATTGCCTGATACAGCGCAAGAAAAAACGCGCCTGACGCTACATACATATACAATATAATTGGATCCCAGTAGATACTGAACAGATCCAAGTTCGTGGCTCTTCCCTCTGTCTGAGGAAAACGAATCAGCCATACTAACGCACCGACCCCAACAAGGCAAACGACTAACTTTAAGAATATAATTTGTGCTTTCTTCATGAGTCCATCTTATCTAGTCATTTATCGTTTGTCAATATATATTTATCGTTCATATATAATAGCTTCCTGAAAGTTTAAGAGCTCGCTTTTTTGTGGTATCTTTGCCTGTACCATCCTTGCTATTGCAAGGATGGTACTTCTATGTTAGAATATGCAAACAACCTGAGATAGCTCGAAAGGAACGCAGTATGAAGTGGGAACAAATTGAATTTGGTGTTTTTGCAGGATGTGGGATTTCGACAGACCGTGCTAGGATTCCAGACGGCTGGATAGTCAGGATGATAACCTGGAAGGACAGCGATCCTATCGGAATATCGTCCGAAAAAGTTTATGACCCTGCACATACTTGGGATCCTCGCAATCCCAAGTAGCCCCGATAGATTCTCGTGCAGTTCGCCAGCTGGCGAAGCATGAACTCTGCGCGGGCCGTCTCAAGCGAGCCCCGCCCATTAACTCAGGTGGGGCTTTTTTATTTTTTATAAAATTATCGATGAGGGCAACCAGCCCAGCAGCAAGGCCGACGTTTCCCCTCTTTAAGTTCTGCGCTTGTTCTTCTGATATGGTCCGCTCTTGTCTCTGCTTTCCTCACTGACTCAATCCAACAAATCCACTCGTTGCGTGCAAGGGGTGTAATATCTTCCCATGCTGCCAGAACCTCGAGATCAGAATTTAGAATTTCTCGTAAATCCATTGGTATTTTGTGGACAGCCTTCTTTTTGGTCATAAACTCATTTTGTATAGTTCTGCTGAGTCGAGATGTTAGAACTCAAAATCGGTTATTCTAAGGTTTTATGTAATTCTTCAAATTTAAGATTCATTTGAATCGTCTCATGCTTTGGAAGATGGGAGGCATTTACAATTTTCATGTATGGTCCCGCTAAGCGCCACTGTCTTGTTTCTCTATTATAGACTGCAGAGCCAGATTGTCCGCTTATAATAGAATTTCTGCCGGCTTCTGAATAATCCTGCGATTCGTCCCCGAAATTGCAAGCCATAAAGTCCAATCCATTTACAATGGTTGGTTCGGGCCGGGTCATTAGTTCTACTAGCCGCCTGACCTCATTTTTTTCTTCTTCAATATTGATATCTTCTTTGTTCATAAATTAATTTAACCATTTTCTCTAAAAAAGTTCTAGGCCCAAGAAGAAGGAGTGGATGGAACTTGTTTACTATAATATATTTGATTAAGATAAAAATGTGGAAAAAGAGAGAATAAAAATAACTAACAGTGCAGAGTCAGCAAATGCTAAGATAAAGGGCTTGTACGAATGCTATGCCGGCGTCTGCGACGTAATCAGTCCGGAACAAGCTCGCGCTATGGCCGAAGAACTTCGCCGGAACAGGAAGAACCCTGACCGAAAAGTCATGATTGGAGTCATGACCGGACACTTTGCTTTAAGGCCCGACAAAGATGATCCCGGCGAACAGCGGAGCGTTTTTCCGTCGAGAGAAGAAATTTCTCTGGGCTTTACTGACGACCCAGACGTTTTAAATACTGTACATTTTGCTGACTTGTACAGACCGAGGGAAGCTCAGACCCTTCTTGATGACCTGGAGCTGATTGTTGAATACGGAGGAGAACACTTGCATGCAATCCAACTCGATGTTACTTGGCCCGACCCGGACGAGATAGATAAATTTAAAGAAGCCCACCCGGAGCTAAAGATTATTTTGCAAATCGGACAGACTGCACTCAATGAGGCAGGAAAAGATCCACAGAAAGTAGTCGAATTGCTTGATAGGTACGGCGACTCAATCGATTTTGTCTTGCTTGATATGAGTATGGGAAAGGGCAAGAACATGGAATCCGAGGGACTTTTGCCCCTGCTAAGACTAATCCAAAAAGAGCTTCCGGGTCTTGGCCTGGCTGTCGCCGGAGGGCTAGGGCCTGATTCGATGGAACCGCTTGAACCAGTTGCAAAAGAATTCCCGGGTATTTCCATAGATGCGCAGGGACGCCTGAAACCTCCCGGTGCGAAAGCGGATTCTTTGGGACACATAATTTCAACCACGCCCGCTAATTTAGATCGGTCAAACGACTACATTAGAAAGAGTTGCGCAATGCTGGATAATCCAAAAGAGGAATAATTATAAATATATATGGACGATAATTTAAATAACAACCGGCCCGGCTCCACACCCGCCGGCAACACCCCGGAAGATAACTGCGCAGAGTGCAAAAAGAATCCTTGTATTTGTCGCAAAAAAAACCGGGTCAAAGGCAGCCACCGCAAGGGTACTCCGCCTAAGCTGAAGTGGATATAGACGCTACTTGCCGGTATGCATCACCAAGATAGTCATCACGAGTACCGCTAACTCTACCGCGGCCTTGCGCTGACTTTCTTTATCTCCCATCACAACCTCCATCTTACCCGAATTAAGACTCTCGGGCTTATAGTGATACAGATCGTTGCTTCTTGCCAATAATTGAATACGATTTAGAAAAGGGAAGTAGTCGTCTTCGTGCTTGTCTCCGAATAATTTTTTTGACCACAGGGCACCGACGCCGACTTTTATATCCGTCTCTATTTTTCTATCCGGACCGGACGGACTGATATGGCGGTCTATTATGTATTTGGTTAAAAGAGCTATAGACCCCTGGAAGCCTATATCAAAAATGATTATTTTATTCTTGTCTGTCTGAATGTGCTCCTTGATATAGCTTGCCAGACTGGCTACCACCGTTGCGAACCCCGGGTTCAAAGAAGCAAACAGGTCCAAGAGCCGGGTGTAGTCCTTATAAAACTCATCAAAATCTGAGGGGTATCGCTTATGCGCATCATAGAGAGATTCAAGCGCCAGGACATAGTATCCCCATTCTCTCAGCGGATGGCTAAGTAATTTTCTCCCAATCAATACCTGGTCAGCAGAAGTATCTTCCGAGCTTAAGATATCAAGAGTTTTTTGCGCTTCATAAAATATTAGGCAATCCCGTAAAAGATATAAGATGTGACTGTTATCTTTCCTTAATTTGCCGGCGATATCCCGCACCCGAGAACTGATTTTTATAGTATCTTCGAGGTCCGTAATTTCTCCGCCGCTCCAGCGTTCCAATTCCTTAATTGATACGGGATTTTTCAAAAGCATCCTGATGCGCTCTGTCGCAAAGTTTGAATATGCCTCCGGACTCGTCACTTCTTCGCTAAATTGCAAAAAATCATCCGACAACGTGCCCTGACAATGCTTGCCCTCCCATTGCTTAAGAATATTGTCATACCAAGTTTCTTTATATTCCCCGTTCAGCTGATCAATAACTTCCTTGTCTTCAATAGCTTCCTTCTTTGGTTTAATATCAAAAGCTGTTTTTTTATCAACCTCAGACCATTGGCCGAAGCGGTTGCGGTAATACAGCTTGCCCCCGAGAATATTATAGAAATTTTCGCCAATCTTCTGTTGCCCGCTTTTATGAGCAGTCCACTTTTCAAAACAATCGTCGTACATATTCTGTAGAATATGCTTATCTCCGAATTGCTCATGAAACAGAGATTCAAAAGCGTCGTCAAAAGTCGGGAAACCGGCATCCACGACAATCAGATTGATCCAGTCCAGAATATTATAGATGCGCCGGCACACATAGTAGAGATACTCGTCATCAGAGCTTTTTAATTGTTCCTGGATTTCTTTAATATCATTAACCAGATATTCGCTGAATACCTGGAAGCCCAGATCAAGAGACCAATTCATATCTGCCTTGTTTCCTACGGGCATTTTTTCAAACTTCTCAAATGATTCTATCAGCCACGGGTCATCTGGTGTTTTTTGATTTGATATATTTAGCATAACTAATTTAACCATCTTTAAGTTCGCCAGTCCACCGAGCTAAGCTCGGTGGACATTCCAGTAGAAAAATAACCTGCATAATTGCAGGTTATTTTCGTTTGCTCCGCCACACCTGAGATGTTAGAACCTAAAATTAAATTCACCCTATTTATTATCGAGCCAATCTTTTAGTTTTTTCTGAAGAGCATCAATCTTTTGATAATCTTCCGAGTTTTCATTTCTTCTTCGAGAATAAAGCCAAAGCTCCATTCTGTGTACGAGGCTATGAAGTCCGTTAATATCTCTGTTTTTTATTGAATCTGCGTGCTTCTTTTTTTCTTCGGAAGAAGCTTCTATGAAGTAGCCCTCGTCGCCTACCAATAAAGTATCAGAAAATTCTAGAAGTGAACCTTCAATCTCTAAAAACTGTTTTAATCTCTTGTCCGATTCTTCATCTACAATTTTTTCTGCCTCTTCATAATCCTCTTTTGTCGCTTGATCTCCGACCAACTCGCTTAATTTTTTTGCTTCTGCTATCGCATCTGCCTCAGAATATAAACTTTTTTCCTTGTTACTCATATCTTGTAATTTAATCATTTTTAGGTTTCCCAGTCCACATTTCGGGAAGCTCAATGTAGGCCACTAGGATGAAATAAAAAAACCGCCCGACCAAGGCCGCGTGGCTTTAGGTGGACGGAGTTACTGAGAGACGACTTCGAACTCGGACGGATCATAGCAACCTTCAGTCCCGTCATCATGCCTCACATCATAGCAGAGGCCATGGGAATCATGGTGGCGAAGGATTGTTCCGTGAGTGTCGGACCTTTTACTGTACCAACCCCCATCTGTCCATTCTCGTCGCATCCTCTCGTTAGGCTTGGTGGTTTTGATACGGGTACCGGGATCAAGTGGCGGCCATTTCTTTGCGTTCATCCTGCGTCTCCTTTTTGCTAATTATCAGGACGACTAAAAAATACTAACCTAATACTATCCCCTTGTCAATCTGCTTATTTTGCTACCCGCCAGTTTATTTCGAAAGAGACAGAATATTTATTCGGAATTTTCCATTTAGAAAACCTGAAACAGAGCAACTGAAATTTATTCTCAGCAATCTTTCCAAAACCAAACCTATTCAAAGTTAATTCTATATCAATAACCATTTTTAAATTTAACCACTAAATAATCCTGACTTCAAATTGAAACAAAATAAAAACCCCTTTTTAACCTTCTTCGACTAGACTATCTAAATACTTAATATCGCTTTTGCAGATTCTGCAATTACAGCCGGTTTTTTCTATATCTATTCTCCCGCCAAGTTTCCTTAGAATGTGGTCCATCATTTTAGTCCAATAGGCAAACTTCGTCTGAAGGTCGTCTTCTGATATCACCTTAGTTAATATGGCATTAAGCCTTGGATCCCATTTTTTTAAATCTGATAATGTTTTCTTGTTGCTTGTGTGCCAACGACCGGCCGTCTGATAATACATATCGATAACATCACCCAGGCCGGTATGCATCACATGATTGGCAACGATAGGGTTGGTTTTCAGGTGCCTTCTAACTTTCAGATCCTCGTTTAAGATAACAAACCTTACCCAGTCATGTTGAGATTTAGAGTATTTTTTGGGAGACATTTTCTTCCTGGCCAGCGCGACAAGCTTCTTAAGTTCTCCGTCTTTATCAAATAAGATTATAGACTCGGCTACTATCGGAACTCTTTTTGCCCTTTCCAACTCTTTTTCCGTGGCCTTCTGCAGATTTCTTATAGAATTAAAGCTGATATCAAGCTTAATTCCTTCAATCTTTGTATGAGTTAGCTCTGAATGGTCTTCGCCCCGAACAACGACCTTAACATCTATGTCGCTTCCTTTAACAAATTCGCCCCGGACAGTTGAACCGAATATAAGGCAGGCTCGGTACCTGTCGTTCTCCTTGAGTTTAGTCAAGATTTCTACAACTCGGCTTATTTTTTTATCCAGAGTTTTATCCCTTGAATACATGAGGCAATTTAATCAAAAAATGTTTCTACTGTCCATGACAAATCAAGCCAAAAAGCCGGTTTTGTCCGACTCTTTGAAACTGCTCCGACACCACGACCTAAAGTCAGGACTCACTGATAGCTTTTTTGATTTGATTGATGTGATGTTCAAAATGACCCTCACCATCACCACTTCCCTTTCCTTCATCGAATACCCAGTCCATATGTTTTAGAGATCGGATTTTATCCTCACCAATTCTTTCTATTTCAATACCGAGTGTTTTTTCCCATTTTTTTAATTCAAATAAAAGCGCCTCGGAAGAATAATCCTTAAATTCATTAAAAATTCTCTCATTGAATTCTGTATAATCGTCCGTTTCCATAAACCACGGCCGCTTTCCGCCTTCAAAAGTATCTTTTAATCCCAAAACAACTTCCCTTTCCCAGCCCACTAAATGAGAAAGCACATCTTTAACAGTCCACCTCGACGTAGCTTTTTTTAACCAATCTTCAGGCTCGAGAGACTCAAAGAATTCAAAGTTATCCATTTCCCAATTTAATCATCTTCGGGTTCTAATTTCAAATACTTCGGCAGGCTCGATATAAGTCGCTAGGCTAAAATAAACAACCACGGCCTTAGGGTCGTGGTTGTTTATTTCCTAAATCCCCTACTGCTCGTTTTTATTTCCCTTTTTAAAAAGATATCTAAAAATAGCTAAGAAAATAGACCAGGCAACGACATTGCCTATAAAACCGCCCCAACCCGAAGGCTCAGGAGTACTCTCCTTGGCTAAGGGTGCTGGCTCCGCCCTCTTCTCATTAATAAGATCTACAATACCCTTCAGCCTTGTTCCCCAGATTCCCCCCTGCTCCTCTAACCTCACACTATTCCCGTCTTTAAAATATAATGTATAAAAAACTCTTACGGAGGAGCTGTCTTTGGGTTCCCTCTCTTCCCGGCCAATTTTAGATAGATCATCAAAATCATAAACCTTAGGCGCCTTCGGATACAAACTCCAGGTTGAAACAATAATATAATCATCACCCACCCTGATATACTGGCTCAAAAATCCGATCATAATCAGAATAGGTACAATAAAAAAAATTGCGAAGCCTTTTGCTATTGCAGAGACACGGCCGGACATTTGAGTGTAGTCCATTCCAGTTTTTTTGTTGTTTCTTACTGATATGTCATATTCTCGACGGAAAAATTTCTTTTCGTATTTATAAAGAAGATACATCAAAAACAACATCAAAACTAGCCCTAAAGATATAAACAGAACCTCTATCTCCTCATAACGAGTATAGAAACGCTCCCCCGGCTCAGAGAGAATCTTCTCCTGCAAATATATGAGCCCGTTATACCCATAAATTCCCGCAACAATAGGTATACCAAAAGCGAAAGCAAAGGCGAAGAGAGTTACGAGCGTTCGATACAGTTTCTCGTTCATTAAAGAGACTGGTGGGTTATTTTTCTTTCTTGGTCGAGCTAAATCCTATCGAAGGAAGTTTTCCGCTAAAAACCTTTTTGTGGTCAGCCGGAACATAACCGATTGGATGATGACCTAGTGAGTCTGGCTCTACTCTCTCGGTCAATTGCTGCCTTTCGCCCTCAGGTAAAGAACTGAAAGCTTTTTGAAAATTGATCTCGGCGTCTCTGATAATCTGCTGAAGATTACCTATCTGTTTCTTTGCTTCTTTAATCTCTTCGGCTAATTTAAGAAGCGCCAACTGTTTTTCATGGCCCTCATTAGATTTATGCGACTCCTCCGTATAGGGCTGAGTCCCAGGCAATAGATTTCCTTCACGATCCCATCTTCTTTTGTCTACGACTTGTCCTTCTTTATTCATATACGAATAATTATAACCAGCCCGTCACAAATTGCAACAGTAAGTTTCCGGCGAATAATAAAGCCGACGTGAGTCGGCGAGGATTCTTATCATAAGGAGCTAAATCTTTTAACCCGCGAAAGAATAGTCTTGGTAAAGTAGGTATTGCTCGATGAGCACAGGATAACAATCTTGCCATTCTGTAACTTCCTGGGAACGGCTCTGTTTGAAAATAGAATTGTCTTTGTGTGCCAGGGTCTCCACCACATACGATCCCGATCGATATCTCCGTCTTCATCAAAAACAGGAGCGAACACCTTAACCCATTTGCAATTCACGACAATCTGATCTTCGTCACGGCTGATAGATTCAATCTCCCCCTCAAAATATGTACCGGTATCGTCAGAGTTGCTGATGCAATTCAAATCTGCGTTCAACACCTCATCCCAAGAGACAGGCGGACAGCTTTCAATTCTTAATCTTTCCTTTTCCATATCTCTTTTTTGCTGTTCTACAAACAAAAATGTTCCGTACTGCATGATGTTTCCTTGTTCTCAAAAAAAACAAAAACCGTGCATTACACTAGCACGGTTTTTGTTTCTGGTCAATTTTGTATTCAACTACAGGGACAGGCTTCGAACCTATGGCCGGAGTAGGGCCTTCCACGATTTATACTAAGCTAGGTCGAAACACCTAGAACTAGTTGTCCGCGACGCTCAGCAGTCGTTAATTTAAAACCCAAAGCATGTAGTTCAGATAAAAAGCAAAGCTGACCCAGGCAATATATGGCACCAACAGCCATGCGGCAGTTTTAGAGATCTTCCTAAACGTTAGAATGGTTAAGACAATAGCGGCCCATAAAAGTACAATAACCGCCAATGCGCTACCGATAGATTGAGCGCCGAAAAATATTGGTGACCAGACGGTATTTAGAACTAGCTGAACTGCAAAAAGCCAGATCACCCTACTCTTCTCCTTAGAGTTACTTTTCCATACCAGCCACAATGAAATGCCCATCAGGAGATATAGGATTGTCCAGACCGGACCAAAGATCCATGCGGGTGGGTTAAACGCCGGTTTTGTAAGTGTCGAGTACCAATTTGGAATTGCCGAGACTGTAAACACTGTACCGAGGATACCGGCAAGTTCAGAGATACCGACCGCAATGAGTAGTTTAGCAGTATTATTTATTCGCATAATCTTATTATATAAGAAAACACTATTGTTGACGATAGTGCCTCCTAATTATTCACGATGTTCAGGACGCTAGAACCTTGTTCTCAATTAAAAAATCTGATAAATATTGGATTAGATCATTGAATATCCCGAAGGAGTGGCAATGCAAAGTCTAAAAGGTAATTTTAATATAACTTTTTACGGCATTCCTTTACTTTTCGTTTCGAAGTCTGTATTAACTTCCGAAAAAGGCAGTAGAGCAACAGTCTACTCAGTTCACATCACTCCACTCTTTGCCTTCGGTGTTACTTTCAAAAATAAGAAAGAAGTATAAACATAAAATCCCCAAAAATGGGGACTTTATTTTCGATACTCCGCCTTCGGCAGGACGAAGTCAAGCCTACGGCGAGACGAAGTCCGCCCTACCCGAGATGTTATTCATCCCAAGCTTGTCGAAGGAGAACCTAAAATTAGGTAAAAGAAAAGCCCACACCGTGGGCCACCTAAAAAGATATTTCTACTATCTTAAGGCGCTCTTTTTTATCTCCGGCCATTGTTAATTTAACGGCAGGAGATTTTTTCCAAAATTGATACCATTTTTTGGAACCGACGACTACATAGTTTAATCTTATCAACTCGTCTTCATCCATATCGTTCTCAGCAGTTAATTTCAATGTATGTTTTGATGCATCAGCAACTACTTGCATATCGTTCTCTCCAGACACTAAGATTAAAACAATAATACTACCTTTCAGTGGTATTGTCAAATGATGCTCCGAACTGTTGCCCGTGTCCGCCTGCCCGCCGAATTGGCAGGCGGGTGCCAAAATTAGAGAAACCGACAGCATAGATATCTTTTTAAATAATCATCGATAAACAAAAAGGCCCGCCCCACACTTAAGTGGGACGGGCTCGTGGGACCTCAGTCGGTTCGGATTGTTGAGCCTTTGAATAACCACGCGGTGCAGACATACAACTTCACCTTTTTACCAGCGGGGTTAGTCGCGATAACGTCGAACTTCGCTGAGTCACCCGAACCGCACCCTTTCAAGCTAAGGAAATATGTTGATTTGTCGGTAATGGTGATATCGCTAAATCCCTGAGTCTCAAGTGACTTGATAGCACGGTCATTTTTGACGAACTGCCCTGGGCACCCGTCTAGAAAAAGACAAACAACAATGATGATGACGTAAATAAGTAACTGCATTTCTTTTGGCTCCTTTTCTTAGATTGTCGCGTGTACTAATATAAGTTTAGCATATAAATAAACCACTGTCAATGGTTTAGGTTCGCCAGTCCACCGAGCTTAGCTCGGTGGACACTGGAGCAACAATAAAACACCCCCGCTTAGCGGGGGTGTTTTATTGTTGCTCCGCGGGTCATCAGTGCCTATTTACAATATTCACTGTACTTTCCGGATTTCATATCAACGCCCGGAAGACCCTTGATTATAGATTTTTCTTCAGGCGGCAACAGGTCCAGCCAGCAAACACCATAATAGTTTTTCCCCGGATAATCTCCGTAAAGATCCCTGAATCCTGAATCTTTAGAAGCCTCGTTCTCCTGCCGCAAATCAGCAACGCCCCAGTCAAATCCCGGCCTTTCTGAATTGCCTTTCTCTTGAAGGCCGGTGACTATAACCTGCCCCTTCTTTACAAAATACGGTGCAACATCTTCAGTCCTGGAATCACCATAATTTTTCATAGGAACTTTATCCATAATGACCTGGATATCCGGCGGTAAAGCGCCCCAATGGCCTCCCCAAAACTGTATTCCGCAAGGATGCTGAAAGATCAGACTGTAATGAAGGCCGAACTCATCTGTGAACTTTGCCACCGAGGTAAGATATCCGTCCATTGGCGCCTTAATTTCTATTTTGCTTACTGGCTTGAGCTGAAAACCGCCATGTGATTTAAAATCCTCGGGACCGTCTCCGCGAACCTGGCCTGGATAAAGAATGCCGGTAATCAGGTTGATGTCTATGGGTAAGGGCAAAATAAGTTCAGGGCAAAGAGGAGGAGTCCCCTCGCGTTCCCATACCCATTTCCCGTACTTAAAAACCCAAAAAGGTCTGCCCTCGTATCTTTCCTGGGGGACTGGACTTGGCTTCACGACGACCTTCGTAGAAGCCTGAGTTGTGGCCTGAGCCGGGGCTTTAGATGGAACCGGGGTCGGCTTGGATCTCCCGCCGACATTTAACTGGTCCATTTTTATTCTTAGTACCGCTGTCCTTTCCGGTTGAAAACCCTGGCTTTCTATTTTTGCCAGTTCAAAATCAATTTGGTCGTATAGCTCCGGGTTTATACCGCCATATTGAATTCCAGCGTTAACATCCCGCTCCAGATTGGAAAGAATTTCTGTACTGTCAATCTGTTGGGAAGCCGGGAGCGGATTCTCTCTATCCGGCCGGCTGACGAACAAAAGAAAACCGCCGATTATGACAGCAATCACCAAGCCACCAATGAGATATTTTTTATTCATATACCCAATTTAACCACATTTCCAAAAGTCCCTCAACGGGACTTTTGGATTGGTTTTGGCCTCTCCTACGCTAAAGCTTCGGAGGAGCAATGCATGCGCGTCATGCACTATAACCCTCCAGAGGCGGGCAGGCCTATCACGACTTGGCTCCGGAACTGTTGCCTATGTCCGCCTGCCCGTATTACCCGCCCCTGGAGGGCCTCTGACGGGAACATGCTTCGTCTCGACATAGCTTTATGCGAAGGATGGGGATTCGGGAGAATTGGAGGATGTATTATGTGCCGAAATTGTTACCACCAGAAACTAATCATTAATTATAAAAACAGAAAGCCTCACGAAAGTGAGGCTCGAATAATTCCTCGGTATTTAGATGAAACTTCTTTGACTGGTTACCTTTAGGGCTCCACAATCACACCCGAATAGAGATTTAAAAGTTGCATAATACCCATCATCTGTATCGGTGACAGATGGACCCAACTTTTCATTGTCCCATCTTATTTCAGAAAACCTGTGTTGATGTTCGGGATTGCCAGTCTGCAAAAATTGTTCAGCTGACCTTTTTCCTGGAACGCCTGCGAGAGTTGGGAGCATGGGTCCCATACCAACTTCCGCTAGCTTCTGTTGGAGTTCTTCCATATTCGGAAAAAAATCATTTAAAACTCTCTCTGTTGGAGTCGTGCTAGTTACTAGTGTTTTTTGATTACTACGAATCAGATTCAGCAATCTTTTAAGGAACTGCATACAGTGCCTCCTTTTTGGCAACAGACTTAAAGACAATAGCACCTAAATGTGCTATTGTCAAGTTTGCTTTGCTCCGAACTGTTGCCCGTATCCGCCTGCCCGTCCGTAGCTTTAGCAAAGGCGGAGATTCGGGCTAACTATCAGACGTATTATGTGCCGAAATTAGAAAGACCGAGAGACTAAATTACTTTGGCTCTTTCCAGAACGGCTCGTACCGAATCTTTCGAATTATGAATTTTTGCTAACGCTTTTCTTGCCTGTTCCTTGGATATAAACCCTACCGTTACCTCTCTGGCCAATCTCGTTGTATCAGGATGAAAACCGAGTAATCGTCTGGCCCTATTCTCGGCAGCCCTGGCGAATAGACATGAATTTGAATTGGATTCTATTAGGGCTTCCCCCTTAGGAATTTTCCAGCCAAGTCTTTTTAGTATTTTATTAGTATCTTTAATCTTTCTCTGAAAAAGAAACGGTAAATGTACGACATGGACGGATGGCTTGTTTTTAAGAGGTTGCAGTTTTCTTATGGCAGAGAAAACAAACTTTTTTGATTCTGCGTCCTGACTCAATCCAGCCCACTCGTTGATTCCTATGATAACTGCGGAAATGTCACGCTTTAATGCTTCACCAAAATAAGCACGGACGATAATTCGCCTGCACAATTGGCAAGTTCTGATAAATGGTATGGTGTGCTCGCACTTTATTGAATAATGCCTGCGCCCTTCTGTGTACCATCTCCTAAATTCTTCTCTCAACTCCTGAGAGTCTTTCTTGCCATATAATTCTGCCGTCTTTTTAAAACTTAAACGGTCAACGGGACGAATATACTTTCTGACATCTATTTCTACGTAATCAACACCTAATTCTTTAGCGACGGCTCTTGCTCTCTTAAAAATATGTTTTGGATAATATCCAGTATTAAGAGAAAAGGCCAGTGGAGTAAATCCCATACGCTTAACTTCATAAAGAGTTGCCGTACTGTCTTTCCCTCCAGATATACCAACCATGGCATCGTATTTATTTTTACCAGTTCCCTTTAGTGACAAAAGTAATTTCCGCTCCTTTTCTAACTGCTTTTTACTGAAGTTTGCTTCATATTTTTCGCACGTATCGCATAGGCCAGACTTATTGATGTTGCTGGAAAAATTAACACTGGAATTAACGCAACGCTTGCATTCTCGATTATGTATAAGTGCTTTTACCTGACTGACAATTTCTCTCTTACTCACCCCAGCCGTGTCAAAAGATAGATGAGCAACTTTCTCAACTTTATTAGTGGAAAAAATACGTTCTTCTATATCTCGCTCTCGTTCGGCCGACTTTTTAGAAAAACTTTCTCTTTTTGCCAATCTGTTAGTGGAATGTCCATCTGGGGTTTTGAGATAAATCACTAAATAGCCATTGTTTTTAAAATAGACAGAATTTTTATATCCTCTTATGCCAGCAACGATTAGGAACTTGTTTCTTAACTTTTTGTTATGAATACGAGTAAGCGCCTTGGCTATAACCGCAGAAGAGTACTTATTCTTTAGATATGTAAAAAAATTACGAGCATCTTCCCTCGGTATCTTGCCACCGAATGATTTACCGTAAATTCTGGTAATCAAGGCGATAAACTCCACTTCCTTTAATGGTAGTTTACTTTTAAAAAACATTGCAGGATTAATAACGACATCAGATGCCTCAACATATTTTCCGTTCTTAATTTCTGCCAGTAATACCTTGGCTATGGTAGTTTTGCCCGTTCCTGGGGCACCAAAGACAACAACTCCTTTATAATTTTGGTTTTGTTTGTATGGCATGAAGTTTATATATTATACAATATATAATTATCTAAGTCCATCTTTAGGTTCGCCAGTCCACATTTCGACAAGCTCAATGCGAGTCACTGGGGTCCTTCGACTAAGCTCAGGATAAATAAAATAAAACACTAGGAAAATCCTAGTGTTTTATCGTTGCTCTGTATTCTTAAAACAGTTCGAACCCACTTAAGCAAAAGTTGAAATTATTTATATTTAAAATCAACATCGTGTTGCTCGACAGGAAGTTGATAGCCATCGCATTCGAAGGGATACGCAAGAACACCGGCAGGAAAACTTGCATCAGGACCATAACATTTCCAATAAAAGAACGAGCCGGGCTGAACAAGGTGAAGATGTATGTTTCCCTTTTTAATATTAGTATTTACTGACGCATCCGGTACATCGAAGTAGAAATCAGCAAAAGAGTGAGTGCCGACATTGCCCGGTGCCGGTACAGTGCCGGCAAATCCAATCAGTTCCCCGCGTTTTACCTTGTATCCGATTAGAGCACCGTATGAAACTGCATTGTTCGTGGGTGAAACAGTATAGTTCGCATTCCAAAATATTTGTAATCCCTGGGACGGTGGCACCGAAAGATCGTTGCTCGCCCTTTGAATGTGTCCGGTTAATAGAGGCGAGGTCAATAAATGATATACGGTCATATATGCTCCCGGCCAATCAGGGCTTACGGACTTGAAGAATAATTTCACATCATCGGAATGGGCAGATGTTTCTCCCGACACAATCTGAGTGCTGGTATCCCGGAAACCGACTAGCACCATATCGAACGGTGCGAGTACTGGCGAACCGTCTTTATATGCTTCGAAGCCCATTCCGGGCTTATATTGATAAGGTTCCCAGCCCGGATGGCCGCCAACCTTTGGGCCAAGTGTAATTATGCCGGGGTCAGCACCTGTACCGTATAACTCCGTATGGGTATTAATGCCAACCATACTGGGTGGCGGGGAGGTAATTGCAGATGCGCTCGTATCGGGTACGGCAAAAACAGGTTGCGAATTATTTATTTGTTCGGCTTTCTGCCGCAAAATATAACCTCCTCCGGCCAATACGATAATAATTACCCCAAATACCAGTAATAAAATTTTATTCTTAAGTAAAACCATTATTTGATTATTATATCATGAAAACAAAATCGCCTTAATTATTAAGGCTAAAAAGTAAGTGCTCGACATTAACTACAGCTTACAAACCGATAAATGCTTGGGTTACTGCGTTTTTTGAATATGATTGGGAGAAGCCAACGAATAATTAGCGTTTGAATTTTTTTAGATTCTTTTCTCTCCTTTCAATGATATCTGCCAATCCATTCTCTCCAATTCCTTTCAGATGTTTGACTAAGGCATCCTTATCTTTAACCTTTTCATCAAATTCATTTACCGCCTTAGTTGCTGCTCTCTCCAACTCTTCATACAATTCTCTATTTGATGGGCTTCCATCCACGAAAACAGTTAAATCGTCGAGGTCGGGGTATTGCTCAGTTAATTGATTGCGGTCGCTAGTTGCTCTAAGAAATTCCCTAGCCAACTCAACTTGCTCCTCGATTGTTAGTTCTTGTTCTGGTTTTGGTTCAAAATTTTTAGACATAATTATAATTTATTATTTTTTATAATAATATCAAATTTAGGTTCGCCAGTCCACCGAGCTAAGCTCGGTCCACATTCCAGTAAGAAAATAACCCGCATAATTGCAGGTTATTTTCGTTTGCTCCGCTTTACCCGAGACCTGCCTGCCGGCAGGCAGGTGTTAGAACCTAAAATTAGGTAAAATAAAAGGCCGACGTCAGTCGGCCTCAAGCTATTGTTACCCTTACCTTATGAACAAATTCCCTTCCCGATAAATTGAAATCGGTCTTTGTGGCCATGTAGCAAGATCCCTGCGTATTGAAATCATCAAAACCTTCCTTGTCTATTGCTCCAAAACTTTCCAAAACAACATCAATACGACTATCAGGAGATACTTTAGAAAATAGCTGCTTGTAATGACTATCATCAATCACCCTTTTTACCGTACCCGGTAAAAAAGATTTCGTCGGAAGTCCATGAACTGAGTTTCCCTTTATCTCACAAAAATCGCCATCTCTATTTATGTAACGAACAACGTAATAAACAAACCAGTAGCTTTGTAGCATCTGCTCTCCTTAAGTATCGCTAACCGAACTAACAAACAAAATACCACTAATGTGGTATTTTGTCAATGTGATGCTCGAAGGAAAAAAGGGGTCAGGTCCCCTTTTTAGGCCCAGAACGATACGAGTTTGATAAGATTATTGATTACTGACTAAATAATATCTCCTTTCTAACGTGAAATTCTTCTTCGGTAGAAACACAGACATCGCAAGCTACAACTTCTCTGTCCTCGTTAAATCTCTTCCAGTGCCATAAAAGTAGTACTTTGTTCGTAAAACTATCCTTTACAAAACTTCGGACACTTGAATTAAGTACGGTAGTATAAGATATGCGATTATAATAAAGGCAGGTATTCAATTGCTTACTGTAGTAATACTCAGGACCTCCAACCGACTCACTGAGTAGATCATAATTATCTAGATCTGCTTTATACAATTTCTCTCCAACCTCTCTACATTTCTGCTGCATAGAAAAAATGCGAGCTTCTTCTTTCTGCCTAGGAAGAAAATAACCAAAATAATAAACGGCCGGTAAAAGAAGGACTGCTAACATGATTATTAACTTATTTCGATCGTTCCATTGAAGGATTGTTTTAATCTTTTCCATAAAACACAAAACCTGCCACAGGTAGCCTTTCGGCACACGAATCTTTCTGCTCCACTTTACCTGAGATATTAGAACTAATTGATGCAATAAAAGTAGCTCAAATATAATTACTGACCAAGATGCTCATTAAAGTATTCCTGAATCAAATAGATAGCTACGGAACATATAGCAGTTAATAGTGTCATTACTATATAAAATTCTGCCTGGGTATGATGATTATAAAAATATACACCGAATTGTACAGCAAGTTGCATAGAAAGACCTAATGCAGCAACAAAATAAGGAACTAATACTACGGCGTATTTTTGACGCTTTTCACCCATATAAACATTTACTATGATCGCCGCAATTAATAGTGGAAGAATAACTAATGCATGTAAGCTAATGGTGGCCAGGTTATCAAAATAGTCGTAAGTATTTTCTCCTACAAAAACTCTTGCCAAGTCATACAGAACTCTTTCTCCTAGAGCTAATATAACTAAAACTAGTAAAACTATTACAAATCCATTTGAAGGCGTGAGCTTTAAGTGCCAAAAATTATCTCCATCATTGGGATTATTGGAAGATCCGCTAAATGATCCTCGCATAAGAGCAAAGAAAAATATTATACCTAGAAAAATAAATAATATACTCATTGATTTATTGTTGTTTTACTTACATTTCTGTAGCGTTGGATTCCCCAAACAACACCCGTAAGAACTGCTCCCATTAAAATTAAGACGAGATATACACCAAAAGCCGCATTAGAATTCAAAAGGAGAAGGCTAACTTGGAATAAAAGCCAAATCAAGAGCCAACCAGAGGTAATATAATATGGAGTTAAGAGGACTCTTAGTTTTTCTCCTTTTTCGCGATAAAAATAGTAAAGTAGAAATGTAATAAACCAGAATGGAACAACAATAAAAGCACTTACGGTTAATTTTATGGTAGCATCACCAGAATTAAAACCATCGTAATATGAATTGCTATTGTAATTAATGCTTGGATCAAAATAATCTATGAGGTCATAAATGAGATTGTTCATTAAAATCATGAGCGAAATAAAAAGCACTACCGCCAAAAGAGAGGAATATGGAGAAACAACCCTCGGTTTTAGTGGTGTATTCGGCTTTGGTGATTGTTCTGGTGTTTGTGGCTGAAGAGAAGAGGCAGACGGATATACTGGAGCTGGCATAGGGGGCAAAGGAGCATTTTGAAGATTAAGAAAAGCGAAAGCATCATTAATTTGCTGTTCCTGCCAACCGGCAGTAATCAAAACCTGCCTGATAACATCATCAGAAGCTCCTTGTAGCCTGGAATCTTTTATATAATTAATTAAATTGGGATCAACCATGCCAGTTAATTGTATCAAAGTTTAACCTCAAAGGAAAAGCTTTTATCAACAAATATTAGATTTGTTTATTAGAACCTCTTTTGGCCTGATAAAATCTAACTTACTTTCATATCTGAACAAAAAAAGTCCAGCCCCCGTCATTGGCATTTTAACACCCTCATTAGAACCTCTTTTAATAAGATAAAACCTAGCGATAAGCTAGGTTTTATCTTATTAAAAAACTCCTTGGCTCCGCGAGCATGACATTATTATCCTCCTTCAGTAAACTTTCAGAGGACACAGTAACCATACTATCGGACCGAGAATACATGACAAATCTATGGAATAAGATGTGTTTTATAAAGGAGGTGACAAGGAGCAACGTAAGCTATTAAAAAGACCCTGCTTTTGCAGGGCCAACAGAAATTAGCTGGTCAGATAGTTTAACCAATGTTCAATGCTGTCTCTTTTATTTTGATAATCTGGATGGACATAGATTTTAATACGATAAAGCGGTCTATGTTCGCCTTCATCAAATCTCCTTGAACCATCTGCTTTTACAAATGGCGTTTCAATTTTACGCTTGTCTCTTCCTTTGCCGAGATAAACACATATTGTCCCTCTCGGCATTTTCATTTGCTCTCTAAT
Source organism: Candidatus Yanofskyibacteriota bacterium (assembly GCA_016181145.1). Taxonomy (GTDB): domain Bacteria; phylum Patescibacteriota; class Minisyncoccia; order 2-02-FULL-40-12; family GWA2-44-9; genus 2-01-FULL-39-28. The sequence continues at coordinate 29,498 of JACOZW010000024.1, forward strand.
ATACTCAGCTATCATACCACGGGCATTCCGATATTGTTCCGCAAGATTTTTAAATTGTTGATTTGGCTCAGTTGTTTCTATTGAGATAATCTCCTGATACCATTGATGGGCCAGCGTCTGTTCAACAAGAAAGGCACTCTCTCGATTACAGCTACCCAGAAAATCAAGCGCGCTACTATCGTCAAGATAAAAAAATTCTTCTGAAATTTCTCCATAATTAAATGCGATATCTACTGCACGATAGACCATCATTGCCGCATTAAGATGCGGGTTACCATACACAATGTGATATACAGATTGCCGAGCCGATTGCCATTTCTGTGCTTCCTCAAAACAATCCTCTACTAATGTCCACTCGTCATTAGTAAATCGATAGGATGATGCAATCCTTGGCGCATCAAATAAAACTTCTCTTGAATTAGACATAAACCAGTAACGGTTTACGTTATCAAGATTATCTATATCCATGCTACCGTTTAGCACTAGCGATATGGGTTTGAAGTTGCCAGTAACAAAACCAACCACATCCGCAGTCGAAAGTCCTAATTTACGTATCAATCCACCTGCCTCTGAACCGATTAACATTTCTTCGAGAAAACTCTCCCCATCTTTTCCTGTCATTTGCTTAAGAAACGGCTCACTCAAATGTGACAGTGCGGGATTTCCAGTATCGTGTAGTAAGGCAGCGACAGGAAGTAAAATAGAATAAGGGGCGAGAGCTGGATTTTGCTCAATTACAGCAAAGGACAAAGAACACACACCCAAACTGTGCTCCAATCTTGATGGAACATTCCAAGGCACGCAGCTTTGCGGTAGAACATCCTGGGAAATGTTCCGCAATCTTTGAAATTGAGGAGTATTCACTAATTCCTCAATGAAATCAGGGAAATCAATACTCCCGTAGATAGCATCGTCATATTTCACGGGCACTCCTATTTTTTAAATTACTTGAACTAAATTAGAACATAAAACTTAGAATTTAACAAATCTTGGGTTCGAGTCCTGGCCTTGTTTAACAAAGAACACCACATACGATGTGGTGTTCTTTTATGCTCCCCAAGGAAGACTTGAACCGTCTTCCTCAAGGCTTTACAAGCGGTTTGGAGGGGTCCAAAACGGAAGGCAGTACGGTCTCTGATACCGGGCTAAATAGGACAAATGCGACATACTATAAAAAGGAGCCTCATGCTGTCCCATCTGCCCGTTCTACTATGAGTATATCGAAAGAACATTTAGATGAAT
>JACOZW010000025.1 GCA_016181145.1 Candidatus Yanofskyibacteriota bacterium
ATAAAAACCGACAAGATTATCCAGACCCCTAGCGAACTCGATAACATAATCAACCCATCTTTTCTTTTCACCCATTTCTGCCCGAATTGTGTTTATTAGTCTTTTATCCGCCAAAGCTTCTCCGCAAAAATCTCCCTGCCATGTATTTCTAAAGAAAACATTATTCTGAAAACAATCTATATGTCCCAAAACATGGTAAAAAATCATCGTATTCATCCAGTCCGGATTGTTGTCGTTATAGTAGGATATTGCGGGCCTAGTATTGATAACGGTTTCATAAGGATTATGGGGATAAGCGTCATAAATCCATTTATTCTGGATAACCTCAATATCGTCAACCCAGTAGTCGTAAAGAGTGGGTATCATTACTTTCGGACTGAGCTCTAATAAATCTCGGTTAGTAACAATATACTCCAAAGTTTCACCATCGATATTTAACCCGAAAGCTCTTGCTCTTGCCCTACATCTCTCCATTATTGCTTTGGTTCCCTGGCTTATAAGCTCCATTTTTACCCTTCTTGGTTTTATTTTTAAAGTTCTCGTACTAATCTACAAAATTATAGATAAAATACAACCCTACATACCCAAACTGTCTAATTAAAAAACGGACGATAATATCGTCCGTTTATCCTTCGCTAATCTTGAGCTAACAGCTTTTTTATAGCTTCTTCGTTCTGCTCGTCGCTGACATTTCGATTCGGCATAGTAAACATTCGAAAAATATGTTTTCTATCAGAAAAACCACCAATTTCTATATATTCCTCGAAGCTGGTTTCTCGGTCGCTTCCCTTAAATAGGGTAACGCCCATCCGGTTAGTGTAAGTTAATATCTCCTCAATCTCAGGAATTGCAATCTCACCATCATCTGCATCATCTCCATCAGTGCCCTGAAAGACATAGATATTAAAGTTTTTAGCAAGCCCCTCGCCATCGACTATCTCATTTATTTTTTTGTAAGCTGCAGGAATAAAAGTGCCACCACCAGACCTTGCGCTAAAATAGACTCTAGCTGTTACTTCCCTCGCCTCGGTATCATGGAGAATAAATCTTGGCGTAACTAGCTTCTCATACTGGAACAAAATAGTAGCATAGAGCATAAGGTGCTGGTTTAATATAGCCTGGGTCGGATCTCCCGACATAGAGCCAGAATAATCTCTCACAAAGAATATCATCGCCGGAGATTTCCATACTTTTTCCATAGCAAGGATCCGATAAATCTTATCCTGAGGACCAACAACAAATTTAGAGGTATCAACTTTTTTAATATCAAGACGACCAAGAGCTATATTACTCTTTACGATCCTCTTCAGCGTTGCCTTTTTATCCAAGAGCTGGCCTGAACCGCGATGCCTATCAGTTAAATCATAGACATATTCATTTGTAGGCACCTTTTTGCTTTTATCTTTTAGGTTTGGGAGCTGAAACTTTTCAGAAAGTTCTTTGCCCAATTGATAAGCTTCGGCTTCAGCTCCATGCTCACCCTCACCATCGCCAGCCTGACCGCTATCATCTTCGTCATCACCATCACCATCACCATCGCCCTCACCTCCCGAAAGGGGTATCTCGGCTATTATATCTCCTACCTCGCCCTTGCCATGTCCGGCTAAATCTTCGCCATGTTCACCAGTCGGCTCAAAATCTCCATGGATCAACTTTTCTTCCTCAACATAAGGAACTGAGATGACTTTTTTAGGACCCGCCAGTATCCTTCTTATTTTTATCTTCCTAGGAAACCCGTCTTTTTCCCTTTGCTCATCTCTCTTTAGTAATTCGTCAAATGATTCAATAGACATTAGAATACTCCCCTATTGTGTTAACCTTCATCTTCTTTCTCACAGAAGTATTCAATTGTTTTCTGAGCACAGGTCAAACAATAACCCATCTTCAACATAGTATCGAGCATCCGGTTATAGATTTTGAGATTTTCGTCGTTAGTTCTATTGGCTAATGCGCCGACCAAACTTCCTGCTCCGGCAACATCTGATTCTAACCTTACATCGGTTACTGCCTTAATCAGCTCTTGATTATCCATAAAGTCATAATTTGGATCCACCGACACTCGCTGACCATAGATTTTACGAATAGTATTGCGGAACGACTCTTGTCTCTCATTATTAGAAAGACCCAGCCGATTCTCAACGCCATTAATATAATTTGCATCTATTTTCATCGACTTAATCTCGCCAGTTTGGGGATCTTTATATTTCCATAGCTTATCAGGACCCAAATTTTCTGCGTCCATCCCAATAATCATATTGATATAGGCCATAACATCCTTGCGAACAGCCCGCGGATCATCCCGATAAGCATTAAAGATAGAAGTTCTCACCTGCTCCCGATAAAGTCTTCTGGCTATTTTTATATCCTTCATATATTTATCACGATCTCCGGCTTCTGCAACATAATCTAGAATTACCCGCTCAAAGGCCTTAAAGATATCCTTGGCAAACATGCACCTACCCTCATTGCTCTCGGGCATAGCCTCTAGAATTTGCAGGATTCTACCTTCATTACGATGACCTAGGCCTTTTTGTCCCCATCTCTTAGTAACATCAGGGTTGGCGTTTCTTGTCTCTTTATCTTCTATGAGGGTTTTGACACCCTTTTCACCAGCCGTCTCTCCAGCCTCAAGCTTCATCATCTCGATAGGCGTTAGCTTCTCTGAGTGTGGAAGCCGAGTCAAGACTACGCCGACAGAAACAGAAAAATTCAAATTAGGATCTTCGTGCATTTCTTCGCCTAATATTGTAGTCCTTTTCTGACTACCCAAAGAATAACTAGTTAGTGTTCTCTGAAGATTGTAATCCGTATTATGACTGACATAGCAAATCCGGCATCTATCCTTAATGGGACCTTCACTTCCTTCAGCCACAAATTCGTTATAGGCATCGCTATTACTAGTAGCAATAATCAAAGTATCAATAGGCCAAATATAACCGTCTAATTCTATATTCCGATTCTGAATAACCTGTAAATAAATCTGGACTAGGTCCTTTTTGTTTCTGAAAAGTTCGTCAGAGAAATGGATACCGGAACCCGCTACCCTAGCTAAAGCACCTCGACGCAAATCAAATTTATTGGGATCGCCAAGGCGCAGTAATAGGAGATTCTGTAAAGATTCTTCTCCCAAAAGATCGACAGAAGAAGAAGTTATCTTATCCCTTGCCGAATACTTTCCTGTAGTAGTTCCCAAACTCTCTCTCATGGGTACCGGAATCACCTGAACAAACTCAAGCGCTCTTTGAATATCACCGCCAAAATGAGAGACCAGCTCATACCACAGATATTCCGTAGAAGCACCCAGGGGGCGCCTATTAGCGTATAGGGTCTCGGCTACATTATCCCTAAAGCCTCTCTCGGTAAGAAATTTTTTATTCTCGTCCGGACTCTCAAAAAGATTCATTGCCAGCATCATTGGATCTTCAAAGGTTAGAGAATGCATCTCTGCAACCTTTTCATCATAGCCAAGTGCCTTATCTAAACCAACAAACTTGAAAGTATATTTACGGTTATCCGGTCTAGTTAGAAACTGGCGATACTTAGCACAGATATAATCCACGAAAAAGGTTTTTCCATTGCCGGGATCTCCAACAAGGACAAATGCCATTTCCTTAGCTGATCCTCTTTCAGAAGCGTTCTTAACAAAATGGACAAATTCATTTATTTCATCGTACCAGCCAATAATATGGCGTGGACCCTGGCGGAAAAATTCGAAATCATAGATAGTTCTCCCAGCACGAGTCTTTTTATCAACCCTCTTTTCCAAAATCATCCTAGATACGCTTTGAGCAGCAGTCTCAAATCTTACTTGTCCATCCAAAACCATTTGGATATGAGAAAACAGTGTACCTTGCTCAGACATTTTCATTCCTATTTTCAAGGATCAATTGTAAAAAGAGTAGTTTAAAAAAAATGCAAAGTCAACTACCCTAAAAGATGTTTCTACCCTAAGCAACTAGGCTATATAGAGAATCCTCCAGATCAATTCTACCCATCTTAAAACCTGTATCTATAGAGAGAAGACGGCCGTATATCTTAGCCGCCTCTTCCGAATTAAAAGGATTGTTAATAGACTTTTTAACCGCGAAGGGATGGATCTTTGTCTTTCTGCTTATCTCGCCCTCAGAATAACCCTGCTTATGCAGATCTTTAACGGCCAGCATATTCCTAAATTGGTAGACTATCATGGTCAAAATATAGTATGGGTCCTGACCGGTCTTGATTTCTTGATAAAGCAGTTTCAGGGCATTACTCTTATTTTTTTGAGCAATCGCGTCGATTAAATTAAAAATATTCATATCAATGTTTTTATTCACTAAAGTATCGACATCAATACCGGTTATTTTTTCATGATCCTTATATCTCGCAAGCTTCTCTATCTCGTTACTAAGCCTCCAGGTATCGTTGCCGGCAATACCGACAAGCCTGCGGATGGCCGTAGAATCCGTGACGCAGCTCCGAGATCTGAACTCCTGCTGAATCCACTTCTCAAGCTCCTCACCCTGCAATAAGTCTATGTTTTTTACCAAACTGCTCTTGCTTGAAAGGAGCCCGAACAATTCCTGGAGTTTACCGGCAAGTTCTTTGCCCGAACCATCTTCTGCTACTAATAGAGTAACGTTCTTGGCTGTAGTAAGATCATAATTATTGATATATCTCAGAATAGTCTCCGCTTGCGATTTCTTTGAAAAAACATTTTTTAACGCTATCAATTTGTGCTCACCGAAAAAAGATAAGCTCCTTATAGCATCCACCAATAAATCAAGAGGGGCGCCACCTGAAACATCAAAATCAATAAAATTTAATCCGCTTGGATATTTAGATTTATGGCTCTGAATAACCTCATCTCTCGCCTGTTTCAGGCGGTAAGAATCTGGACCGTATAGAAAAATCAGCATATAATTTAAAATTCACAAACCAGCAATGCTAGTTTGTTATTATTTCTACCCAAATTTTGCCAGGCGCAAGCTCCATCTCCTGACCATCGGAATTATAAAAATATAGTTTACTGCCAAGCGGGTCAGCATCTTTTTTCCACCGCCCCAGTATTTTGATGCCGTTTTGATATACCTCTAAATCGCCCTCGCCAACCGTGATAATGTTGACATAGTCTTTGCTTATGTAATTAGATGATGTTTTTAGTACCGCTACCACTCCAACAGAAACCTGCTCATTCGTATTTCTGTCAATTTCAGGCTCACCGCCCCTAGATCTTTTATAGGAATTTTTGACCTGATCATATTTCCACGCAACATTAAACGGCTGAGGGTAGTCAATAGTGATTGAGTCGGATAAATTACTGATATTCTTAGCTGGTTTTTTATCGGCATGAATATATCCCTTAAATAAGTTATCGGCACCATATTCTAATTCCTCGGCTCCCTTCCATAGCTTCTCAAAACTAGCAAAACCGTTGTGCGGCTGCCTAACTCCCGCTTTACGATAAAAATATTTGGTCTCATATACCATCGCGTCTATATTATCCATAACGCGAGCGTTAAGCTTTTTAAGGGCCTCTCTCTCCCCTCCCCAGTGAGCGTAAATAGCGCCCAGCCCAGCGGCCAGCGGAATAAAATCTTCGCGGGCCGATCTTATTGAGCCGATTTCTATGGGTGACTCGCATTGGTAAACCGCCATCATCCTTGTTACTCCGTTAGGAGTGACCGGCATTTCAAAAACAATATCCGCCTGCCCGATACCGGAAATAGGACGGGTGATGGGGTCGGATGCAAGCATCACGGCCAGTAGTCGACGATCAGCTCTTTCGCAAGGGAGACCGGTGACAAGACTTTTCTGAGACTCGCCCGTGATAATTTTAGTCCCGTCTTCGTTATTTATAATAATATCATTCTGCCACCAGACAAAGAAAGAAATTACAAAAACAAATGCCAAAGACATAGCTCCTATTACTACTTTGTTTATATCCAAATTCAAGTTAAATTTTAGTTTGGTAATCATGCTATTCTTTGATGTTTCGGACAGAAATGGGCTGATCGCTGTCCGATTTTAATCCTGGTTATAACTCCGCCATCTTTCCTGGCGCATTTTTTTCCGGTTTGTTGATAGGCTTTCTGAATGTTTTGATATCCACCCTTCTCACCCGAAGGCAACCTATAGTCATCCATGCTGTCGCCCTTATATCTGATTGCCAGTCTCAATATTTTTCGGGTTGATTTAAAAATCCTATTTATATCATCTTTGCTTAATTTGTCAATCTGACTGAGCGGGTGGACGCCCGCATCCCACAATATTTCATCAGCATAAATATTGCCAATTCCAACTATAAAAGTCGGGTCCATTAGTACCGGCTTTATTTTGCCCTTTTTAGCTCGAAATAGCCTGCCGAAACTCTCAGCATTCAGCTCTAATGGTTCGGGCCCCAGGTCCCTAATTTCTTTAAGACCCGAGACATCTTTATCTCTGACTAAAATTATCCGGCTAAAACGCCTCACATCAGACATAGCCAGTTGATAGCTGTTATTAAATATCCAGATATAACGGATGTATTGATTCTGCCGGTCCTCTTTGAGCGGGCCGGAAAATTTGCTTACCCATTGGCCGTTTTTTTGCTCCCATTTGCCATACATCAAATGGCCGGATATTTTTTGGTGAATAAACATTGTCTTATCTCCATCAATATCAATGACAATAAACTTTGCCCTGCGGACAACACTTAAAACTTTTTTGCCCTGAATTTCTTTTTTGAATTTAGTCACACCGCCAGCCTGATGTACCGGCTTTTCTTTGTCCGACCAAAAATCGATTATCTTTAGGCCGATAATTTTTTTTCTTAATTCACGAACGATCGTTTCTACTTCAGGAAGTTCAGGAATATCAGGTTGACTCCATGTCACTCCAATTATTGCCGCTTTTTACGTCAACAATTAATGGAACATCGAGCTGGTGAACATTTTCCATAATATTTTTTATCTGAGGTGAAACTTTTTCAATCAGACTGTTCTTAGCTTCAAACAAAATCTCATCGTGAATCTGTAGAAGCATATTAATATCACCTTCGCCGTATTCCTTATGAATCAGGTCGTTAATCCTTATCATGGATATTTTAAGCAGATCAGCTTCAGTCCCCTGCACCGGCATATTTATTGCCATTCTTTCGGCCTGAGCTACCAATTGAGGCATGCCGGAATTTATCTCCGGCAGATACCTCCTTCTGCCAAAAATAGTCTCAACAAAGCCTTCCTTCCTGGCTTTTAATCGCATTTCTTCCATATATTTTGCAATTCCGCTGAATTCATTCATATACCGATCGATAAACTCACGAGCCCGATCGCGTGAAACACCGGAAGCCCTTTGAAAGCCTAGCAAGCCCATTCCATAGAGCAATCCGAAGTTAAGAGTTTTGGCTTCACGACGCATTGATGGAGTAACATTTTCAGGAGCAACTTCAAATATCTCGGCCGCTGTGCGAGTGTGAATATCCTCTCCTCTCTTAAATGCTGCGGTCATCTTTTTATCACCAGAAATATGGGCTGCAATTCTTAACTCAAGCTGGGAATAATCAAAGGAAATTAATTTATATCCCGAGGAGGCAATGAATGCTTTTCTGAACTCCTGACCCAGCTCTGTTTTAACAGGTATATTCTGCAAGTTGGGATCCTGGCTCGAGAGACGCCCCGTAACGGTACCGGTTTGGTTAAGAGTCGTATGCAAGCGTTCGGTCTTTGGATCAACCAGCCTAGGGAAGGGTTCAATATAAGTAGTTCTGAGTTTTTGGAGCTCACGGTATTTTAAAATTAAATCAATGATCGGATGTTCTGCTGAAAGTTTTTCAAGCTCCGGAGCCGCCGTCGAGAGGGCGCCCTTGCCGGTCTTGCGGACCTTGCCCTTCAGCTGAAGCTTTTCAAAAAGTACATCCTTCATCTGGGCCGGAGAGTTAATATTAAACTCGATCCCCGCCAATTTATATATTTCCTTCTCGAGTTTTGCCGCCTCTTTATTCACCAATTTTGAGAGTATTTTCAGTGAATTAAGATCAATTTTTATTCCTACCAGCTCCATTTCGGCCAGAATTTGAACAAGAGGCATTTCTATTTCTTCAAAAACTTTAACGAGATTGTCGCCCTTAAGCCTTTCCCATAAATGACCCTTAAGCCTCCAGACGGCCTGAAGCCTCGACTCCATATCTAAGCCGAGTTCTTCGTTAATCTCATTGAAATATAAATCCCGCAATTCATAATCTTTTCTATCAGCTTTTATTAAATAGGCGGCAATTTTTGTATCAAAATTAACCCCTTGAATATGCACGCCCTTTTCAATTAATACTTTGGATAGGTTTTTTAAATCATGGCCGTATTTTAGGATTTTTTCATTTTCAAATATCGTCGCGAAAGTTTTCCAAAACCTATCACTGCCTGCCTGCGCAGGCAGGCCCTTCTTGGATTTCTTGAGATCTTGTAAGTCAAAACTGATAAAATTTTTGCCATCATTAGTAAATCCAAATATCCCCTCTCGAATATCAAAGGCTAACTCCCTAGACTTAGCCATTACATCCAGTGCGCCTTCTATATCTGCCTGAGTCGTCATAGCCGGAGATGCTATTTCTTCCTTAGCTTTTTCAATACCCAAATCGAGAGTAAGGGGCTTGTCCTGACCAGCTAGATTCGTTCCCCTCTCCATCTCGTCGAATCTCTTAACAAGACTGTAAAAACCTAGCTCCTTAAGCGTTTTTTCGAAATCTTGGCGGCTTAGATTCTTCCTCCAGTCAGATTTTTCGAGACTAAAACCGATAGGAACATCTCTTATGATGGTCGATAATTTCTTTGAAAAAATAGCCAAATCTTTATTCTCGATCAATTTTTCTATCAACTTGGGACTTAGCTTTTCTTTATTGCCGGTTTTCTCCAGTTTTTTATATAATCCTTCTATGCTTCCGTATTTCTGAACAAGCATTGAAGCTGTCTTATCCCCTATCCCCGGGACTCCCGGAATATTATCAGAAGGATCGCCCTTTAACCCTTTATAGTCTACGACTTGGTCAGGATTAAGTCCGTATCTTTTTCTTACTTCTTCCTCGTTATAAATCATGGTGTCAGTCAAACCCTTGCGCAATGTAAAAACAACTACTTTCTCGCCATCAACCAGCTGAAGAGTATCCAAATCTCCTGTTACAATCACGACTTGGATATTTTTTTCCTTTTTGCCAAGTTCGGCCAAAGCTCCAATCACATCATCGGCCTCAAAACCCTGTTTTTCGTAAATCGGTATGCCAAATGCCTTAAGGACTTCTTTTGTCAGCGGTATTTGAGCATAAAGTTCGTCTGGCGCCTTTTCTCTATGAGCCTTATATTCGGCAAACTCCTCGTGCCTGAATGTAGGTCCGGCTAAATCATAGGTCGCTGCGATATAGTCAGGCTTTAAGTCCTTGATCATTTTCAACAATACAGAAGTAAAGCCGTAAACTGCATTAGTCAAAACACCCTTGGGTGAGGTAAGGGTTGGTGGTAGAGCATGGAATGCTCGATGCACTAAGGCATTACTGTCAATTAATACAAGCTTTCGCATAATTAAAAAGTCAAAAGTAAAAATTTAAAATTACAATCTAAAATCTGATAATTTTCTGAACTTTTTGATTTTGAATTGAAATTTTGCATTTTAAATTCTAACTTTTTACTTCAATCTTTCTCACATTTTTATCGATATGATCAATGTGGATTTTTATGTGCTTCTTCGGCAGTATTTTTTTAACTCTATCAGACCATTCAATTAGTACTATATTCCTAGGGTCGTTCAAGATCTCTTTACTACACAGTATCTCTAAATCCTTATGGTCACGCAAGCGATAGCAGTCAAGATGATATAGATTATTAAATTTACGGATTGCGGATTGCGGATTGCGGATTACTTTTCTAATTCGTAATTCGTAATTCGTAATTGGATAATTCTTAATTAGGGTAAATGTAGGGCTTTTGATTTTAGCTTTAATCTTCAGTGCTTTTGCCAGTCCTTGGACAAGCGTAGTTTTCCCAGCACCTAACTCCCCTTCCAGGGCAACAACTAAAGCCTTCTTCGATATAATTTTGGAAAATTTACCCAACAAAAAACCCGCTAACTCCTGAGTTTCTTTCGGGCTTTTAGTAACATAAATCATAATGTATTTTATCATTTATGGTGAGCTTGTCGAACCATTTTTCCTCTATTTTTCAATTGAAAAACCGCGTTTTCGATGTCCGCCAGGAGGCGGGTGAAAACGCGGTTGAGTGGAGATCGGGTGATCTACTTGCGTAGCACCCAGGTCTCACACTTTCGAAGCTCGCGACTGACTTTGCCAGCGCAAGGCTTCGACTGCCGGGGAGGCGTCGCCTCCTCAGCAGTATTCTCGACGACGACCGGTGGCGGGCATTTCGGCTTCGCCTTGGTCGTCGTTTTCTTTCTCGGCACTACCGGTGCCTGCGGAGCAGGCACCGGCTTGAGTTCACCGAGCCGGTAATCCAACACTGTAGCGAGGCCACGAATGGCCCCGGCCACCTCGTTGGACCGTGGCTGCTCCGGTAACACCGGAGCAGCCACGACAGCAGAGGGATTCTTGGTGCATGTGTAGCACCCCCAACCTCCCCACCAATAAGCGGCCCAGACAATCCAAGCCAGAATGGCGATCGCGCCAAGCAACGCCATCACGGTCTTGACCCTGTTCCAGAGCCAAGACTCAATCGCCCTCTCTTCGGGTAGCTTGAACTCCCGAGCACCGATCGTGGCCGACGTTTCGAATTCAATCTTCTTCGCCATTACTACTGTCTCCCCTCCTGAGCCACTGCGGGCTCGATGAAAGTCCAGCCGGAGTCGCCCGGCTCGACTTCAATTTCGTCTTTTGAAAGTCCGCCCCTCCTATTCGGAATCAGAGCGAAGCCCCGATACCGATCCTTTGGCGGTCCTACCGCCAAAGTCGCTCCGGCCGACATCCGGCCGATGTATGTCTGGCCGTCATAGGCCTCGACATACATGCGAGTCGAGTTGGAGAGCTCGAACTCACCAACTCCAGCATCGACAGCCGCCGGTCCTGCGATCGGAGCCGTCGGCTTCACGACCGGCGAGATCGTCGTCTCAGGCTCATCCTGATCTGGCGGTTCTACCTCCAGATCAGACGATCGAGCCACCCTGGGCTCAATCGTGAGACAGCTATCGTGGCTACGCCGTGAAGCGAGCCATCCCGCCAGCAGACCTCCGCCAATGGTGCTTACAGCACCGATGGCATTGGCCTTGTTACGATTCCGCATATTGCGCGTTGAACCGTAACCAGCAAGAGCACCAGCACCGGCACCAAGGGCGCCAGCTTCCATTGTCCCCAACCGACGATTCGTGTCGTCGAACGGGCGGAAGTGGATCTTTCCTTTCAGGGGATGGATAGACCCCAGAATCCCGTCGGGATTCTGGGCCGTCATCTGAATCGCGTCTGCCGTCTTGATGACCGATTTGCACGACACGACCACCAAGGTGGAGAAATCCACCTGACACGATGCCAGTCCATCAGGCAGACTCAACATCTGCTCGATGGTAGCTGGGTCTAGGTAGTACCCCCCGCCATAGCCACGACGGCCGAGACTGCCACGGTCATAACGACCGCTGTCCCAGCCACCGCCAATCCAGCCACCGCCGCCACGACGATACTGTGCCTCGGCCGAAACGACCGTGAACAGAACCGCGCACACGGCAAGAAGCACCAGCGAAGCGAATCTCTTCATTTTTTCCCTTTCTATACCCCAACGAAGGGGCGCTTTTGTCAAGTTGCTTTACATCAACTGTGTACCTATATTATATCAAATTTTAACCATTTTGTAAAGCCCCAAAAAACAAGCTAAAATCAGGGCTACTTAATCAGTGTTCCGCACGAAACTTCTAACTCAGGGATAATCTAATTTTATCAGGATTCCTCATGAAATACTCATATAAATAACTTCTCATGTTCTCTGACCAATTAGGGAACCCGACCTGGCCATGCGGCCGAAGGGCCGTTCCAGGATCACCCTAATTGGGTCCCAGGAACATTTCAAAGTTATTTATTGAGTATTAATCATTCGTGCATATTGATAAAATTAGACCATCCCTGAGTTGGGTCGTATATAAGCATAAGCCAACTCCTCCCCATTTTGCAGACCGTCTTTTTTCGAGGAGCACACAATAGTTAAATTAACCGATAATTTAGTTATTCAACAAATTTGGGAGTGAGGCTCGGTATTTATTATTGATTTTATTAAATCAATAATATGTCCGAAGGACTGTCGAGCGGGACCCATAATTTGTTAATTAAATTGAGGTTAATTTAACTATTTGTCTCAAGGCGAAGGTTTTAGGAGCGTGCTTTAGCCGCTCCTGGAATCGCCTCCGAAGATAAAAAGCAGGTCGAAAAATGGGGAGGAGTTGGCGGTCAGGCATCAATATTCTTAAAGTGTTTAATTTTGGCCACTCCCCTATTTTGATCGAGTGTCAATGCGACGACGTCGATTTGCCATTCTTGGTCAGAATCATATTTTTTAGCCGCAAGATATGTTTGAATCGCTCGCATAAGCCTGCGTAATTTTTCTGGACTAACTCGATTCTCGGGCTCAAAACCAATAATATCATCCTTACTAGCCTTAACTTCAACAAAAACCAAAATCCCTTCTTTTTCTGCAATAATGTCAATCTCGCCCCAAGATTTTCGATAATTATTTTCTATAACCTCGTAACCTTTAGTTATTAGATATTGTGCGACACGATCTTCGGCCCAATTTCCAAATTCTGATTTGATAGTCATATGAACCCAGACTCGCAAGTTGTTCAAAAAGTGTCAATAACTAATTTGACTATACTTGACCAAATATGCTAAGATTTACGAGTAATTCTCGCGAAGAGAATTTTTGTGTTTTAGCTAAGATATGTCATTTTTTCTGGGCAAAAACTGACTTATTTAACTCCTATTAGTACTAACCATAAAAATATTGATAGCTCAATTCTCAGAAACACAGCCAGAATCTCTCGGATTAAAAAAATAGCCGACTTGTTAAAAGGTGAAAGTTTTGGGTTATGGGGAACTCTTGTTTTTGTTTTCATGCTCTTAGCTCTTAAAGGATCCCTCGGAGAGGGCCAGCCGACTTTATTTAGCAACTTACTAAAAGAAACTATAGAGGAAACGCCGACGTCTTTGGCAGCCTACACGCGACCATCAGCTCAGTTAGCCGACATAAGCTCAATCGTTTCATTAAACACAGATAGTTTTGGCCAGGGAGGGCAAGAACCTCTGGCTAGTATTCCCCCTACTATTAACGATAATTCCATTCTTGCACATACACCCACCAGCACAGACTACATAGAGACAAGCGGGTATAGGCGCAGTCAAATAACCGAGTACACGGTTCAGGCCGGAGATCTCTTATCTTTCATAGCTTCGGACTATGGAATCAGTATGAATTCTATTATTTGGGCTAACGGCCTAAAAAACGCTGATAGTATAAGTCCCGGGCAAATATTGAAAATTCCACCCGTATCGGGCGTAATCCACCAAGTCAAAAAAGGGGATACTATTGCCTCTATAGCCAAGAAATACGCAGCCGAAGAAGCAAAGATTATAGAATTTAACAGTATTTCCAAGAGCGGCGAGCTTCAGACTGGAGATGAGATTATAGTTCCTGACGGGGAACTGAGGACATCCGTAGCTATTGCTACATCCGTAGCCGCTAAAAACGGAGTTCGGCCATTTTCTTATCTCCCAGATATGGGGAACTACTTTATACAACCGACGAGCGGTCGTAACTGGGGAAGAATTCATGGCAGAAATGGCGTAGATGTAGCTAATTCCTGCGGTACTCCCGTTTATGCGGCGGCAGAAGGTTCAGTATCTGTCGCTGATAGTAGCGGTTATAACGGTGGATTTGGCAAATATATAAAAATAGCTCACCCAAACGGCACGGAAACGCTTTATGCCCACTCAATGAAGCTTTTAGTCTCTTCCGGCCAAACAGTGAGCAGGGGACAGCAAATTATGCTTATGGGGACCACGGGACGTTCCACCGGATGCCATCTGCACTTTGAAGTCCACGGCGCCCGCAATCTCCTAGCTAAGTAGCCTTGCAATATTTCGATCAAAATGTTAAAAAACCTTAGCTCTTGCCTGAAAAAAGGTTAGGAAATGACTGAAAGACACATCGTTGGTTATACACATGCTTTTACATGTGGCCATAACTATGGCGAAAGATTTGATAGACTTAAGAATTGTTGTGAAAAATTCCAGGCCTGGTTTACTCAAACCGGTAATACTAAACATAGAAGCTTTAATAGTCGTTATCCGGAAGAAAGGGCAGGAATTAATCTTGTTCAACGTGGTGGCATAAGCCTAGTATTGCGATTAACAGATCCTGCCTACGAAGATGATCTTAATTTCTGCCCATTTTGTGGAGCAGAGATAGTATTGAAATGCACAAAAAGTGTCGAATTAAGGCCTAAAACCAAACAGGTTCCCGATGGTTACGAAGAGATCATAAGGCAGCAAAGTCCCGACCAGACCACCCATATAAAAGCAGAGCTAACCCAGGAAAGTGACAATAGGCTGGATTATGGACAATCCAAGGAGGAGGGCGATAGACGAAAGGAAATTGGCAATAGAATAGATGAATTGGTTGCAAAGCGCTGACAAATAGCGCTTTTTATTTTGTATTGTTTCGCGCGAAACAAAAAATCAGGAGCGAATCCTTTCCATAGCATTTTCGAGACCGTTGCGGGAGGGATAGTAACAAACAAGGCTTTATAAACCGACAGGAAAGCCGAAACTGACTGAATTCTGATGAAGGAATTTCGGATGGTGTTCCGGAGGTTTTAAAGCCATTGTTTGTCTATCCCGGAGCACAGGCAGAGAAAATGATACGGAAAGGATTCGCGCTAAACCACTTCATTATTAGCCCTGACTTTAAACGCTAATGCCTCGGCAATATGCTGTTCTTTAACGGTTTCCGACTCCTCCAGATCAGCAATAGTGCGAGCTACCTTAAGGGTCTTATGATAGGCTCTAAGGGACATTCCGTGCTTATTTATAGCTTTTTTTAGCATTAACTTGGCGCTTTTCTCCGATAAAGCCAGCTTTTCCACATTTTTATAATTCATTTCTGAGTTGCTAAATATTTTCAATCCCCCAAAGCGATCGAGTTGGATTTCCTTAGCTTTTGCTATTTTTCTCTTAATTTCGGCCAATTTAGCACTATTCTCCTCGAGAACTGAATCGTCCTCATTAATTGTTTCGCGCGGAACAGTAACCTGAATATCTATCCTGTCGAGCAGGGGACCAGACACCTTTTTCTTATATTTCAAAACGTGGTAAGGCAGGCAAAGACATTCATTTTGACTGCCATAATTACCACAAGGACATGGATTCATAGCTGTAATAAGCATAAATTTGGCCGGTATTCGAACAGATCCCGATGCCCTTGCGATAGTGACCATACCATCCTCAAGTGGCTGCCTGAGGCTTTCTAGGACACTCCTAGGGAACTCTGGTAATTCATCCAGAAACAACACCCCGCGATGAGCTAAACTTATCTCGCCAGGCCTAGGATAGGATCCGCCGCCAACGACAGCGATGGCTGAAGTTGTATGGTGTGGATTCCTGAATGGTCTTTGGAAAGATAAGGGATCATTAGAATTTATCAAACCCAATGAACTGTATATTTTTGCCACTTCTATTGCCTCCTCCAGAGACATTATCGGTAGAATATCTA
The DNA here is from genome assembly GCA_016181145.1 of Candidatus Yanofskyibacteriota bacterium. Taxonomy (GTDB): domain Bacteria; phylum Patescibacteriota; class Minisyncoccia; order 2-02-FULL-40-12; family GWA2-44-9; genus 2-01-FULL-39-28. The sequence continues at coordinate 15,699 of JACOZW010000025.1, forward strand.
CCAGTGCCTTGGCCAGAAGAGTCTTGCCTGAACCAGGAGGACCGTCCATAAGCATATTGTGACCACCCGCAGCAGCAATCACAAGCGCTCTCTTAGCGTATTCCTGGCCCTTTATAGAAACAAAGGAATCGCCCGCAATAACAGGCTTGCTCGCCTGTGTTTTATGCGTAGATGGTGCAATAATCGAGGTTTTATTGAGATGGGCAAGCACATTAGCTAACGTCTCCGCCCCAATCACCTTAACTCCATTAATTACCGCTGCTTCCCCAGTGTTAGCTAACGGAACAATAATCTCTTTGATACCTCTTGCCTTAGCCAAAATAGCCATTGCTAAAATACCATTGGTTGGCTTTAATCTTCCGTCAAGCGATAACTCTCCGGCTAATAATCGACTCTCGGGATCAAATTTGACTTGCTTGGTCTCAAAAAGATATCCGACGGCAATTGGCAAATCATAAGAAGGCCCCTCTTTTTTAACATCGGCCGGAGCAAGATTTACTATAACTTTTTTAGTTTTTGATTTAGGCGGCAAAAAACCGCTATTTTTAATAGCAGATCCTATCCTCTCTTTTGATTCCTGCACCGCCTTATCAGGCAAACCAACTATGCTAAAAGAGTGAATTCCTGGACTGGAATCCACTTCCACCTCAACGAGTTTAGCGTCTATACCGCTTAGAGATGCTGAAAAAATTCTAACTGACAATAGATTGCTCCCCCTCCGAGGAGATTAACTATTTACCATAAGTACCAGCCTTAACCTCACTCAGGACACGCACTATCTCCCTCCTTCTTTCTTCCAGTGAAGCTACTAGGGCTTGATTTCTGTCCAACTCACTAGCCTCCTCGGCCGTATCATCCGGAGAAGAGCCCAGATCCTCAACTTTAGCATAATAATCTCCCCTTACAGCTGGGTTTTCTGAAGCTACTCTCGACAGTTCTTCATCTATCTCTTTCAGCTCATTATTTAAATTAGTTATTAATTTTTGTGATTCTTCTTGATCCATCCCGTTAGAGATAGTGCAAGCACTCCCTACCACCATACGGTGACAGAAATTACTAACGCTACCTAAACCTAAAACTTTCCATACAAACCCGCTAGGGTATCTCTAACGGGATCCATAAGGCTAAGTTAACATAGTATATAAAAAATGAAAAGTAAAAACCATATACTTAAAAAATCACCCTATAAAATTCTATTAATAGGGAGCTACTTTTCGAAAGCGGGGAAAACAAAAAGGCCCGAACACCCAAATTAATTGACACTAAGAGTGCCGACTTGAGCTAGGGCCTTTGAATCCCTGGCGGAATAATCTCTCATACTATTTAATAAGAAGTTATTCCGCCAGGGATTCCTGAAAAAATTTGGCCAGCGATTATTAAACTCTTAATAAGCACCAGCAAAAGATCTACAACAATAATATCATTCTTAAATATCCAGTCAATTAAAAAAGTGGATAACTTGTCACCAAAATTATTAGTGACAAGTTATAGGTGTCACCATGATAAAAGCTAGTTAAAACCTATATAAAATCAATGCGGTTGGTGACAAATAGTTTTTCTTGATCCGGCCATTTATCGCACTTATCAACACCATAGAAACAAAAATGTCACCAATCCGTCTTGGTGACATTAGGTAGGTGTAGACCTAGTAGACTAATCAGAGACCGGTAATTTTCTCTATTGGAGAATACATCGATTCCCTTGAGTTAGTTATCACTAAATACTGCCGGCCTGTCGAAGAATAGACTATTGCATAATCTATACTCCTGTCTGGCAGAGAAAAATTCTTATATCTAATGGCTACTCCTTTGTATTCATTGCTATTGAATGTCGTAGTTGTCGAATTACCAGGTTCGATATTAAACATGTATTTTAGATCTTCGGGCATGGTCAGCTCCCATCCACTCAGGATTGCAGTAGTCCTCGCAACATCCACAACCTCAACAATCATTACAATTTTCTTGCCAGCTAATCCTGAGTCAGGCAGAGAACCAATATCACCCAGTACTTCTCCCTGACCATATATAAAAACTGTGTTATTACCCATGATAACCTCTCTCAGTGCAGCAGGATATCGTACCGACAGCCTATCTAAGATGTCGGTGAACATAGCGCTCTGGCCCTGATTGTCAGCAAGAGTAAAGTTAATTCTTCTGAACTCCTTAACACCCATATCTGTCTGCTTAATCAGGGACTGGAGATTGGCTATTGTCCCGACCTGATTAAGTGGCAAAGAAAAATTGACCGAGGCTATCCCCATGAAGATCGATCCGAGATAGTCGTATTCTGGTGTCTGCGTAACCTGAACTGTAGCTGTCGGGCTAGGAGACTCAATTGGCTCCTCTGCGTTGAACACGAGTAAAGACAATACCAGATACGCCGCAACTGCGATGACCACTGTTATTACTATTCCAGCGGTCATCCCACTCCCAATTACTCTAGCTAGGACACCATACTGAAGCTTCTCCTTAGCTATTTTCACATTCTCTTTGGGGACTGAGGCGCCAAGATATGCGGGTAACATATCTTCTAATTTGCCGGATGAAGTTTCTTGACGATACTGATCCTGAATATATCCAACAGGTGCTTTTTCTTTAGAAGCCGAGGATGGGGGCAGTAACCTCTCCCTTGAGCTGGGCAAACTCGGCGAAGGAGGGGCAGTTCGTATAGGCGGTCTTAATGGAGAGGCTGGATACGGTACAGAAGATTCTAATGGCATATCTATTGAGGGAGGAGGGGCAGTATCCTTATCGGCCGATACTGACGAAACAGAACTCTGCCTTTGAGGCAACGGACTTAAAACCTTATTCACTTCAGCCGGAACAGGCTTCTCGCCCCTCTTAAGCCTCTCGATATCCTGCGCCATGGTCCTTATCGCAAGGGACATTTTTTCGGGCAAAGGAGCTACTGAACCAGAAGGTGCTTCCGGCTTTACGGCGGATTTAGATTCACCCCCTAGTACCGGTAATTTTACTCCACTCGAAGGCAATATTGACGGTTTTGATGAAAAGGGAAGGGGTGGAGTAGTTTTCTTCCCCAAATCCTGACCCTGAATAATAGAGGGCTTGGTCAGTTGATGCAGTATATCGTCAAAAGTTAATATTTGCTTATTCTCTTCATCCATATCATTTTCATTCTAGCATATTGGCGCATGTTTTTCACTCGGATAATAATTAATGACCCCCGTATAGACGGGGGTCATTAATTATTATTGATCTTACTCGGGTTATTATCTTTGCTTCATCGTCAGGTTAGTGCGTCCCATATCGTCAACATTCTTAACGGTAATATTTACGGACTGGCCAACCTTAAGAATATCCGATGGATGCCGGACTCTCTCGGTCGACATTTCGGATACATGAACCATGCCTTCTTTACCGGGTAAGTACTCTACAAAAGCCCCGAAATCCAATATTTTAGTAACCTTGCCCTGGAATTTATCGCCGGGCTGAGGTTCATAAGTAAGATCTTTTATCATTTGTAGGGCCTTATCCATCCCCTCAGAGGAAACACAGGTAATGAATACTGAGCCATCGTCCTCGATATCTATATCAGCACCGGTCAAGTCAATTATTTTATTTATAGTCTCGCCACCTTTGCCTATAACGGCTCCTATTTTGGCGGGGTCTATTTTTATGGTCTGAACTCTAGGAGCAAAAGGGGAAAGCTCTTTACGGGAAGAGCTAAGAACCTTATTCATTTTATCTAATATCTCGAGTCTGGCTTTTTTAGCTTGCTCGAGAGCCTTTTCGAGAACATCCCCATCAATACCCTCAATCTTAACATCCATCTGCATGGCCGTTATACCATCTTTAGTTCCGGCAACTTTCAGGTCCATATCTCCGTGATGATCTTCGGGTCCCTGGATATCGGTAAGAATTTTGAATTTATCTCCCTCCTTATTAAACATAAGTCCCATCGCAATACCTGCCGCTGGACTTTTCATTGGCACACCACCGTCCATCATAGCTAATGATGATCCGCACACGGAAGCCATAGAAGAAGAGCCGTTTGAAGCCAGGATTTCTGATACCACCCTAATCGTATAGGGAAAATCTTCTTTTGACGGAATAAGTGATTCAAGGGCCTTCTCTGCCAAGGCACCATGACCTATCTCTCGTCTGCCAGTAAAACCAATGCGTCCAACCTCTCCCACGCTAAAAGGCGGAAAGACATAGTGGTGCATAAATCTTTTCTTAGTCAGGTCAATTTCCATCGTCTCAATCCATTGCTCCATGCCAGGGGCGGCAAGAGTAAGAATAGAAAGAGCCTGAGTAGTTCCGCGATTAAATAGTCCTGTTCCGTGTGAATGGGGGAGTACGCCGACCTCGGCACTAATATCACGCAGTTCATCAAGCTTTCTACCATCAGGACGTTTCTCATGCTTGAGAATATTGTCATGAACAACCCTATCCACCTCTTCGTCAAAGACTACAATAGCTTCTTTAGATTTTTTACCAGCATCAGGATCATCTTTATATTCTGTTTTAATATGTTCCCGAAGATCTTCTTGAATTTTTCTCATGCCCTCCACATAATCATTCTTATCAGTCACATATATTACTTTTTCCAGTCTAGGCGCAATGAATTCGGATACTTTTTTAACCAGATTTTCATCGTGATCAGCCACGCTAAGAATCTGCTTGGCTTTGCCTAGCTCTTTAGCAATTTTATTCTGGAGCTGGATAAGTTTTTGAAATTCCCCAAAGCCATCCTTAATTGCTCCGGCAACCTCTTTCTCAAGAATCACAACCGCTTTTCCTTCAATCATGTTTATCCTCTGAGCAGTCCCGGCTACTACAATATCAAAGTCACTAACTTTTCTTTCTGCATAGGTGGGATTAATTACTATCTTGCCGTCGACCCGTCCAACCCGAGCAGAAGCAACCGGTCCGTTAAACGGTATATCAGATACCATTAAAGCCAAGGAGGCGCCAAAAAGCGCCGGCATATCCGGGTCGTTTTGACCATCAAAAGACAAAACCGTCGCAACAACCTGAACTTCATTTCTTGTCTTGTTATTAAAGCGCGGGCGTAGCGAACGATCGATCAGACGGCCGCATAAAATTGCCTCTTCGGAGGGGCGACTTTCTCTTTTTATCCACTTAGAACCCTTAATTTTTCCAGCTGCATAATATTTTTCTTCGTATTCAACTGAGAGCGGAAAATAATCCACTTCTTTAGCATTTTTCCCCATTGTGGCTGTAACCAAAACGGCTGTTTGTCCGTATTGGACATAACAGGAACCGTTAGCCAGGCCAGCTAAACGGCCAAATTCTATCACCAGAGGCTTCCCGGCAAACTCCTCCTCATATCGATTAATTTTCATATCGAAAAAGATAACTAGGCTATGAGTAACGAGGTTTTCCCCTCAAACCGGAAGCTTATCTTCCAAATTAAGGGGAAATCCCCATTGACCTTGTTCCTCATCCGCTTAGATTATGCTTTAATTATTTAATGTCTTTTTTGTGACCTTAATAAAACTTTTCCCAAGTGCTCTTCCAGATCGGTGAAATTATTAACTACATCAACCAGCTTAGCACTTGTACTCCTGCGGAAACTAACCGCCTCTACTACCAATCCGCTGAATTTCAGATACTCCACTAGCGGTTCAAAATCTCCATCACCCGAAACAACAACTACTACGTCCAATTGTCTGGACAGGCTTATCGCATCAATCGCCAGACCCACATCCCAATCACCCTTTTTCATACCTCCCGGGAAAATTTGAAGATCCTTGCTCTTCAGCTCATAGCCTGCCTTTTCCAGGGCATCAAAGAATGCCTTTTCCTCTTCTGTGTCGGACTTTACCACGTAAGCGACTGCCCTTACGAGCTCCCTCTCCGCCACGGCAATTTTTAAAAGTTCCTTAAAATTAACTCTCGCCCCATGAAGGTTTTTAGCTGAATGATACATATTCTGAACATCTACAAAAACACCTACTCGATGGTTCTTTCTTTGTGGAATTGAGAGCTTACTCATTAAGTATTATTTGAGTCCAAGTTTCTTAACTAAAGAGGCGTGTCTTTTGGGGTCCTCGCGCTTTAGATAATCCAAGAGTCTCTTTCTTTTTGCGACCATCTTCAAAAGACCGAGACGAGAGCTATTGTCCTTACCATGCTTTTTGAGATGTTTGGTTAAACTCTCAATCTCCTTAGTAAATAAAGCGACCTGAGCCTCCGGAGAGCCAGTATCTTTATCATGAGTCCTAAAATCAGACAGTATTTTAACCTTTTGTTGGGTAGTTAACATAGTACGTATATTCTAACATAAACCCGGTTTTTTTACAAACATGTGCACGAAATTGCCTCTTTTCGACTATAGTAGTATCCTCAATATATGAACATAGTTAAGTGGCTTTTGTATATCACGAATAACGAGAACCGGTCTCGGCATGAGGAAATTTTCGATGTGCTTTTCTTCGTAATCAACACGCTGGCACTAGTGTTTGGCGTCGTAATGTTTGTCATCCACGACGAGCCTCAATGGATTCCGGTCCTTGTCATAGAATACACCTGGGCGCTGGACAATATGAGGCATAATAGGCCCTAACCAAACAAGTTCATGGCTGATGTTAAAGATCTCAAAATTCAATATTTAGAGTATTTGGAGATAGAAAGAAACAGGTCGCAAAAAACTCTTGAAAACTACGGACGCTATTTGGACAGATTTTTAAGCTTTGCAAAAATTAAAAATATCAGTCAGCTAGATGAAGATCTCATCCGCCAGTACCGGTTATATTTAAACCGGTTAAAAAATGATGATGGCGAACCGCTTAAAAAAGTAACTCAAAATTATCATATAATCGCACTACGAACGTTTTTGAAATACCTTGCCAAGAGAGGTGTTAAAAGCGTAGCCGCCGAACGGGTTGAATTAGGCAAACAGGAAGACCGAGAGGTTACGTTCCTTGAGCCGGATGAACTCGAGAGACTCCTAGCTGCCTCCGAAGGTGCTTCGCTAGGCTCCTTGCGAGATAAAGCAATACTTACTATGTTATTTAGCACCGGTATGCGTGTATCAGAGCTATGTTCTCTCGACAGGGATAGAATCGACACCAAAAGAGGGGAGTTATCTATACGCGGTAAGGGAAGCAAAATCAGAATGGTTTTTTTATCAGATGAAGCGAGAAAAAACATCCAGGACTATATGTCTAAAAGAGCCGACGCTGACGAGGCGCTATTTATACGCATTCCAAAAAACGAGGAGTTCTCAAAAGACAGCGACCTAAGACTCACGCCCAGAAGCATTCAAAGAATTATAAAAAAATATTCGGTAAAAGCCGGTATCGTCGGTAAGCACGTATCGCCACATACCCTTCGCCATTCATTTGCTACTGATCTTCTGCGCGGGGGAGCCGACATCCGTTCAGTACAAGCAATGCTTGGCCACGCCTCAGTTACAACCACCCAGATATACACTCATGTGACCGATAAACAACTTCGAGAAGTTCATAAAAAATTCCACAATAAAAAAGACCGATAAAATTATCGGCCAATATATTTGTTATAGCTCTCTATAAAAGCTATCGGGTCAACATTAACGCCATTCACCTTAACCATGAAGTGTAGGTGCGGGGGAGTCCCTCGAGGGGTTGCCCCGGTAAAAGCGACTGTCTGGCCACTTTTCACCAGATCACCAACACCAACTGTAAATTTAGATAAATGGAGGTACAGAGAAAGAATACCGGAACCATGATCAATTACTAGCAGATTACCCTCAGTACCAGAAAGAGAAAAATTATGAGCCAAAAGAACTTTCCCGGAGTTGATGGCCATAACCGGCAATGGAGTTTTAGCCCTAAAATCAACTCCGCCATGAGGCACTTCCCTTTTCACTATTATCCTCTTGGTTCTTCTGCTGTACGATCCGTACAGGCGAGAAACGCCAAAAAAATCAGTTACTTCAATATTATCTAACGGATAGATGAACTGGTCAGAAGTGTAATCTTCATATTTTTCAGCTAAGTCATAGGCAGCACGCATCAGAGCTACTTCTTTAATGCGACGATCCTGAACGGCTTTGCTTGGCACATTGGCCGGACCCGCATACCATGGAGTTCCGAAATCTTTTTTAATAACCTCCAGCTCACCATATTGCCAATTCAATCTTACTCCACGGCCGCACTCTACTAGATAAACCGGGTATTTAAGGGACATTTCCCGCGTGTTAGTAGGCTCGGTATTTACTGCTACACCAATATAGACATAGCCGTACCTATTGGGTATATATTGTTTTTCAAAGGCATGAACGCATACCATAGGTCCCTGCCATTGAGGGTTAACTCTTACTATAACTACGCCTCCCTGATAAATCTGGGGATTAACAATCTCAAAAGGACTGATCTGAGCTCCACTATTTTGACCCCAAAACAAAACACCCAACAGAAATAGAATTATTTTCAAGGTTCTTTTCCTACAAAAATCTCTTGAGAATATGCTAACACAAAAAATGCGTTTAGGCAATGACGATCGAGGATATACACGAAAAAAAACGAATGTCCCGTTACTTGTAGCTAGGATACTTCTCCTTTTTATTTCTCGATTCCCATCTGGCTAAAGCAAAAAATAAACTTGATAAGCGATTCAGATAAACCCTGATCCCAGGATCCAACTTACCTGCTGCATCCGATCTTAAAACGCTTCGCTCGACGTTTCTCGACTTGGCCCGAAGCAGATCGAGCCAAGCCGACAGATGGGTTGTGCCGGATATGACAAATTTTTTGGCTGGATTTAGTTTATTCTCTATCCGCTCGATTATTGCTTCGATCCTTTCTACCTTGATCGGTTCAAGGAGGGGAGGGGTTCTTTTTTCTTTGAGCATCAGATATGCTAAGTTTGCCTGAATAATGAAAAGTGACTCCTGTACTTCATGCAGTGTGCCTGCTAAGTCCTTCTTGACCTTCGTGCTCTTAAGCACCCCCAACATACTATTTAACTCATCAAGCTGGCCCAGGGCCTCAACAAAAGGATTCGTTTTTTGGATCTTCTTTTTTCCAACATGGCTCACACCTTTATCGCCTTTTCCGGTATAAAATATGGGCATCTATTGAGTATAAAATAATACTTAGAATGTGTAAAAGAAATCCATATCCTACTGCAATTGCAGAATTTCGGCTATAAAATCGTCATATCTCATCTGAATAGTGCCTAACTATTCTTCCTCAATCTGCCGATTTTCTATCTCGAAATTCTGCAATTTCGTGACGAAAGAGACTTCTCTTACACATTCTTAGAGATATCCACACATTAGTTTTGACTAATGCAAGGTGATTGCTATAATACAGATAGTTCGTTGTCGAGAGCCTCGGCTCTCAAACCGAACGCAAGTTCGGAAAAGGTCCTCCCCGGAGAGACCTTTTTCTTTTGCTAAATTTATTACTTTTCAAAAATATAAGTTCTGTTTTGAGTAAGGTATCTGATCATCTCTTTGGTAATCACTGTATCTGGCCTGCTGTGCAGGTCGTGAATCAAGTCGTTTTCATGGATATGCAGGTGCTTAATCTGCGAGCTTCTTTCATTAAAAATAGCTATAATTCTTTTCTGTGCTTCCTCAATTGACCGAGCCCCCAGCATCTCATGTCCGACATCAAAACAAAGCGGAATATTTTGGGGAACTAGTCTCCAGTCTATCTGTCCGTGTTTTAAATTAAAAGGTCCGTAATTTAAAAGCGGCGCATTCTCCCAGTATAATTTCACTCGGAAAAAGGCCGCTGTAATTTGACCGAAATTTATTAATTTAGTCCCAGTCTTCATATTTTCTGCATAGATATTATGCTGTAATTCCAAGGGTAGATGAGTTGTTAGGCTCTTATAGCAAAAGAGACGGCATGCCAATATACTCCAGAACAGGTACGCAAAATGTTTCCATGAAACTGTTTCGTACAAACACCAGGCATGCAGGTGTCCGCCGTCAACTTGGTTTTTATTGATAAATATCATTTAATCAGAGACTTGAGGGTAGTAATTTTATTATGATAAAACCCGTCATTTTCTTCTTTTAAATAATCCTCCAGAGTTACCGTCGCAAGAAATTCAACGCATTTAAGGACCAGAAATGAATTGATCATTTCTTGGTCCGGCCTGATACCATAGCCCCTCCAAAAATCATGCTCTGAACCTGAGAATTCACGAAATATCCACAGATCAACAATCGCAAAATCCTCATATGGCGACCCCACTCTTGAGAACTCCCAATCTATCACTTTTGGATCCTCTCCTATTTTACCGATAATATTACCTAGCCAGAAATCGCCATGTACATACCTAACCCCCTGTTCATATATTATATCCCAAGCGACTTCAAAAACCGGGGATATCTGCTCCAGCTCCAGTATGGGACGCGTATACTCGACGGCCCTTCGGAATCTTCCCAGATAATAAGGCGGGAGCGTACGGTCAGGAAATTGAAATCTATGAATTTTTGCCAAGATGCGGCCGGCAGCTTCAAAAACCTCCTCCCTCCGCCTAGCCATAGTCTCATAAGATTCGCCCTCGATAAATTCCTGACGCAAAACAACGCCTTGGCTGGATATCAATCTTGGCGCCAGAGTTCCGCCAAAAATACTTAACGCCCTTCTTTCTCTTTCAAGCCGCTCATACGAAGACATGCCGACAAGTCCATCATTACTGAATACTTTGACAACAATACCATCCTCAAGAAACACATTATTAATGAACCCGCCCTCGAGCCTTCTCATGAAATCCTGTCATTAAATCAGCTAGAAGTTGGGCTTATCGTATCAAATATATCAATTATTACAAACCGCTTGAAATTCCCGAAAGTTTAATACTGGTGCCCGGGGTGGGACTCGAACCCACAAGCCTTACGGCACACGATTTTAAGTCGTGCGTGTATACCATTCCACCACCCGGGCTTAATAACCATTAATTTTAAAATAAAATCGGCTCTTTTTCAAGCCGATTTTTTACTTGCCGTCCTTGTGTCTCTAGCCTGATCGAGGGAAGCTCGCTTGAAGGCCCAGTTCGAGGCCTTTAGAAGCGAGTCAAATGTTCCGGCATCTATCCACTCACCCTTGACCATATCTACCCTCAATTCACCCTTATTTAGATACCAATTATGCAAATCAGTAATTTCAAGTTCTCCTCTGGCTGAAGGCTTCAAACCCTCAGCTGCTTCTACAACCCGGCTATCATAAACATATAATCCGGTTACGGCATAAGAAGATAAAAATTTCTTCGGCTTTTCCTCTATCTTTACAGCTCTGCCGTTTTTATTGAATTTAACCACACCAAACCTCTCAGGATCAGATACTTTCTTAGCAAATACCTGTCCTCCGGATTTAAATTTTTTTATGGTCTTACTGAAATCATCTTCAAAGATATTATCACCCAAAATCAATGTTACATTGTCTTTCCCGATAAAATCGGCCCCGATAATAAAAGCTTGGGCTAGACCCGCCGGCTTATCCTGTATCTCATAGGTAAACTTAGCTCCGAATTCCTTGCCAGACCCCAGAAGCTTTAAAAAATCACCAGGATGATCCGGAGAAACTATAATCAATATTTCTTTTATCCCGGCTCTCAAAAGAGTGTTGAGGGGATAAAAAATCATTGGCCTGTCATAAACCGGCAAAAGCTGTTTCGATGTTATTTTTGTAAGAGGGGAGAGGCGAGTACCTCCGCCACCGGCTAAAATTATTCCCTTCATGATTGTTTTAAGCTGGATTTATAGACTCTCATTACATCCTCAATTCTTTTATCTGTCAGTTTTGGCATCGATATGCCCAGACTTTTTGCTTTTTTCATTGATAACACGCAGTTACTTCTTTTTGCCTTAATTATTCCGTTGGAACCTTCAAGCTGTTCGAGACTTATTAATTCATACTCATGGCCGGGGTCTACTATTTTTTTATAGGCTTCCAGTATCTGCTGATGCTCAACATATCCTTCATTAGTAAGGTTCAATATGCCAAACGGCCGAGTCTCGATAAGATGCCCTAGAGCAGGCCACAAATCTTCAATCAGAGTCACGGAATTAGGGATAGAAATGACTCTGGAATATGAAACTATCTTATTGATGAGATTCCTTGGGTGGTCAGACTTGGATATGGGCATTCTAATTCTTGCATATAATACCGGCAGTTCATTCAGTATATCCTGTAATACTATCCTCATTCTGGAATAAAAACTTCCGTGAAAATTAGGCTCATCTTCTTCGGTAAATTCTCGTTCCGGACCGCCGTTATAAACACAGCCGGAAGAAATCTGTATTGGATATGCTCCTGCCTCAAGAGCCGCTAACATTACATTAGTAGCTCCTACCACATTCACCCGGACTGTTTCTTCTTTGTGATCCTCGCACCAGTCAATAGTCGGGTAGGCCTTAGCGCCGGTGAGATTTATCACAACGTCGGGCTTAACAGCACTAAAAGCATCTCTCATGCCGGATGGATTCAGTATATCAACCCGATTGTCAAAGACCTGAAACCCCTGCAGGCGGAAATAGTCTGCACATCTTGAGCCCAGAAATCCGGAAGCTCCCAGGATATATATTTTGATTTTTTTTGTATCCAATTTGCCTACCTCCAGGAGTTAGACTTAACCAATAATGGCTTCCACCATTGCGGGTTATTTTTATACCAATTTACCGTCTCGGTCAAGCCGTCTGACCAGTTCTTCTGCGGCTTCCATCCAAGCTTGCTAATTTTTTTTGAATCTAAAAGATACCTGGAATCGTGACCGGGACGATCAGGAACAATTTCTTTTAAATTCTTAGGCTTTTTCAAGACTGTTAAAATACCGTCTGCTATATCGGTAATAGTTTTTTCCAATCCAGTTCCGATATTATATGCCTCGCCGATAACTCCTTTTTCAAGAATCAGATCAATCGCCCGACAGTGGTCTAAGACATGTATCCACTCTCTTTTATTTCCGGCAGATTTAAAAACAGGAAGCGGCTCATTTTGCAAAGCCTTAAGGGTAAATACCGGTATTACCTTCTCGGGGAATTGGTGGGTGCCATAGTTATTAGAACAATAGCTTATCGTAAGCGGAAAACCAAAGGTATGAAAATAACTTTTGGCAATCAAGTCGCCCGAAGCTTTACTGGCATTATAGGGTGTTCTAGGATTATAGGGTGATTTTTCGGTGAATCTGAATTTACTCTTCAATGGAAGCTGACCAAATACTTCGCAAGTTGAGATGTGGTGAAACCTCTTTACTCCTACCTGTCGGGCAGCTTCCAAAAGAGTAGCTGTACCCAAGGCATTGGTTTTAGCAAAATCAAGAGGAGAATTGACCGCCTTATTATTATCTGATTCTGCCGCGAAATTAACTATACAGTTAATTCTGTTGCTTTTTAAGATATGGCTCATTGCACCATAATCACCGATATCGGCTTTATAAAATTTATAGCGAGGATCCCTGGCAATATCTTTTAAATTCTCCGGATTACCGCAATAGGTCAGGAGGTCAACATTGATAACCTTGATATTTTTATATTTACCCAGAAGATGACGAATAAAATGACTGCCAATAAATCCACAACCTCCGGTAACTAAAATGTTTTTATAACTCCTGTCCATAAACTATAAATCTTTTTATTATATCTGGAGGCGCCAGCCGGAATCGAACCGGCGGATAAAGGTTTTGCAGACCTCTGCCTTACCACTTGGCTATGGCGCCAAATTATAGATTTCTTGCGATCTTTTCTTCTTCGTAGGCTTCGAGAGTGTCGCCTTCCTTAATATCCCATTCGGATGGGGTTATTTTCTCAAACTTCATACCGCATTCAAGACCCTCTTTCACTTCTACGGCATCGGCCTTATTATGCTGCAGCTGAGTAATCTTACCGCTTATGAGTTTAGCGTTATTTCTGGTCACATCAACCAAGGCTCCCCTCAGAATCTTGCCTGAAGTTACTTTGCCACCGATAATCTGAGACCTGGAGTCGGTCTTAAAAACAGCTAATATCTTAACCTTGCCCAGAAAATTCCTCCTGGTCTCTGGCTCCATAAGACTCTCTATCTCCTTGCGGATATATTCGATCAGATTATATATAATATCGAAAGTGTTTATCGAGATATTCTCCTTCTCGGCTAATTTTAGCTTCCAGGGAACTGGAAACATCGGACTTAAGTATAATATTAAGAAACTTTTTGTTTTCATCATGAGTTTCAACAGTTCCTTTAAAAAATTCAAAGAGCGGAATAACTTCAGCGCTGCTGCCGGCCTTAGCCTCAGCCTCACTTTTAGATGATACGGAGTTAAATTCTTTTCCTATCGCCGGAGCTGAGTTCCAACCGGTAATCTGAACCGGCTGAGAGGGGACTGCCTGCGCTACTGAGCCACCCAGAAAATCTTCCATGGATTTTATTCTACCGACAACATTCCCGGCTACAATCCAATCTCCGACCTTAAGTATTCCCTTATGGACGAGCACGGTGGCTATATTGCCCCTTCTCTTATCCATATTAGACTCTATTATTACTCCTTGTGCCGGCGAAGAAAGATCTTCTTTGAGATCAGCCAGCTCTGCTACCAGAAGAACCATCTCAAGAAGAGCATCTATATTCTGATTCTTTTTAGCAGATATCTCCACGACCGGAACCTGGCCACCCCAGTCTTCTACGATAATATTTTCGGCAGTGAGCTCCTGTTTTAATTTTTGAACATTAGCTCCCTCCTTATCCATCTTATTGATCGCCACAACGACCGGTATCTCCTCCTCTTGAATTATTTTTATAGCTTCTTTAGTCTGAGGCTTTACTCCCTCGTCGGCGGCAACCACCAAGATAGCAACGTCAGCAACTTTAACACCGCGCGATCTTATCGCCGTAAACGCTTCATGCCCGGGCGTATCCAAAAATGTAATCAGCTGATCCTTTACTTTAACCTGATAAGCTCCGATATGCTGAGTAATACCACCCGACTCTTTTTCAACTACGCTTGTATTACGAATAACATCAAGCAAGCTTGTCTTGCCATGATCCACATGTCCCAAAACAACCACTATCGGTGGCCGGTGATCATTTACGCCTGATTTTTTTATATTATCATTTAGCATTGAGCTCTAAAATTCTAGCATTTTTCAACCAATTTTACAATTAAAAAATCTCCGCATTGGAGATTTTTTAATTGTAACTGGCGGAGGGTAGAGGACTCGAACCTCTATGGGATTGCTCCCGCTGGTTTTCGAAACCAGTGCCATACCATTAGGCGAACCCTCCAGTAATCTAAAGCTAACATCTACCCCTAAAAAACAAAAGCCCCGAACTGCTTTCACAATTCGGGAAGTTGCCACGCAAGAGGTGGCGCGCCCAGCAGGACTCGAACCTGCGACCCCCTGCTTAGAAGGCAGGTGCTCTGTCCAACTGAGCTATGGGCGCTAAGAGGGGTGGTGCACCGGGAGGGGATCGAACCCTCGACCCGCGGTTTAAAAGACCGCTGCTCTACCACTGAGCTACCGGTGCACGAAGGGTTTGGTGCCGGGGGCGGGACTTGAACCCGCACGTTCTTGCGAACACTGGGTCTTAAATCCAGCGCGTCTGCCAATTACGCCACCCCGGCACTAACTTTTTTTCGAAAGAACTTGTTCCATCTACCCACAAGTGGGTAGATGGTGGGCCCAGCAGGATTCGAACCTGCGGTAGACCGCTTATGAGGCGGTTGCTTTAACCAGGCTGAGCTATGGGCCCCCACTTCATTATTCTAAAAATAAATAATAAAGCGGAGACCCATAAAACCTGCGCAAAGCCTCTACGACCCGAAAGCGCTGGTCTTTCCAATCGGCTCAAACGTTGATGGAATCTTTCTTGGATCAAATATATCCTCTTCATCCCGATTCTCAGTATTTTTTCTCATACGCACTAAACGAAACACTAGCAGGCCCATCATAGCAACTAAGATAATAGCAATCAGCCATAACACACCCGACATTCCGATAGACGAACTGATTGATGCCGAAAATGGAGCAGTGACACCGCTCACACGAATGATCATGTATGCCGTATTAGCCAACTGAACTCCTTTTGAATTCTTGTAGCCAAGAACAGAAGTAAATATCATATTTGTTCCAGGCTCTACCGTTTCTTTTACCTTGACTATAATAACAACGGCACCCTGTGACCTTGGAGAAATATCGTCTAAATTAAATTCAACAATATTAGCCGAGATATTGCTCGGATCCCTATCTGAACCAATGTAATCAACCTGAACAGGGAGAATTATCTTTAAATTAGATTCCCTAAAAATAGCTTCGGTATCATTTTTATAAACAATAGTATAGCTAAACTCCTCGCCAGGTTCTGGCATAATATCATCGGCAACTAAAACTAAAGACCCGTCATTCCCGATAGAGTATTCGAGAGAGGCAAAAGAGGGACGCTCCTGCACGGTATTAGCTTTATTACTGGCTGTCTTTTTTATAGTTGAAGAATTAGTATTTCCAGAGCTTGATCCGCTAGTATTTATTCCGATGCCTCCATTACCATAAGTACTGCCTAAGACCTGGCCTCCGGCCTGACCGCCCTGAGTCGTAAAATTTAAAATATTACCCCGAACAATCCCGGAACTGTTCCGAGCAGCAATACGATAATAGTAGATTGTGCCGGATTGAAGACCAGAAAGATCGCCGGTAGCCAACAGGCCCGAATTACTGATCCCAAACGATTGCACACTAGTAGTCTGACCTAATGCCGAAGTCTTACCGAATTCAAACCAGAAAGTGCCGGAAGAACCATTGGGATTTATAGTCCCGTTGATTACAGCTGAATTACTCAATACCGATGCCGGCCCGTTGGTAAATACTGTCGGAAGATCGACCGTGTTTCCTGAGTTATTATTATTGTTATTATTATTGTTGTTCGAAGAACCTCCGCTTGAACTTGTGATAAAAGTTTTAGTTTCCCCATTCACAACACGGCCGCCGGTCTGGGCAATTATTCTGTAATAGTAGGTGGTATTCTCCCTCAGGTTTATAAATCCAAATTGAACATCAACCGGCGATGTTCCGTTACCAATCCATTGGGGACCATAAACACGGCCAAAAGCAGTACTTGTCCCAATCTCGGCGCGGACATAAGTGCCCGAACCATTAGGATTGACTGATCCATACATAAAGCCAGAGCGCTGAGACTGAAGCATCACCGAGCCGGTTGTTACGCTAGGAACAGACTGGGCGCTGGCAGTAAAACCAAAAACAGACACAATTAGGGCCGTAACCAGAGAGATAGCTATAAATGAGGTATTTTTCATGGTTTTTGAATAATATTAAGACTCTCTGCCTATGTCTAGATATGTCCTTATATGATACCATATTTGGATAAATAAGTCAAATCCGCATTTTTAGCGGATTTCCATGCCATGGAAGCGTAATACCGATTTACTATAGGCCCGCCTTCGCTAAAACCTCGGGTGCAATCCCCGAAGAATTAGGAGATGGAAAAATCAATTGAAAAAATACCATAAAAAGGCTATAATTTCAAGATAAATTTAATTGCCCTCGTCGTTCAACGGATAGGACGGAGGTTTCCTAAACCTTAAATGGAAGTTCGATTCTTCCCGAGGGCACCAGAAGTCAGATGACTATTCCCCTAGAGATAAAGAAGATATTAGAGAAACTACAAGAAGCCGGATATGAAGGCTATGTTGTGGGCGGATGCGTACGCGACCTGATAATGAAAAGGGTACCGAAGGATTGGGACGTAACTACCAATGCTAAACCCGAGGATATACAGAGATTATTCCCGGAGCATGTCTATGAAAACACTTTCGGTACTGTTGGCGTGAAAACTGGATCTGAAGATCCAATCATCTCAATCGTAGAAATTACACCCTACCGAATTGAAGGTAAATATACCGATAAAAGACATCCAGATGAGATTAAATTCGCTGATAAACTCGAGGATGATTTAGCACGTAGGGATTTCACGGTTAATTCTTTGGCTATGGATGTCAACGGTAAACTAATAGATTTATTTGATGGCCAGGAAGATATCAAGAAAAATATTATAAGAACAGTTGGTGAGCCCGAGGAACGCTTTTTAGAAGATGCCTTGAGATTATTGAGAGCGGTTCGCTTTGCCACGGTTCTGGATTTTAAAATCGAGGATGAGACCCTGACGGCAATAAAAAATAACGCTGAATGGCTAAAAGCTATCTCGAGGGAGAGAATCCGCGATGAGTTTATAAAGATAATCGAATCCGATAATGCCTATGAAGGCATCCTGCTTCTTGAGACAATTGGTTTACTTGAATATATTATTCCGGAACTGCGGGAGGGAATAGATGTAAGCCAGAATCTTCATCATATATACACAGTCTGGGAGCATAATACCAGAACGCTTAAATATACATCCGAAAAAAAATATTCTCTGTCCGTACGATTGGCGTCATTATTCCATGACATCGGTAAACCTCGTTCAAAGAGGGGAGAGGGGCTTCATTCAACTTTCTACGGCCACGAGGTAATCGGTGAAAAAATGGTTGCTCAGATAATGGAGCGCCTTAAATTCCCAAGCAATATTTCTGAAAAAGTCATCGGCATGGTCCGCTATCATATGTTCTACTATAATGTTGGGGAGGTAACGGAATCTTCAGTGAGACGGCTAATTGCCAATATAGGTCTAGAAAATGTTGAGGACCTAATCAAAGTAAGAGAAGCAGACCGTATAAGTTCGGGACGACCCAAGGCCGTTCCCTATAAACTTCGCCACCTTAAATATATAATCGACAAAGTGTCTCACGATCCCATCTCGGCAAAAATGCTTGAGATTAATGGCGGGGATCTGATGAAAGAACTGGGAATTAAGCCCGGACCTAAAGTCGGACTGATATTAAATTCGCTTTTAGCTGAAGTAATTGATGATCCCACTAAAAACACTAGGGAAAACCTGATCAAGCGCGTTCATGAGCTGGATAAAAAGTCCCCCGAGGAATTAAAGAAAGCTCTGGAGCGGATTGAAAAAGCAATCGAAGAAGAAGAAAAAGAAAGAATGAAAAAATACTATGTCTGAAATAAAAAATCCGGAACAATCGGAAAAGACCTCGACAATATCAAAATTCATCGGGGACAGTCCCGAGCAGAATCGTAAAATGCGGGAATTACTGGAAGCACGGTTTAAGTCTGGCTACCTTGAGCCGGCAGAAAGAGAAAAAACAGAGGAAGAAAAAAAATTTTTAAAAGACATCAATGAGAAGATGGCTGTATTTATAAGACGCTATGGCGGCGACCCCATTGAAATATCAGCAAACTTAATTAAATTTATTGACTGGTCAAAGTTATCACCTGACCAGGCTCAACTTTTTGCAACAAAATTTAAAGATGGTTTTTTCAGCTTAGACGGCCAGAGGATAGTCATCTTTAAAGGCACGAATCCGGCCTATCCAAACAGAGTAGGCCTGGCTAATCTCGTCGGCCATGAACTAATCCATGCTAATTCCTTTCAATCACTAATAGTTAATCCGGATACAGATTTAAGTTCTCGGCATGAGCGGATAGGCTTATCCATAGCAAATGAAGGACCGGACATCTTTCAGGACTTAAATGAGGCTATCACCGCAGAGCTAAATATAAGATTCCATAATGAGTTTTTGAAAGATATCGAATTTACCGTAGAGGAATTCAGAAAATTAAAAAAACTTACCGAGGATATACAAACCCGCGCTAAAGATCCGTCCAAATTTAGTGATATAGCCTCTGTCCATCAGATCCCGCTACCAGATAAATCAACTAGGGTAACCATCAGCCCGTTTGAATATGCGCAACAGCGACTTCAGTTTAATAAAATAATCGATAAAATAAATGAGTTAAATCCCGACATGTTCGGTGATCGGGAAGAAATATTTAATATTTTTGCCAGAGCTATGCTAACAGGAGAAGTTAAACAATTAACTGAGCTTGTTGAGAATACTTTTGGTCGCGGGACCTTCAAAAAACTTGCTTCCACCCTAGATATATTCGAAGATGCAAAAAATTAAAATAAAACGATTCGATAAAAAATTGCCCTTACCCGAATACAAGACTGCGGGTGCAGTCGGTTTTGATTTAATGGCCAGAGAAACTACCAACATTAAGCCAGGTATGGTAGGCTACATACCGTTGAATATTGCAGTAGAAACACCCAAGGACCATATTCTACTCATCGCTGCCAGAGGCTCAACCCACAAACAAGGTCTGATGCCAGTTCATGGAATTGGCATTGGTGATCCTGATTTCAGAGGAGATGAAGACGAATACAAATTTCCTGCATTCAATTTTACGAAAGATACCGTAGTTATAAAACGGGGGACTAGGATCGCCCAGGGAATTTTTATTAAATTCACAAAAGCAAAGTGGCAAGAAGTAAATAAAATGAAAAATAAGACCCGTGGTGGATTTGGGAGTACGGGAGAAAGATAAATGTTATTGCTTTGACGGGCCTGCCCGCCGAAGCTTTAGCGAAGGCGGGCTGGCGTATGACGGTGGTACACACGATTCGGGTTCGTGGTGACTGGGTTCAACTCCCAGCAGCCCGACAATGAAAATTTGGTTAGACGATCAACTTAATACCGATATAAAGAATCGCCAAACTCCACAAGGCTGGGTTGGAGCGCAAAACTCTGAAGAATTTAAAAGACTGGTAGAGGAAGCGCATAAGACAGGGGAAGAAATTTTTGCTATAGATTGGGATAATGATCTAGGAGAAGAGCTTGAAGGCGTACATCTTTTAAAGTGGTATTGCGATACATATCCGGAAATGGCTATAAAAACACGGATGCTCGTACATACTGAGAATGAAACGGCCCGAAGAGAAATGGTTGCAATATTCAGAGATCTTAGAGAAAAACCTCAAGAATTTTTAGAAAAGAAAAATCGACCATCCTACGAAGAACTCTTCGGGGAGTTAGAAAAACCTAAGTAGGGCCTATGGTCTAGTGGTAGAACACGTCATTCGCATTGACGAGACGGCGGTTCGATTCCGCCTAGGTCCACCGAGCTAAGCTCGGTCCATCTGAGCTTAATAAAAATCAAGTCTTTAAACTTGATTTTTATTTACCTCAAAGCTAAGCTTTGCTCATGTATTACGTCTATATCTTGTTCAGTAGAAAAGATAATAATCTCTATATTGGCTACACGAGCGATCTACGGAGGAGGCTACGAGAGCATAAAAGTGGTCAAAGCATCGCAACTAGAAATAGGCTGCCCTTATTACTTATTCACTACGAATCCTATCTAAGCTGGTCTGATGCCAAACGCAGAGAAAAATTCCTCAAAGGTGGCAAAGGTAGGACTGAATTTAAAATTCAATTACAAGATATTCTAAAAGAGCTGGGCTATAAGCATTTGTAAAGAGTGGTTATTAGTTGAGAGTTGGGGTGAGTTGAATTATCCAAAGTAGGTATTTGCTTAAAAAAAATAATACGGGTACCAATAGGTACCCGTATGCTAAATTGGCTCACAGTCTTCGCCACACTTATTGCATCGTTCGTAGAGCCAGTAATCACAATCAGCATTCTCGTCGCCAAAGTTTGCGTGAATTAGACCACCGCACTTACATGGCTTTGGAAATTCATTTCCACACCATCCTGCGCTACAATTGGTATCACCAACATCGTGGGGCTCATCCGTGTCCCCAAAAATAAAAGTTGAGGTAGGATTATCCTCGCCCCTTTCAGTCACATCAGCCATTTTAGACCCCTATCTTATATCATGCATACTATAACAATATAATTAGAATATGTCAATTAATTGCCTCTCTCAAAACCATCTCATATACCCCGAAGATTTGTTTCTGGTTTTTGAAAAAACCTTTATTTATGCCATGTTTTAGATATTCGAACATTGTCTCCCTAACTCCACCCCGTAAAATAAAAATAAAAGCAAGCTCAACGGCTTGCTTTTATTTTTATCACGGGGTAGGCCCGTGACGAGCATAGCGAGTTTTACGGGCCGCTATTTAATCTCCTCGACTGTTAATGAGAATTCTTTTCCTTTTTTAATACTGCCGTCGAGAATTTTTCTGGCGATGGCATTTTCTATCTTATCTCTAATCACTCTTTCCATCGGCCGAGCCCCGAATTGAGGATCGAAACCAGCCTTAGCTACATAATCCGCTATCTCCGGATTAGGCTTAAAAATATAGCCCTGATCCTTCAGGCGACTCGCCAGAGAGTTCAATAACAATTCGGTAATCTTACTAACCTGCTCCTGCGATAGGGGATGGAAAATCACAACCTCATCGAAGCGGTTCAGGAATTCCGGGCGAAAGTATCCTTCCTTAATTAGAACATCTATCATCTTTTCCTTCTCTAGCGAGGGGTCTACCTTTTCTTTTATCAGCTCCCGGACAAAATCAGCTCCAGCATTCGAGGTGGCAATAATTATATTCTGTTCAAAGTTTATCTTTCTGCCCGTTACGTCGGTCAGCCGCCCCTCGTCAAAAACCTGGAGAAATATATTCAGGATATTCCTATCTGCCTTTTCTATCTCATCCAGAAGGATAAGAGAAAAAGGATTATCATTTACTGCTGTAACAAACTGGCCCGACTCATTAGTCCTGGTCGAACCGATAAAACGATCCAATGACTCCGGATTCTGATATTCTGACATATCAAATCTGAGCATTTTATCAGCGGAGCCAAAATAACTCTTGGCTAAAATTTTAGCGGTAAGAGTCTTGCCAACGCCGGTCGGACCGACGAACAGAAACACACCTGCCGGTTTACCGCGTTTAGACAAACCGGTGCGCAATCTCCTCATAGTTCCCGATACAACCTCAACTGCCCGCTCCTGACCAATCAACTCCTGATGCATCAGCTCTTCAAGTTTAACCAGTCTTTCCCTCTCTTCTCCGGCAATCGGACCAAGCGGAATACCGGTCTTCCGGTGAATTACTTCATTAACATCGCCAGCTTCTATAATCCGCTTTTTCTGAGCCACCGCGAATGAAACTACCTCCGACATCAGATCAAATGCTTTTTCTGGAAATGGCGTTGTCCGGATAAATTTGTCCGCCCCCTCAACTATGCTCTTTATTGCGCCATAGGTTATTAAAACTCCGGAATGACTCTCTACGGCCGGTACCGCCTCTTCTATTATCTCAAGGGTTTGTGTCGGGCTTGGTTCAGAAACATTGATTCTCGTGAAAGCTTCTGTCAGCTCCGACCTAGTTTCTATGAACTTGTGGAAACTGGCCGGATTCGTAGTGGCAATAATTTGAATATGGCCGGACCCTAGGTAGGGGAGCAGTATTTCTGAAACATCCAGCCTGCCCATACCACTGATTTCACCTATAAAATCGTGAAGGCCCCTAATAATCAAGATGGTGTTACCCGACTTCGATGCTTCATTAAAAATCGAGAGTAAGATATTTTGCACATCCGTAATATCTTTGGAAGCGCCGGCAACTAAAGCCAAGTTGAGGTCAAAAACTTTTTTGTAATTAAGCTGGGGCAAAGCCTTGCCCTTGGCAATCAAATCGGCCAGATCAGTAATAATTCTGTCTTTTCCAACTCCCTCCTCTCCGACCAATAAAATGTTGTTCTCGCCGGCACGGGATAAAATCTGTTCAATTTGATTAATCTCTTTTTCCCTGGAAACTAAGCGCAACTCCGGAAAAGAAAAGCTTATTTTATCCGTCAGATTTACCGCGAAAGCAGCCAAATGAGGGGAGTAGCCGTAAACCCAGTCGCGGCCGATAGGCGGCTGCCTCAAAAGATTATCTAAACTCCAAAACTTCTTGAGCTCCCTCCAGAATTCCCAGATATGCTCATACCATTTGGCCAGCTCCTTCAGGTCATTCTTGCCCAAGTTCTGGCTGATTATGAATTGCTTAAATTCCTCCGAATGGTCAAAAAGAGAAGCCATTATATCCAGTACGGATATTCTCATACCGCCGTGTTCATCCCTCAAGATAAGAGCGTCTTCCAAAACTCCGAGAACCTCCGGCGATATTTCCTGGCTGGCAAATAATGAAAATTTTAATGAAAAATGCTTCGGCGCATTTAATGTTTCCCTCAGCTGCTTCTTTAGAGACCGGAAGCCCGGCATTATTCTAGTGAACAGCTTTTCCATCACATTGTCTTCAATCATCGCGGCAAGAAGTGTTTTGGTCGAAAGATCTTTCTCTCCGAATGCCCTTGAAAGCTCAAAAGCCCGATCAAATACCTTAGCCGCCTCAAACTCCATCAACTCAGCTATATTATTAGTGCTTCTTATCTTCGGATATTTCAGATAATATTTCCCGAAAAGTTCAAAAAATAAAACTGACACCGCAAGAGGCAGGACAATTAATGTCCATCCAACACTAAGACCAATTTGAGTCTCAAAAACATAGTCAACTACCGTCAATACGATCGGGGTAAGGCCGCAGACCAACAGCAATACCCTATAAAATCTTAAAATTCCAGCCGGGAAAATCCGATAGAAAATAACTGCTTTATAAATCTCAGATTTTTTAAAATTAAAAATCATATTTAGTGGGTGTTTAGATATCCCATATTCTACTGCAATTGCAGAGTTTCGGCTATAAAATCGTCATATCTCGTCTGAATAGTATCGACTATTCTTCCTCAATCTGCCGATTTTCTATCTCGAAATTCTGCAATTTAGTAACGAAAGAGGATATTCAAACACCCACTTGAGAAACAATATTAACCCCCTTAATTATCAAGAATATCGCAATAGCCGGCCAAGCCAGCCAGGCGGCAAAAAGCAACAAAAAGAAAATCAGCAGAACAAACTCCCAGATAAGTCCGGCGAATATGATCAATAAGCGGATAAGAGCCGCAATAATCCTGATATAGAAGTCGGCAATCTTGTCGAGAATTCTGTCGCTAAATGTTTTATTCTTACTGCCAAAATCAGACGGATTCTGCCGATGCCACGGGGCAAACAATGTCTTAAAATGCTGAACAATTAAAAATCGATGCCAGTTGGCTTTTAAATAATTCCGCATTATTTGTAGGATCTCAAACGGAGCAACAGTATAGTGCCAATAAAAATATTCGAGAAATATAGTTACCATAACTACAATATTAGCATATTTCTAAGCAGTCATGCCATTAGCTGAATCTATTCCTTGCTTTATTGGATAT
Source organism: Candidatus Yanofskyibacteriota bacterium (assembly GCA_016181145.1). GTDB lineage: Bacteria > Patescibacteriota > Minisyncoccia > 2-02-FULL-40-12 > GWA2-44-9 > 2-01-FULL-39-28. Next base: position 40,736 of record JACOZW010000025.1, read on the forward strand.
TTTTAGTATAATCTGGCAAGTACTTAACCTACTAGTGGAGCATGTTAATGAGAGCTATCCTTGTCAGATTTAATCCTGGCAGCAAAACCATGTTTCGTGGAAATGCAGTTGTTATTCCCGAAGCAGACTACCTCACAATTACTAAGGGCAGGGGTAATGTACTTGTTGCAAAATATGCGAGCGAGGAAATACTGAAAAGGCATGCCAAAATACTGAAGGATATCGAAATTCCATTCACAACTCTCTGCCAGGCAGTTAGCTTAAACCGCCTTCATAGTATGCTGACTAGCTTAACAGACGAGTACGTAGCTAGCTCAAAAGACCTCAGCGACAGCCTCACGAATCTATCCGGCACAAGCCTATTCTAATCTTTCAGCGCCCCCAGGGCGCTATTTAATTTTCATACGGTCGTATTTAAAAAATTTTAAATACATTAAATTTATGCTAGAGTTCGGTAAAATGTACGACAGAATTTTCGAAAATTTGAATGAAAAACAAGCCGAAGCCGTTAGGGTTATTGACGGGCCGGTTTTGGTTATCTCCGGTCCCGGTTCAGGCAAGACAAGATGCCTAACCCATCGCGTCGCATACCTTATGTCCCAAGGAGTGCCATCCCAGGATATCCTTGCGGTAACTTTTACTAACAAGGCGGCCGGTGAAATGCGTGAAAGAATTTCCGATCTTCTTGGTCTCCAGATTCCAAAATCTAACTACCATCTTCAATATCACAACTTCCCGCTCATCGGAACTTTCCATTCAATCGGCCTAAGCATTCTCCGTCAAGAAATTCCCCAGCTGGACTATCGCCGAAACTTCAATATTTTTGACGAAGATGACCAGATCAGTTTAATTAAGCGGGTAATGGGTGATTTAGAAATCGACACCAAAAGTTTTAATCCTAAAATAATCCTCTATAAAATCTCTGAGCTTAAAACCAGCCTTGTCTTTCCCGAAGATCATCCGTCAGTCGGCGGACCGAGGGAGTTTTTCGCTGAAATTGTCGCCAAAGTATATAAAAAATACCAAGAAGAGTTAAAAAATCTAAATGCCGTTGATTTTGACGATCTGATAGTTCTTCCGGTAAAAATATTTAAACAGAATAGTGAAACATTAAAAAAATACCAGGAATTGTGGAAATATATCCTAGTCGATGAGTACCAGGACACTAGTCGTGACCAATATGTATTCATCAACCTTCTGGCCCAAAGATACCGCAATTTGTTCTGCATCGGAGATGATGCCCAATCAATTTATCAATTCCGCAGAGCTGATATCAGAAATATTCTAAATTTTCAGAAAGATTATCCTGAGGCAAAAATAGTTCTGCTTGAGCAGAACTATCGTTCAAGTAAAACTATTATCGCTGCCGCTCAGGAGATAATATCAAATAACAAAAACCAGTTACCCAAAGAGCTTTGGACGGAAAATGATCATGGAGAGAAAATAGTCATCACAGAAGCCATGAATGAACGCCACGAAGCCAGTATCGTTGTGTCAAAGATAGAGGATCTAATGAAAAAGACTTATACGGCTAAGGACTTTGCGGTCCTCTACCGTACCCATGCCCAATCCAGAGCAGTGGAGGAGGCTCTTATACTAAGCGGATATCCTTATCAGATCATCGGCGGTCTTAAATTTTATGAGAGAAAAGAAATAAAAGATATTTTGGCTTATCTTAAATTGATAATTAATCCGACTGACTCGCTGGCCCTTGAAAGAATATATAACGTTCCAACACGG
>JACOZW010000009.1 GCA_016181145.1 Candidatus Yanofskyibacteriota bacterium
GCACATAATCGGCAATCCAGATAGGAATTTCTTCTCCAGTTAACGGATTTATAGCCTTAGCGCCGGTATCTACACCTGTTTTTTCACGATTTACTTGGCGCTGAAGCTCAGTTTTCTTTAAGCTGTCCTGAACATATTTTCTTACTTCGGGAGGAGTAATGTCTTCGTGGAAACTAATCCACTCTTGAGCCACTTCAGGAGATATCACTAAAAATGTGGCACCGAATATTGTATCGGGCCGGGTCGTAAAAACTTTAATCGACTCCATCTTGGTCGGGAAATTTATAATCGCACCCTCGGACCGGCCAATCCAATTTCTTTGATTTATCTTAGCAGTTTCCTGCCAATCGAGATTCGCCATATCATCTGTAAGAGCATCGGCAAATTGAGTTATTCTAAACATCCATTGAGAAAGTTCCTTTTGCTCAACTTGAGTTTTGCATCTATCACACTTGCCATCTATTACCTGCTCATTAGCCAAAACCGTTTTATCCTTAGGACACCAATTAACTGCCGTCTTGGCTCGATATGCCAATCCTTTTTCGTATAATTTTAAAAATATCCATTGAGTCCATTTATAATAATCGGGGTCAATTGTAGAAACTTTCCGGGACCAATCAAATGTCGCACCCATCGACTTTAATTGCTTAGTCATGTAGGCAATATTCTGCTTGGTCCATTTTTCGGGATGGGTATCGTTCTTTATGGCCGCATTTTCTGCCGGTAAACCAAAAGCGTCAAACCCGGTGGGATACATGACATTAAACCCCTTCATTCTAAGATATCTCGACAGGATGTCGGGTATCGAAAACGCATACCAGTGGCCGATGTGGAGATTTCCGGACGGATAAGCAAACTCAGTAAGAAGCATATAGTTCTTTCTTTGTCCGTCCGTAACCTTATCCCTGGTATTATAAAATTTCTTGGTTTCCCAATATCTCTGCCATTTCTTTTCTATCTTTGCTGGGTTATATTTCATAGTCTTTATAAAATTACTCCTGCCATTCCCTCATTTTATAAACCTGAATCCATCCTCTTTTTACGATTTTATCTCCGCTCCTGACAAGCGGATAACCGATAACCTTATATCTATTCCCATCAAATTCTATGACCCCCTCGCCAACATAATTTTCAACCATTCCCAGCTGAAGATCATATACCTCTTCATTCTGTATCTTGCCGGAGCTAATAGCCAGATTAATTATTTCCTGTTCCAAGATATCGCTGTTTTTTTCTTCTATTCTTTCCATATGGATTACTAAATCTTACCTAAATTTAGCCTAAAAATCAAAAAGCACCTGATGGTGCCTTATTTTTTTAGCGTCAAACAACGCTGACAGACCTGTTTTTCTTTTGAGCAATCGTGACAGATTGTCATAGAGATAGAGCTTGTTGTATTCTGGCAATTACTACAAATACCTGACATCATTAGCATCGGCTGTTCCTTGCATTTCTCACAAAGAAAATAGATTCCAAGACTTTTAGTCAATTGTTATTATCCTTTAAAGAAACTAAGGATTAAAATATTATATTAAATAACTTTATGCAATGCCGAGGTGACAGCCTACTGGTTTGGAACAAGTTTCAAACCAAGAAGGATAGTTTTCCAATCGTATTCGATCAAAGTATCAATAAAAGGAGTCACATAGCAACCACAAGATGTACAATCAGCCTTATCCGAAAGAATACACTGAGCTATTCTTTCCCCTGCAGCATCATAAGATCCTACGAATCTAGCCGTACCGCATGTCTCCGGAGTTTGCATCTTAGTGTGATCCGGGTGAAAACGATTTATCATATTTTCAGTCATAAGCAAAAACGGACCATAGAACATCTTAAGCCTCTGGAGCTCCTGGATAATCCAAATCCTATCATTCTCACTTAATTGAAGCTGATCTTCGCCACCCTCTCGGATAGGGGTCATAGTACTAAACACTATTCCGTCCGCCAAACCATTTTTGTGCCAAGTACTAATTATCTCATATGCCTGAGTAAAATTAGCTTTATTCAAAACCGAGTGGATATAGCACTGAAATTTACCTTTCTTTCTAGCGTCGCTAATATTTTTAACAATTCTGTTATATAATCCAGGCATCCTCCTGACTCTATCGTGGGTCTCTGCATTCCCGCCATCTATGGAAACAAAGTGGGTAGTATTGGGCAGACTCAGTAGCGGAGTTGTACCGGAAGTAACAACCCAGCTTGCCGGTAAAATTGGAGTGAGTTTTGGTAGTAAATCCCTTCTCACATAAGGCTCACCCCCCACAAGAACCGCGAGAACTTTCCCCTCTTTTTTGCGGTCCTGGAAGAAATGAATTACATCTTCATCGCTAAGCTCCTTAACTCTTTCCTGAGCTCGCCAGTAACACATACAACCGACTGGACACCTATCGGCGACATTAAAACTGAAAGCAAATTCTCGTCCATGATTTATATGATTGAAAATCTTCAAAAATTGAGGGGCCGACTTTAGGGTTTTGGCAACCATTTACTTGTCCTTTTCAAAGTAACTTTGAGCAACACTAACATGAATAAATAAAATGTAAATAACCCACAAAAACCAACGAGGAGCATCTTGTCCCTCATTGTATCTGAAATAATTTTTTGCAGTTTTGAGTCGTCTGCTCGATAACTTTTTCTAACGGCTCCCCCTTGAGTTGCGCTACTTTCTTGGCAACTTCTACTACATAAGCCGGTTCATTACGCTTGCCTCGGTATGGTTCGGGCGATAAGAATGGGGCATCAGTTTCAAGAAGTATCCTATCGAGCGGTATGTACTTGACCACTTCGTCATACATGCCGGGCGCTTGCCCTTCCGAAGCTTTACGCGAAGGAGGGAAAGTCAGAATCCCATTGAATCCTAGATAAAATCCTAAATCAAGATATTTTCTCGCATCATTAATATTTCCGGTAAATGAGTGGGCTACTGCCCCGATTAAATTATTACGGATTCCGGATTGCGAATTAAGGATTTCGAGAGCATCTTTATGTACGTGACCCATACTGCCTTTCTGTGAATCTCTAAAATGAAAAATTAGGGGCTTTTTACATTTAATCCCTAAGTCAATAAATTGCTCAAAAACTTCTTTTTGTTTTTTCTGCTTTTCTGATTCCGATGTCCGATAATAATCCAATCCTACCTCACCAATTGCCACCACCCCATCATCTTTCATTAATAATTCGTAATCCGTAATTCGTAATTCATTAATTACATCATTGGGATGCAATCCGACGGATGCCCAAATATTTGGATATTTTTGTGCTAACTCAATAGCCTGTTTAGATGTCTCTAGATCCATCCCGACGCAGATCATAGAAACGCCCGCATCCAAAGCCCGACGAATCATTTCGTCCCTATCTTTATCGTATTGAGTCATCTGAGGATGGCAATGAGAGTCAAAAATCATTTAAGTCGTGGAAATAGTCCATCTCCTTTTTGTACCAAAAATTTATAATTCTCAAGCGTTTCAGCATCTCTATTGGCTCCGAGAATAGTGAATATCTTATCAGCTGTTTCGGGCATGAAAGGTACCAGCATCCAAGCGATATTATATAGAATAAATACAGTATTATTCATTATAGCCAGAAATTCCTGAGCGTCACTTTTTACTACTGCCCACGGCTTTTTATCGTCAATGTATTTATTGGCATAACCTACCAACTCCCAAGTCTTGCCCAACGCCTCATGCAGAAGGAAGCTATCCAGATTGCCGATATATTTTTTAAATAACTCTTCGGTCTTTTCTTTAATTTCTTTTTCCAGTAAATCTGGTTTATATATTAGTTCCCCGCTCAAGTTATTTTCGATGAGCGTTACTGTTCTTTGTACAAGATTACCTAAGCCATTCGCCAAATCACCATTATATCTATCCTCTAATTTTTTATATGAAAAATCTCCGTCCTCGCCCGAAGGAATTTCTCGAAGCAAAAAATATCTTACCGGATCAACCCCGTATTTCTCTACTACCCTAAAAGGATCGACGACATTACCGATTGATTTTGATATTTTCTCGCCATCAACAGTTACATAGCCATGAACAAAAATCTCTTTAGGTAGCGCTAATCCTGCTGATAAAAGCATCGCCGGCCAATAGATAGCATGAAAGCGAGTAATCCCCTTCCCGACCAAATGAGCCGAATATCCCTTCTCCCAATATTCTTTAAATCTGGCATCGTCATCTCCGTATCCGAGAGCATTAATATAGTTTGTCAAAGCATCAAACCAAACATACATTATCTGGCTATCATCTTCGGGGACAGAAATGCCCCAATTCTTAGCTCTCTCCCGTGAACGAGAAATACTAAAATCTTCCAGCCCTCCTCGAATAAATTCCAACGTTTCATTTTTTCTCGATGACGGAGTAATTTTTAATTCATCCGACTCTATCAAACGTAAAAGCTCATCCTGATACTTAGAAAGCTTGAAGAAGTAATTCTCCTCCTCAACCTCCTCTGGTTTTGCACGATGTTCCGGACACACTCCTTCAATTAAATCTTTTTGGGTCTTAAATTCCTCACAGCCGATACAATAGAGTCCTTTGTACGATTTTTTGTATATATCCTCGGCTTTACATGCACTCCACAATTTTTGTGCACCCTTAATGTGTCTTTCTTCGGTGGTTCTAATAAAATCATTATTTGAAATATTCAAAACTTCTGAAAGTTTAATGTATTTTTGAGCGTGCTGATCAACGAATTTTTGAACATCAACGCCTGCTTTCTCTGCCGCCTGAACATTCTTTAAGGCATTCTCGTCGGTGCCGTTAATGAAAAATACTTCGTCCCCCCTCAATCTTCGATATCGCGCCAAAACATCTCCCTGAATCAGTTCCAACGCAAAACCAATATGCGGACTGGCATTTACATAGGGTATCGCCGTTGAAATAAAATATTTATTCATCTGTATCTTGACTATTTTTTATCTTGGCAAAAAATTTAAATCCTTCTCACTATTTCAATCCTTATGATCAAAAAGGTGATACCAGGAAAGAATTATTATTCCGGTTAACATAACATATAGCACTAATTCCTCTATCGGAAACCTAACTCCCGCAATACTAACCCAACCAATAAAGTTTTTACCGGGAAAATTCCATTGATCAGACTTAAGAGCCGAAATCTCAAATGGCAAATGGATTACTAGACTATAAGCATTAATGACTAATAATTTAAAGCCGATATTCTTATGTCTCAAAATTACAAAAATAGTAGGAACAAGGCCCAAAGATAGGCCAAGCCACATGTAGGCATACGGAATGGATAATAATTGAGGGTTGATGAGTATTAGTACAGCTAAAATTACTGCCGCCAAGCTAGTACCCATGGCGAAAATCTTTAGTTTCCTTTCATAAACCTTATGACGGATATCGTCAAAAAAATATTCATAACAGTAGACAAATAGATAGCTTCCAAAAAATGCCCAGATAGAATCTTCGATCGGCAGCACACCAAGGAATCTATACCCGAATATAGAAGAAACAAACCAGGCCTTATCCGATACCGCTATATAGTCAGCTACAAAAAACAGGGCTGTCACCAAAATAGAAAATACGGTAATTCTTTTGATATGCTTTGGCGACCTATATGACAGCCACACTGATGGGCAAATATAAAAGAAAGTAATTGACACAAGTAGCGATGGTTCAAAGTAAAAAGAAACTAAGGTACCCACGATCAAAAGAACTGCGAGTAAAAGTATGTCTAGGTATTTTTTATTCATATTACTTATCTATTATTGCCCGTCTCTACTAATTTACTGTTTTGACTAAATTAACTACTCTTCGCCCTCATTATTCGTTTCTCTTTCTCTCGGACCGATCACTACCACAAACTCGCCCAAAAGATTATCTTTATGACTATTTAATTTTAGCATTATTTCATCTACCGTGCCTCGGTAGATAGTCTCAAATTGCTTGGTTAATTCACGTGCAATCATTATCTGCCTCGCTCCCACCGATGAGTATTCCTGTAACTCTTTCAATGCTTTTAATATTCTATGCTTCGATTCATAAAATACAATCGTATCCTCAAGAAGATTTATTCTTTGAAAAAAAGTCCTTCTACCCT
>JACOZW010000010.1 GCA_016181145.1 Candidatus Yanofskyibacteriota bacterium
ATGATGTGGGAGTTAAGGGGTGCTATCACGAATTCTATGAGAGCTGTTTCCGATGCATCTGAGATGGTTGAAATTTTTGAAGAAAAACCAGATATCTTGGATCCTGAAGATCCCGAACCTTGTCGCATAGCGGATGGAAGGATAGTATTTGATAAAATCTCGTTCGCTTACGAAGATCAAAACGCTATTTTTAAGGACTTTAGTTTAACGATAGAGCCCGGACAAAAAGTCGGGTTAGTTGGTTTTTCCGGATCGGGCAAGACGACCATAACTAAAATACTACTGAGGTTTGTAGATATTGCTGGTGGGGTTCTAACTATCGATGGTCAGGATATTACCAAGATCACGCAAAATGATCTGCGAAGCAGAATAGCATATGTACCTCAGGATCCGGTATTATTTCATAGATCCATTGAGGAAAATATAGCCTATGGCCGGCCGGATGCCAGTGAGCAGGAGATTATTGACGTTGCTAAAAAAGCTAATGCCCATGATTTCATATCTAAGCTGTCTCATGGATATAAAACCTTTGTCGGTGAGCGGGGCGTGAAGCTCTCTGGCGGTGAACGGCAGAGAATTGCTATTGCGAGAGCGATGCTGAAAAATACGCCGATTCTGGTATTAGATGAAGCGACCAGCTCGCTGGATTCTGTTAGCGAGCAATACGTCCAAGAAGCCTTCTCGCGGCTGATGGATGGCCGGACAACGATAGCAATTGCGCATCGTTTAAGCACTATCAGGAAAATGGACAGAATAATTGTGCTTGATGATGGTGTGATCTCTGAAGAGGGGAGCCACAAAGAGTTGATTGCTCGTGGCGGAGAATATTATGAACTGTGGACTCATCAAAGCGATGGGTTTATCTCGTAAAGAGTCGCAAATGCGACTCTTTTTTATTTATGTTAAAATATCAGTATCATGACAAGGAGTATATTGACTATAACTCTTATATTGCTGATTTTCGGATTAGTTGTTTTATCATCGGCGGGAATAGTCGAAGGCCAGAAGAAATTCGGGTCGGCTTATTATTACATAAATCATCAGTTATTATATGGCGTTCTGCCGGGATTATTACTCATGTTTTTGCTGGCTAAGATTGATTATAAAATATGGAAAAAGATGTCTCTGGTAATTTTATTAGGAGCATTATTTCTGATGGTTTTGGTTTTCATGCCCAAATTCGGTTACGGTCTCAAGGGAGCTACGCGGTGGTTGAGTATTGGAGGTATTTCCTTTCAGCCATCTGAATTACTGAAACTATCACTGGTAATTTATTTGGCCGCCTGGTTCGGCAACAGAGACCAAAGGATACGCAACTGGGCTTATGGCATGGCACCGTTTTTTATAGTCCTTTCTTTTGTCGGCCTGTTGCTGGTGTTCCAGCCGGATATCGGAACTTTAATCATAGCGACACTGATATCATTAGCCCTTTATTTTTTTGCCGGATCAGATATAAAACACATCGCAATTATAGGCCTCGTTTTATTAGTAGTTTTATCAGTTGTGATTCTGATTGAACCATATCGTTTCAACCGAATAAAAACCTTTCTTGATCCTTCCCTTGATCCCCGAGGAATATCTTATCAGCTTAACCAGTCATTTATTGCCATTGGTTCGGGCGGAATGTTTGGCAATGGTTTTGGCAAGAGTACTCAGAAGTTTGGTTTTTTACCGGAAGTTACCAATGATTCGATTTTCGCTATCGTAGTTGAGGAGATGGGATTTGTCGGGGCGGTTTTTATTATCAGCTTGTTTATCGTATTTACCTTAACGATGATCCGGCTGGCCAATAATACCAGCGATAAATTCGGTAAACTTTTAGTAATGGGAATGGTGGTATGGATAACCGGTCAGGCTTTTATAAATATAGCCGCCGTTACCGGCCTTGCTCCTTTAACCGGAATTCCTCTTCCATTCATCAGTTATGGCGGTACGGCAATGTTCGTTATGCTGGCGGGTATGGGGATAGTGTTGAATGTAGCTAAGAAGGCATAATAGACTATATTCTTTTGAATCAGGTTTCCTTATAGGGTACTCATATAAATAATTATTCATTTTCTCTGACCGATTGGGATTCCCTGGTCCGGCCATGCGGGCAAGCCCGTTCCGGACCATCCCAATCGGGACCCAGGAAAATTTCATAATTATTTATTGAGTACCAGCTATTCGTGCAAATTGATTCAAAAGAACATAGCCTATTATGCTCTTGCGTTTATGCTTTTTAGTGGTAGGATGTGGGGAGTTGTTTTTTGGTGGAGAACGGAATGAATATTGGACCTTTAGCACCAATCTCGGGTAAAGCTATAATAGCACTTGATCAGCTAGCCAAGATTTTAAACGATATACCGAGAAGTGAGTGGGAATTCGTTATGTCGCAAGTAAAAGAAAAAACAGAACAGAAGATTCGCGATAAGGGGTGTAGTTGCTCTGATAGTTGTTGCTTAGAAAGTTGGCCGAGGGGATTGCCCTAAACCAAAACTGCCTTTATGGGCAGTTTTTAAATTCTAGATTATTGCGATTTATTTCTTTACTGCGAGTAGTTTAGCGGCGGAGGATTTGAGGCGGGCGGCTTTATTTTTCTTGATGACGCCGGTTTTAGCGGCCTTATCCACGGCCTTATAAGCCTTGGCCAAGAGCTCCTTAGTAGCTTTTGTCTGACCTGAAGAGGCCAGCTTTTTAAGCTCTTTTATGGCTGATTTATAGTTAATAGATTTTCTTAGGTTTCTGGCTTTTCGTCTAAACGACTGTCTTAATGCTTTTTTTGCGGATGCTGTAATTGGCATTTTATAACTTGCTGGCCACTCTGCCATCCCGCCAAAGCGGGATTATGGCAGTACGCTCTTAGTCAACTTCTTCGTTAAAATCTCCGCTTGCTCGTCATCATACTTCGGTATGATTCCTCGCAATGCTCAATTTTGCCTCGAATTTGACTAAGCCAGCTGCGTTCTAAATTTTGAATCAATGTGATTTTACTTGCTTATATTACTATATTTTGTTTATTTATGCAATATCATTCTTTATCTTCCTTATCTGCTCTCTAAGCGTCAGTGCCTTGTCGTATTCCATCTTTTTGGCGGCGCGCTCCATCATTTTAGTAAGCTGGGCGACGATTTTGCCCCTGCTGGAGTTGCCGAAAATAATAAGCTCGCTATCTTCTTCCTCGTTGCCGTACCTCCTTGTTTTAGAAAGGCCGCTCGTAGCGAACGATGCCGAACCATTATTTGAGACGGGGAGATCTGAATTTCCGATAGCTTTTTTGATAGTTGTGGGCGTTATGTTGAATTTTCTATTATGTTCTTCCTGCTTTTTTCTTCTGCGGGTCGTTTCTTCGATAGATGATTTTATTGATTTGGTTATTTTATCGGCGTACATAATTACGTGTCCATTGATGTGCCGGGCGGCGCGTCCCATTGTTTGAATAAGAGTAGTGGTGTTTCTAAGAAAACCTTCTTTGTCTGCATCAAGAATAGCAATAAGCGAGACTTCGGGTAGATCAAGTCCTTCGCGCAAAAGATTTACACCGACTAGTACATCATAGTTTCCGATCCGGAAGTCTCTTATAATTTTTAATCTATCCAAGGTTTTAATCTCTGAATGCAGATAGTTCACCTTGATGCCGGCATCAGCCAGGTACTCGCTTAAATCCTCAGCCATTCTTTTGGTGAGGGTGGTAACTATAATTCTTTCTTTACTCATGATCCTAGTTCTTACCTCGTCTACCAGGTGTTCTATCTGGTTTTCGGTTGGCCGTATTTCGATGGTCGGATCTAGTAGTCCGGTTGGCCGGACAAGCTGTTCGGCGATATTGGTTTTGCCGGCCTTTTCGACCTCGTAGCTGCCCGGAGTGGCCGATACATAAATGGTTTTTTGGATTCTCTTATTAAATTCCGGAAATTTAAGAGGCCGATTGTCTATGGCTGAGGGAAGTCTGAAGCCATATTCGACAAGGGTGCTTTTTCTGGAGAAATCGCCGGAAAACATACCCCGTATTTGAGGGACAGATATGTGGGACTCATCCATAATGGTAAGGAATTCTCCTTTTGAAATGAAGAAGTCCAGAAGGGTATAGGGCGGTTCACCCGGTTTACGGAAGTCTATATGCCGCGAGTAATTTTCTATTCCATGGCAATATCCGGTTTGGCGCATCATTTCGAGGTCGCGCAGAGTTTTCTCTTGAAGGCGGTAGGCTTCCTGATTTTTTCCGATTTTTTTAAGATGTTTAACGTGCTGTTGCATTTCGGTTTTAATGTTCTCTCTGGCGATTGCTACTTTGTCGTCGGAGGTAATCCAATATTTTGCCGGTAAAATTACCGTTTCCAGAATTTTTTCAAAATTAGCATCCTTTGTTTCAAGCTCTTCGGGTTCAGAAATAGCTGCGTGATAAATTCTGGCGATTCGATCCCCTTTAAAAGCTATTTTAAAAATATTTTGACCGTCGGGTCCCATTAGTTCGATTTCGTTGCTTGTTTTCCTGAAACAGCTTCTTTTTAGCTCAATATCCTGGGCATATTGGAGGCGCATCAGGTTTTTCATTAGCTCAGCTGGTTTTATTTTTTGTCCTTCAAAGATCTCCAGACCCATACTTTTATATTCTTCGGGAGAGCCGAGGTTGTAGATGCAGGAGACTGAAGCAATAATAATTACATCGTCGCGCGACATTAGCGCTTGTGTTGCAGCGTGTCGGAGACGATCTATCTCTTCGTTTATTTTTGAATCCTTTTCAATATAGGTGTCAGTATGGGGGATATAGGCCTCAGGCTGATAGTAGTCATAATATGAAACAAAATAATGAACGGCATTTTTTGGAAAAAATTCTTTGAATTCTTTATAAAGCTGGGCGGCCAGAGTTTTATTATGAGAAATTATAAGAGTCGGTTTTTTGTAAGCCTCTATCACCTTAGCCATAGTAAAGGTTTTACCGCTTCCGGTTACGCCTAAAAGCACCTGGTGTTTTTTACCATCTTTGAGTCCTTTTGTGAGCTTGGCGATAGCTTGTGGCTGATCGCCTGTTGGTTTGTACTTAGACTCTAGTTTAAACATTTGACATTATTTATATAAGGTTATATTATATTTAAATTGGTAGCGTTGATTGGGGGCAGTATGCATAGAAGATTCTTGGTTGTCTCGAATATTGTAGTGGTAATTTTTCTTGTATTTATGCTGTTCGGTGATATCAGTAATGGCCGTTATGGATGGGTACCTATTGATTTAGCGGGCATAGCGCTCGGTACATCGTTTCTTATCTGGGGCAGAAAGCATGTATAAAAAGATTGACTCTGTCGCTTAGTAAAAGTTCCGGTGACTCGCTTCAAGCGAGTCTTTTATTTATATTTGGACTTTTGCTATCTGGTTTATTTCTGTTTTCAATGTTATTCTTAAACCGTAATACCTAATACTTAATTCGTAATACTTTGATCTCCTTTCTCGAGGGCAAAATTGAACACTTAGGGGATAAATACGTGATTTTAAGCACGGGAGGCATAGGGTATAAGGTGATAGTAGCCCCCAAGTTACTAAATATTCTATCAAATTCAACCTTACCTGTCAAGGACGTAGATCCCGTAAAGTCGCCTTCAGCGACCACGGGACTTATTAAGCTTTTTGTCCATTCCCAGCTCAATATGCGCGAAGGGACATTTGATATGTACGGATTTCAGGATAAGGAAGATTTGGAGCTCTTTAATCTTATCACCAGCGTTAATGGGATAGGCCCCAAAAGTGCCATGAATATTTTGGCGACAGTTGAGGCCAAGCACTTGAAGGCCGCAGTTATAAATGAAGATGCTAATTATTTAAAAAAAGTTTCAGGTCTCGGACCAAAAACTGCCCAGCGTCTTATTCTGGAATTAAAAAACAAAGTGGATCATTTGGAAATGGGAGATATGGCGGGAGTGGATTTGGGTCAGGAGGGTCATGCACTGGAGGCGCTTATGGCTTTGGGCTATGGTCAGTATCAGGCCAAAGAGGTATTGAAAGAAGTTAAAGGAGAAAATCTACAGGATCGAGTGAGGAATGCGTTGAAGTTATTGGGGAGGAAGTAG